>JAGSYU010000195.1 GCA_018262575.1 Pseudomonadota bacterium | reverse complement strand
GTCGGGCCTCCGACCGATCTCTCCAGTCATCCCGCAGGCTGGGCCGGGCGGCTCTGGGCGAAGCCGAGGGCGAGAATCAGCAGCATCATCAGGACGATCGCAGGAATCTGCAGGCTGAAGTCGACCAGAGAATGGACGCTGCCGGCCAGTACGACGGCGGTGGCGGCCGCCGGAATCATCCAGTTCTGCGGTCGCCGTACGGCGGCGACGGCCGTCGTGCCGGCCAGCAGCAGCACCGACAACACCACGGCGATCGTGGCGGGAATGCCAAGTTCTGCAGCCAGCTCGAGATAGAGATTATGAGCGGCGTCGAAGGTTACGTCAGGACTGATCGGGTCGGTCTTGACCGCCCGAAAGGCATCCTCGTAGGTCCCGCCACCATAGCCGGTCAACGGTCGAGCCGCGATGAGGCCGAGCGTCTGCTCGTAGACAGCGAGCCGGACATCGGCGTCGCGATCGACCGTCGCCATGCGGTCGAACAGGATACCACCGGTGTTGGCAAGCACTGCGCCGGAAACGAGACCGGTGACAATCAGCAGACCGGCAAGGATGCGGCGCAGGCCCGTCGACCTGAAGACGGCGATCAGCGCTACGACGCCGGCGCCCAGCGCGGCAACGAACATGCCCATGCGCGAATGCGAGTAGACGAGGGCGAGGGCGATCAGGGCGAGCGGGGCGACATGAAAGCCCAACTGGATAAGGGGGCGGCTCAGCCGCGAACGTATGCCGTCCTCCTCGGTGTCTCCGAAAATCAGTGCCACGCCCATGATGGCGCCGAACGCGGCGAAGGTGGCGAAGCTGTTACGGTTGACAAAAGCTCCGGTGGCATCGCCGTTATAGGCGTCTTTGGGCAAGAACAGCAGGACGTCGCCAAAGAAGACGAGCGAGGCCAAAGCAAGGAGCGCATGAGCAGCGATTCCCCAGTAGACCACGCGGAACAGCGCCTTTGCTCTCTGCTTTTCGACGGCTACCTGCAGCGCGAGGATGAAGAACAGTGCATAGGTCAGGTAACGCACCAGCATGTCGAAGGTGGCACCAGGGCCGATGGTGATGCGGCCGGTGACGTCGGCCACCAGCGGCGATAACGCCGCCCATTCGGGCGCGGCGGCGACGCCGAGCGGCAGAAGCGAGGTCAGAAGCCAGACGATCACCAGACCGAACAGGATCACCGGGACGGCAAAGGCCGATAGCGGCAGGCGCGGCCGAACGTGGCCACGATACAGGCCGACAGCGTAAAACAAGCCCATCACGGCGACGACGACTGCGTAGAGCATGGCGAAGAACGCCCGGATGCCCCCCATGGGGAGCGGCGCCAGAAGCGCCATCGTCACCAATGCCCATCCGAGATAGTCGTGGCCCTTCGACCGGCGGGACATGCTGCTCCGGTGCACCCTGTGCTGACGATTGGCCACGCTCGGCGATCCTCCTGAATTGACGGCGGCACTCTAGCGATTTCACCGACGGTGAGCTAGGGGATGTATCTGGAAAGTTGCTAGCTTTTCGTCGTGAAGGGCTTGCGCGATAACAACGACTTAGGGAGGCTTGTCGTTCCCTGTGCCCATCGAGGTGCCGATGCCGACTGCTCACCTCTCCCGGAGGGCATCGGCCGCCTTCAAGGCCGCCGAGGCTCGGTTCTCGACACCGAGCTTGGCGTAGATCTGCTCGAGATGCTTGTTGACGGTGCGCGGCGACAGGCCAAGGATCTCGCCGATGTCCCGGTTGGCCTTGCCGCGGCCGATCCAGAGCAACACCTCGCCCTCGCGCGCCGTGAGACCAAAATGCGACCTCAGGAGATCGGCCTCGCCCGCCTCGCTGCGGGCGAGCCGGTAGAGGCGCTCGCCCGGCCCGGCAGCGCCTATAGGTGCGAGGATGAGCGGTAAGGCATCCGGGACCGCAACTTCCAGCGGTCCGCCACCGACTACCGCCGCTGTTTCGATCGCTCCGGCAATGCCCAGCGCTTCGATCAGTCGGCTCGCCTGAGGTGTCGCCCAGACGATGCGGCCATCGGCGTCCAATGCCACAAGGTGTCGTCCCGCCGCGTCGAGTGCCGTCTGCGCCGACAGGTTGGCACGGGCATTGGCGAGGTGAACGCGGATGCGTGCCTTGAGCTCGTTGAGATCGATCGGCTTGGTGAGATAGTCGACGCCTCCGGAGGCGAGACCGCGGACGATGTGCTCAGTCTCGCTGAGCCCGGTCATGAAGATCACCGGCACGTGGGCGAGCGCCGGCATGGCCTTCAGCGACCGACAGGCGTCGAAGCCATCCATCTCCGGCATCACCGCGTCCATCAGCACGACGTCCGGCGTCACGCGGCCGGCGATGGCCAGCGCCTGCCGGCCGGAGGTGGCGACCAGTATGGTGACGCCCTCGGCCTCCATGGCCTCGGTGAGGAAACCGAGGGTCTCAGGACTGTCATCGACGACAAGCACGGTGTCGCGGGTCTGGGTCATGACGGTGTCATATCCTCGAGGGCAGTCGTGAAGCGGGCGAGATCGAAGGTGCTCAGGTGGGCGCTGAGCGTCGCCAGGGCGACCGGATCGGCATCCGTTCCGGCGAGCGCGGCGAGTTTACCCTCGAGCCCACGCACGTAGCCGATGGCGGCGAGCGATTTCAGTTCCGCGACGTCGGTGGCGGAAAGCGCCACCGGATGACTGGCTGGCGCCGGGCTGAGCTGCGGCGGGGCGCCGTCATCGGTTTCGACGAAGGCGATGCCGAGATGGCGGCCGAGCCGGTCGAGCAGGTCGGCCAGCGAAAAGGGTTTGCCGAGTACATCGTCATGGCCGAGGTCGCTCGCCGGCATAGCACCGTCGCCGATATTGGCCGACAGCATGATGATCGGCACCTTGAGGCCCGCCGTTCTGAGTCGGCCGACGAGTTGCCAGCCGTTCATGCCGGGCATGCGAATGTCGACGAAAAGGATGTCCGGCCGCGTCGTTGCCAACTGGGCGATACAGTCATCGCCACCGTCTGCCGTCAGCACCGTGAAGCCCAGGGGGGCGAGCATGTCCGCCATCATGTCGCGGTGCTCGGCATTGTCGTCGACCACCATGACGGTGCGACGGGGGCCTTGGTAACCGGTGACCGGCCGGTCGCCGTCAACGGCGGCGGCGCCGACCACGGCGCCCAGCATCAAGCGGACCCGGAAGCTGGTGCCGCCGCCGAGCGTCGAGGTCATGGCGATATCGCCACCCATGGTCTCGACCAGCAATCGGGTGATGGTAAGGCCAAGCCCGAGGCCCGGTAGGTTGGCGGAGGTGGCATGCCGTCCCCGCTCGAACGGCTCGAACACGCGTTCCTGATCGTCTTGGGGAATGCCGAGGCCAGTGTCGGTGACGGTGAAGCGCGCCACCTGGTTTCGGTAGTCGACGGTGAGCGTCACGGTCCCCTGGGGGGTGAACTTGATGGCGTTGGACATGAGATTGACCAGCACCTGACGCAGACGCTTCTCGTCGGCTCGCACCACGGCAGGCAGGTCGGCAGCGCGACTCGCCCGGAAGGAGAGCCCCTTGGCCTCGGCCTGCAAGGCGAACATGCCCTCGATCTGGTCGAGGAGATCGTGGATGCGGACGTCGGTCAGGCGGATGCGGAAGCGCCCGGCCTCGATGCGGGAGATATCCAGGAGACCGTCGATCAGGCCGGACAGATGCTCGGCCGAGCGGCGAATCACCCCGACGGCGGTGCGTCGTCCGCCGGCAACGGCCGAATCGCGCTCAAGAATCTGAGCATAGCCAAGCACGGCGTTGAGCGGGGATCGCAGTTCGTGGCTGAGTCCGATGACATAGCGGCTCTTGGCGTCGCTCGCCGCTTCGGCCTTTTCCTTGGCTTTCTGCAACTCGGCATCGGTTCGCTTGTGGGCGGCAATCTCCTGGAACAGTGCCTGCGTCTGGCGGGCGCTCTCCTCCTCGGCAACGGCGCGGGAATCGCGGGCCAGCACGAAGAACCAGACGACGATGCCGATCACCACCGAGAAGACGAAGAACACCACGGCGAGCGTCCGGCCAATCAGCGCTGCTTCGTCCGGATGATCGACGGCGACTTGGCGGTAGACGAACCACATGATGAGGCCCGACAGGGCAACCCAAAGGCCAAGTTCCATCAGGTAGCGGCCAAGCCGCGTGTCGCCAGCGGCGACAAGCGGCGATGGCAGCAGACGCCCGAACAGAGCCTGGATCTGGGCGCCCAGTCGCGCCTTTGGCTTGCAGCGGTCGTGGCAGCGGGCATCGAGCGAGCAACACAGCGAACAGATTGGCGCCTGATAGGCCGGGCAGTAGGACATGTCCTCCGCCTCGAAGTCGTGCTGGCAGATCGAGCAGGTCAGCGTCGGCGCCAAGGCGTAACTCCGGCGCGGCTTGCGAGCGAGGTAGAAGCGCCCCCCGGTGCGCCAGGCGATCAGTGGCGCAACGAGAAAGGCGACGGCGAGCGCCACGAAGGGCGCAAAGGCTTCGATCACCGGACCGGCGAGGCCGACATGGGCGAGAAGGCCGGCGAGCGCCGCCGCAGCCATCGCTCCGACGCCGACCGGATTGACGTCCCACAGGTGCGCCCGCTTGAACTCGATACCGGGTGGGCTGAAGCCGAGCGGCTTGTTGATCAGAAGGTCGGCCGAAATGGTCGACAACCAGGCGACGGCGACGATGGCGAACACGGCAAGCGTCTGTTCCAACGCCGCGTAGATGCCGATTTCCATCAGCAGCAGGGCGATGGCGACGTTGAACACCAACCAGACGACGCGGCCGGGATGGCTGTGGGTGAGGCGCGAGAAAAAGTTCGACCAGGCGAGCGAGCCCGCATAGGCGTTCATCACGTTGATCTTGAGCTGCGACACCACCACGAAGGTGGCCGTCAGCAGGTAGAGCCATACTCCTTCCGGCAGTACGTAGCCGAAGGCGACGGCGTACATCCGCGCCGGCTCGGCGGCGTGCTCGACGGGTACGCCACTCGACAGGGCAAGCACGGCGAGGAAAGAGCCGGCAATCATCTTGGGCACGCCGAGCACCACCCAGCCGGCACCGGCGAGGAATACCGCCAGACGCCGCCGACCTGAGCCCGGCAGGCGTGTCGGCAGGAAGCGAAGGAAGTCGACCTGTTCGCCAATCTGGGCGGTGAGGGCCAGGATCACCGCGGTTGCCGCGCCGAAGGCGGCGAACTGGAAGCCGCCGGTTGTTCCATCCCGTCCGGGAAAGGCTGCCCAATCGGAAAAGATGGCGCTGTCGGAGAAGGCGATGAAGACGAAGGGCAGGATGTTGAGGACGATCCAGATCGGCTGCGTCAGGATCTGGAAGCGACTGATCCAGGCGATGCCATGGGTGACCAGCGGAATCACCAGTAGAGTCGAGACGATATAGCCGACCCAGAGTGGCAAGCCGAGGGCAAGTTCCAGCGCCGTCGACATGATCGACGCCTCGATGGCGAACAGGATGAACGTGAAGCTCGCGTAGATCAGCGAGGTGACCGTCGAACCGATGTAGCCGAAGCCGGCGCCCCGCGTCAGAAGGTCGATGTCGACGCCATGGCGGGCGGCCGTACGGGCAATCGGCCAGCCCACCATGAGCATGGCGAGACTGGCCGCCACGATGGCGGCGACAGCGTTCACCGTGCCGTAGGAGAGCGTGATGGCGCCGCCGATTGCCTCCAGCGCCAGGAAGGAGATGGCGCCGATTGCCGTCTGGGCGACGCGCTGCTGCGACCAGCGCCGCGCCGACTTGGCGGTGAACCGCAGCGCGTAGTCTTCCAGCGTCTCGTCGGCGACCCAGCGGTTATACTGGCGCCGGATCGGAATGATGCGCTGCCGCGCCGCCATGCGCCCCC
>JAGSYU010000073.1 GCA_018262575.1 Pseudomonadota bacterium | reverse complement strand
CTATCGCGACGGTGACTGGATGGCGATCTATGCCATGGGAACCGTGCTGATCCTGGCAGCCTTCGTCGTGCTGGCTGCCTACTACACGCTGACGGCCGCAGCCTTCGGCGCAGGCAAGGCGACGACTTCAAGATGATGCTGATTCATTCCATCATGCTCGGTCTGCCGTTTGGCATCATCGTGCTGTGGTCGGTGTCGGACGGCTGGTTTCCGCCGAACCTGCTGCCAGATGGCTATACAGCGCGTCACTGGCTCATGTTCCTGAGCGATCCGTCGCTGACGTCAGCGGTGATCAACAGTCTGGTGATCACGGTCGTCGTCACCGTTGCGACCATGATCATCGCCATGCCGACGGCCTGGGCGCTGGCGCGTTACGACTTTGGGCTGAAGAGACTGGTGGAGATTTTCGTCCTCGCGCCGCTCATCGTGCCCGGCATTGTCGTGGCGGTGGGCCTTGGGCGCGTGTTCCTCAAGCTGGATCTCGCTTACACCATGCTTGGCGTCATCATCATTCAGGTGGCCGGTGTGCTGCCGATGACCATCCGCATCCTCGCCAGCGGCTTTGAGGCCATACCCGCCGATCTCATCGCGGCGGCGCGGACGCTGGGGGCGAACCGCATTGCGGTGACCCGCCATATTCTCATCCCGCTCAGTATTCCGGCCATGCTGGCCGCCGGCCTTCTGTCCTTCATCGGTAGCTTCGAGGAGTTCGAACGAACCTTCATCGTCGGCGCTCCCATCGTCCATACGCTGACAACCCGGCTCTACATCAACCTGTCCGGCGCGGGGCTGGTGGTGCCGGTGGCCTCGGTCGTCTGCCTCATCCTGCTGCTGCCGGTTTTCCTGATCTTCATGCTGACCAGCCGCATCATGCGCGATGACGTGATGGCCGCCGGCATGGGCAAGCTCTGAGAGCCTGGTCGAAATTCTACTGGGGCGGGCATTTAGCTTAGTCTTCTGCGCTTCCGGTGCTCACGAACAGGGAGTTCGCTCCGCTCCGGTTCTCGAAGCCGTCGCTATCTGCCGCACCCCAGCGAATTTCGACCAGGCTCTGAAGCGGCCCGCCTCCCATCGTTCCTTTTTTCAGCGGGCAGTCCATCCGGCGAGGCCTTCTCGTCGGCGCTGCCGATCCAACCTCCTGCAATGGAATGAGATCATGTCAAACACCGCTACCACCATCCGGGTCGGGGCTTCCGCCGAATCCGCCAACGGCCTGCCTTCGACGATCATCGACAGCCTGGATCGCCTTGAACAGGTGGGGACCGACACCGCCGAACTGCCGCTGTTGTGGATGGAACTGGTGATTGACGGTCGCGTCATGCCGGCCCGCCTTGAGGAACTGCGCCGGGCGGTGACCGGCCGTCCGTTCGCCTATAGCGCTCACGCCGCCATCGGCATCAACTTCATGTGCGATCCCGTCTATCTCAAGCTCCATCAGAACCTGGCCAGGGCACACCTGACGATCGCTGCCGAACTCGGTTGCGAGCACATGGTCGTGCATACCGGCTTCTGTGCGCCCAACCTCGCCAAGCCGCAGATCGAACGGTTGCGCGCCCAGGAATGCGAAACCCTTCTGGCGCTGGGCGACGAGGCACGGGCGGCGGGCGTGATCCTGTGTGTGGAAAACATCTTTGCCGAAAAGGGCAACCGCCTCACGGCTTCGGCATCGGAACTGGCCGCCGAACTGCGCGACCTTGACCATTCGCACGTAAGGGCCTGCCTCGACATCAGTCATGCGGCGTTGCATTGCGACAGCGTCGGCCTCGATCTGATGGCAGAGGTCGCCCCGCTCATTCCGCTCGCCAAGCATGTGCACATTCACGACAGCTTCGGGCGCACCAACAATATCCCGGTTCACACGCAACAGGAGGCGCTGGGGCTCGGCGTCGGCGACCTGCATCTGCCGGTTGGCTGGGGCAACCTGCCGTTCGACGATATCGTCACCCTGGCCGAGTTCCCCAAGAGCACGATCTTCAATATCGAATTGAACAAGCATCGTTGGCACGCACTGGACGAAGCGGTACGTGAGACCCGCCGCCTGGCAGAGCGTGCGCTCGTGCAGTGACGCTCGATTCATGGCTGTGACGAGAAGGGATCAGGTGTCGACGTGGTAGACCGCGCCAGGCAACCATGATTGGTTTGGGCTCAGCGCCTCCGCCGCTGCCGTGGTTCCTATTGTTCTTTGGGCCATGCCTGGTGGCCTTTCTCCGACAAGGCCACCAGATCCTCCTTGAGCCGCACAGGTAGATCCATCCGCTCGTGTAGGATGCTCATCACGCCGAGATCGCCGGTGTCGAGTTCCCGGAAGAACACATAATGGTGCTCATATCGGCTGAAATACGCTTGCCGCTTGATATCGGAGGGAACCGCCAGACTTTGGGGAAGTCGACGCCAGATGTGGCGTTCGTCGCAAAGGCGCAGCAAGTGCGCATGCAGTCCGGTGATGCAGGCGATGGCCTGCGCCTCGCCCCACTTGTCGAGCGTGTCGCGCCAGATTTTGTCCTGGGCGGCATCCGCACGGGGCTAGAAGCGATAGACGGCCATTGTCAGCGCCGCTGGTTGCGGCGGATGACATCCTCGGCCGACACAGCCACGAATTCACTGTCGGCAGCGCGCATAGCCGGGGCCAGTTCCTTCTGGAGCGTGTCCCACGCTTGCTCGCGGCTCTGCAAATCGCGACGGATGAGCGTGCGGATGTACTCGCTGGCGTTCTCGTACAGGCCATCGTCGCCGATCTGCTGCTGGATATGATCCTGCAATTGACCGCTGACCTTCACATGGATGAAGCCTGACGCCTTGAGAAATGCCCTTTCCTTGCCTCACAATTATGGGAAGCGTGACAAACTTTGTCAATAAATGTCACCGATGCCCCTTGGCCTGTTCTGTTCATCGGGTTTTGGTTTGATCGTGGTGCGGACGGCGGGGCTCGAACCCGCATGACCGAGGCCGAGGGATTTTAAGTCCCTTGCGTCTACCAGTTTCGCCACGTCCGCATTGCCGGCGATATTGCTGGCGGGAACGGGCGGGTCAAGCCCCGATCGCCACGGATCGGTGCGGGACGGCGCTCCGGTCAGGGAAGGAGCGCCGTTCTCTGGGGAGATGGTTCAGCTGCACATTCTGGCAGCGGGAACGTCCTTGCCGTTGAGCACGGACAGGCGGACGCTGGCGGTTCCGGAACTCACCATGCCGATTTCGTTGGCCGCACTGCGCGCCAGATCGATCACCCGACCCTTGATGAACGGACCGCGGTCATTGATGCGCACCACGACGGTGCGGCCGTTTCTGAGGTTCTGGACCTCGACGAGGGTGCCGAAAGGCAGGGTGCGGTGGGCGGCGGTGCGGGCGCCGGCTTTCATGTGTTCGCCGCTGGCGGTGCGGCCATGCTCGGCGTACCAGGAGGCCTTGCCGCATTGGGCAAGCGCTGGTGCCGCCTGGTGAAAAAACGCGACCGCCATGGCAGCCGTGAAAAAAGCGCGTGTAGCACTTGTTTTGAGGAGCATTCAGTAAATCCTGTTTTGACCCGCGTTGGCAGCGCGGACGAGCCTCCATAGGGACCACCAGTGGTTACCGGTGATCAGCGACGAGGCTCAGAACAGGGAAAAATGCGGCGAGAATCAGGCCGCGCCTTTTCAGGCCGGACAACCTCAGATAGGTCAATCCGGCCTAAAAGTCTGCGAATCAATCATTTACAAGGTGCATCGATTTTTAGCAGATCAGTCGTTGCCCTGCCGAGAAATGGGCGGCTGGAAGGCAAAACCCAAATCCCATGGGAAGTAGATCCACGTATCCTGGCTGACCTCGGTGACGAAGGTGTCGACCAGCGGCCGGCCCTTGGGCTTGGCATAGACGGTGGCGAAATGCGCCTTCGGCATCATGTCGCGGACGATGCGGGCGGTCTTGCCGGTGTCGACGAGGTCGTCGATGATCAGCACGCCAGCGCCTTCGCCGCCTTCGAGATCGACGACATCGGGGCTCACCGTCTTGATGATCTGCAGTTCGCCCTGCGAGGTATAGTCGTGGTAGGAGGCAACCCCCACCGTCTCGATGACGCGGATGTTGAGTTCGCGCGCCACGATGGCCGCCGGCACCAGGCCGCCGCGGGTGATACAGACGATGGCCTTCCATTCGCCGTGGCCGGCGAGCCGCCAGGCAAGCGCCCGGGCGTCACGGTGGAACTGATCCCAGGAAACCGGGAACGCCTTGGGAGCGAGTGGCTGGGCGTCTTGCGGGGACATGGCGGCGATCCTCATCCTGATCAAGCGTCGGGTTTGTTCAAATGCCCGATTGGCGCGGATTTCAATAGTCGGTGAGAGTGCTATCCCCGGCTTTGTCGCGGGCGATCGTCGCCAGCATCGCTTCTACCGCCGCCGTGGCCGCCGTGAGGGCTGCCGGCTCGCGCGAGCGGATCACCAGCTTGGTCGAGAAATTGCGGGCGGCGAGGATCGGGTAGCTGCCGATCGAGACGGCCGGATGCGCTTTCGCCACATCGGCGAGCGCGGTGCCGATGACGCCCTCGCCGAACGGACAGTCGACGGTGACCGACTGCACCGGCACGCCGCCCGTGAGCTCTTTCTCGACGTTGAGCAGCATGGCCTGCATGATCTTGGGTACGCCGGCCATGACGAACACGTTGCCGATGTGAAAGCCCGGTGCCTTGGAGACGGGATTGTCGATCAGCGTCGCGCCCACCGGGATGCGCGCCATCCTCAGTCGCGCCTCGGTAAGTTCCTCCGGCGTCACGTAGTGCTGGCGCAGGATCTCGATGGCATCGGGATGGTGGGCAATGGCGACGCCGAACGCCGTCGCCACCGCATCGGCGGTGATATCGTCATGGGTCGGCCCGATGCCGCCGGTGGTGAAGACGTAGGTATTGGCCGCCCTCAGCGCATCGAGCGCCGCCACGATGCGGTCCTCCACGTCGGGAACGACGCGGATTTCCCTGAGGTCGATGCCGATTTCGGTGAGGAAGGCGGCAATGTGACCGGAATTGGTGTCGCGGGTGCGGCCGGAGAGAATCTCGTCGCCGATGACCAGAACGGCGGCGGTGGGGGATGGAGCTGTCATGGATGCCTGAGCCTTTGGAATCGTCGCCCCGTTGTCGAGGATTCCGCTGCCGGAGACAATCGCCAACATTACGTGGAGTTAAAGATCGGCTTCCGCCGTCGCCGCCGGATTGACGCAATCGCGCAACATAAGGCGCCCATTGCAGGGCTACCGCCCGGCTTTGAGTGTTTCCAGGTCGATCATGCCCGCCGCATTGCCAACCGAGTCCCCCACCGAGTCCGCCCGGCCCGGTCGCATCGCCCGTCTGAAGCCGGCCCTCGTCGCGGTGGCGGCGCTTCTCATCGTCGGCCTGTCGGTGCTGGCGCTGTCGCGCCTGTTGTCGAACGTGGTCTACGGCGATCTCCTGGTTGCCATCGAGGAGACCTCCTGGTCGCGCATCGGCCTTGCCTTGCTGTTCACCGCCGGCAGCTTCGCGGCGCTGTCCGTCTACGACGTGCACGCGCTGCATTTTGCCGGCATCCGGCTGCCTTACCGGCTGGTGACGCTGGCGAGCTTCTGCGCCTATGCCGTCGGCAACATCGCCGGCTTCGGCCCGCTGACCGGCGGCTCCGTCCGCTATCGCTTCTATTCGCCCTTCGGCCTTGAGCCGGAGGCGATTGCCAAGGTGGTTGCCTATGTGGCCGCGGCCTTCGGCTTTGGCCTCGCTTTCGTGGCCGGCCTGGGGCTGGCCATTTCCGGGCCGGACCTTGCGTCGTTGATCGGCATGCCCGGCGGCACGGTGCGCGGCATCGGCCTGATGATCCTGGCCGGCGTCGCGGCGGTGCTGGTATTCGCCGCCGTCCGGCGCGGCTCGGTGACGGTGTTCGGCCGGGCCGTCGCGCTGCCCAATGTCCGCGACATCCTCTCGCAGCTGGTCGCTACCTCGGCGGACGTCGCCTCAGCCGCCGCCGTGCTCTACGTGCTGCTGCCGGCCGGCGACGTCTCCTTCCCGATGGTGCTGGCGGTGTTTTCGGTGGCGATCGGCGCCGGGGTGCTCAGCCATCTGCCGGGCGGCGTCGGCATCTTCGAGACCATTATCGTCGGCGCCCTGGGCACGCGCCTCTCCGTTGACGGCGTCATCTCGGCGCTGCTCATTTACCGCATCATCTACTACGTGGTGCCGCTCGTCGTGGCGGTGGCGGTGATGATCGTCAGCGAAGCGCGGCGGGCGACGATGGCCAGCCCGGCGCTGATGGCGGCGGTATCCGGCATCACGCCGGTCATGCTCGGCACGCTGACCATCGTGCTCGGCGCCATGCTGGTGTTCTCCGGCGTGACGCCGCCGGCCGATACCCGTCTCGATCTGATGACCGCCGTCATCCCGCTGCCGCTGGTCGAGGGTGCCCATTTCGTTGGCTCGGTGATCGGTGTCTTCCTGATCGTCGCCGGCCGCGGGCTGGTTCACCGGCTTGACGGTGCGTGGTGGCTGACGCTGGTGCTGGCGGCGCTGTCCATTCCGCTCGCCCTGCTGAAAGCACTGGCCGTCGGCGAGGCGGTGCTGCTGGCCATCCTGATCGTCGGGCTGGTGTCCAGCCGCCATCTCTACACCCGGCCGGCCTCGCTGCTGCACGATCGGCTCAGTCCGGCCTGGTGGCTGTGCATCGCCTCGATCCTGGCGCTGGCCGCCGGCATCCTGTTCTTCGTCTACAAGGAAGTGCCTTACAGCCACGATCTCTGGTGGCAGTTCGAGATGTCGGCCGCCGCCCCGCGCTCGCTGCGCGCCGCCGTCGGCATCGGGCTCGCCACCGCCGTCGTCGCCGTATGGCTGCTGATCCGGCTGCCGTCCGGCCGCATCGAACCGCCGAACGCCGACCACGTCGCCCGCGCCGTCGACATCCTCGCCGGCACTGGCCACGCCTCGGCCAACCTCGTGCGGATGGGCGACAAGAACCTCATGTTCTCTGACGACGGCGCCGCCTTCCTGATGTACGTCAAGCGTGGCCGCTCCTGGATATCGCTTGGCGATCCGGTTGGCACCGAGGCGGGCCAGCGCGAACTTGCCTGGCGCTTTATCGAGATCGCTCGCGCCCATGGTGGCCGCGCCGTGTTCTACCAGGTGCCGGCCGAGAGCCTGTCGCTGTATGCTGACGCCGGCCTGTCCGCTTTCAAGCTCGGCGAGGAGGCGGTGGTCGATCTCGCAGCCTTTGACATCAAGGGCACGCGACGCGGCAACCTGCGCAACGCCATCAACAAGGCCGAGCGCGATGGCATCGTCTTTGAGGTGGTGCCGCCGGAGGGCGTGCCGGCCATCCTCGATGAGCTCGCCGCCGTGTCGACGAGTTGGCTGGAAGCGCGCAAGGCCCGCGAGAAGACCTTCTCGCTGGGTGCCTTCGAACCCGAGTACGTGGCCTCGCAGCCGGTGGCGGTCCTGAAGCGGGCAGGGCGCATCTTCGCCTTCGGGACGCTGATGGTCTCCGGCGATGGTCGGCAGGCGGCCATCGACCTGATGCGTTTCACGCCGAAGTCGCCCAACGGCACCATGGAACTGTTGTTTACCCGTGTCCTGCTGCACTTCAAGGCGGCCGGCTTTGCCACCTTCAGCCTCGGCATGGCGCCGCTCGCCGGCCTGTCCGACAGCCCGATGGCGCCGCTGTGGCACAAGCTCGGCCGTGCCGCCTTCGAGCACGGCAACGCCTTCTACAATTTCTACGGCCTGCGCGCCTTCAAGGCCAAGTTCGATCCGGTCTGGCAGCAGCGCTACATGGCGGTGGCCGGCGGCCTCAATCCGCTGCTGGCGCTTGCCGACGTGACCTTCGTCATCTCTGGCGGTCTCAAGGGAGCCGTTGCCAAATGAAGCGACTGATAGTGTTCGTCATGGTCGGTGTCCTGCTGGTCGCCGGCATGGTGACAGGCGCCTTCCTCTATCTCTTTCCCCACCTGCCGATCGACAAGACGGACACACTCGGCATCGCCGAGGTGATTGCGCCGCGCGCCGAGCCGACCGGCCTCATCTATCTGTTGTCGGATGCCGACGGATACGGTTTCTGGGACCGCGTCAGGGCTCGCCGCTTTGCGGCGCGTGGCGCCGTCGTCGTCGGCATCGATACGCCGGCCACCTTCGCCAAGGCGAGAAAGCTCACCGACGACTGCGTCTACTTCGTCTCCGATGTCGAGCAGGTCAGCCAGAACATCCAGCGCCTGCTGGACGTCGGCAGCTACCATTCGCCGGTGATCGCCGGGGCCGGCCTCGGCGGCACCTTCGCGCTGGCGCTGGCCGCCCAGTCGCCGGACGCCACGGTCGGCCGTACCATCGCCGTCGATCCGCACGCCGCGCTGCCGCTTCGCAAGGAGCTGTGCAGCGAGGCAAAGCACGTGCGGTCGGCCGATGGCGCCGGCTGGGTCTACGAGCTGCAAAAGGGCCGCCTCCCCGATCCGATCGACGTCTACCTGACACGCCACGCCGATCCGGCCGGGGCCACCCATGTCAACGACCTGGTCGGTTCCGGGTTTGCCATCGCCACCGCCAAGAGCGTGAAGGGCACCAGCCGGACGCTTGAAGGCGCGGTGTTCGACCAGTTGGTCGGCACCGACGACACCGGCTCGCCGCTGGCCGGCATCCCGATCACCGCGCTGGCTGCCGCTGCGAAGCACGACACCATGGCGATCATCTACTCCGGCGACGGCGGCTGGCGCGACATCGACGCCGAAATTGGCGGTTCTCTCGCCAAGGCCGGTGTGCCGGTGGTCGGCATCGACTCGCTGCGTTATTTCTGGACCGACACCGATCCTGCGGATGCCGCCGCCGACCTCGTCAAGGTGATCGACGCCTATACCAAGAAGTGGAAGGTCCACAAGGTGGCCCTCGTCGGCTACTCCTTCGGCGCCGACGCGCTGCCGGCGATCTACGCCGCGCTACCCGATGACCACAAGGCCAGTGTCGATCTCGTCTCGCTGCTTGCCTACACCGGTGCCCGGCAGTTCGAGATCCAGGTGTCGGGCATTCTCGGCGGCAAGACCGATCCGAAAGGGCCGTCGACGCTGCCTGACCTCGAGACGATCGAGCCGGCCAAGGTGCAGTGCATCTACGGCAGCGAGGACGACGAGACCGCCTGTACCCGCCTACCGAAGGACAAGGGCTTCAGCCTGATCGTCCACCCCGGCGGCCACCATTTCAATGACGACTACAAGCCGGTAGCCAAGGATATTCTCGATCGCCTGGCGCCGCCGGTGGCCTCACCTGGGCCGGTGGAAGCGCAAGCCGCACCTTGACGGCACCAGCCGAGGTGGGGAACAAGGCGACATGCGCTTTCCCGCTCCGCTCGTCCCCGGCCGGCTCATCCGTCGTTACAAGCGCTTCCTTGCCGACTGCCGTCTCGACAGCGGCGAGGAGGTAACCGCCCACGTCGCCAATTCCGGCTCGATGCTGGGGCTTGCGACGCCGGGCGCCCGCGTTCACTTGTCCCGCTCGGCCGATCCGAAACGCAAGCTCGCCTGGAGCTGGCACCTCGTCGAGGCCGATGGCGCGCTGGTCGGCATCGACACCGGCCTTGCCAACCGGATCGCTGCCGAGGCGATCGCCGAGGGTCGCATCCCCGCGCTTGCCGGCTACCAAACGCTACGCCGCGAGGTGGCCTACGGGGTGCGGAGCCGCGTCGACATGCTGCTCGAAGGTGCGGGACGCCCGCCCTGCTATGTCGAGGTGAAGTCCGTCACGCTGTCGCGCCAGGCGGGGCTTGCCGAGTTTCCCGATGCCGTCACCGCGCGCGGTGCCAAGCATCTCGGCGAGCTCGCGGCCATGGTGGGAACGGGGGCGCGCGCCGTGCTCCTGTACTTGGTGCAGCGTGGCGACTGCCACCACTTCGAGATTGCCGCCGACGTCGACCCGACATACGCGGTGGCGGCGCAGGCGGCGCGCGCTGCCGGCGTCGAAATGCTGGTGGTCCACGCCGAGGTGACGCCAGCGGGAATCGAAATCCGCTCGAATTTCTGACAGACTGATCGACCAGTGGCTCGGCTCCGACATTGGCATCGGCCCGATTGCCTGTCCGAACAGGCGCTGGAGCCAAGGGAGCGGCGGGCGACTTATGGCGTCCGGTGGAGCTTTTGAATTTGACATTTGATCGGCCTGTCGCTGTAAACGGCGCTCAAACGTCAAATTCGCTTCTCCGGAGCCATGTACTTGGCGCGGTGCTTGGGTATATGACGACGAAAACGCGAAGCCGTTCGGCTTCCAATGCCAGACACAGGTTGGTCGATCCGATGATCAATTACGTCGACGCAGCGGTGGCTCCGCTGCGCAACACCGGCGATGTTCGCCTTTACGCCGACGTCGACTTCGACGGCATGCGCAAGGCCTGCCAGTTGACGGCCGCTTGCCTCGATGATCTCGTCGATATCGTCAAGCCGGGTGTCACCACCCAGACGATCGACGATTTCGTCTATGGCTATGGTCGCGACCACGGCGCCCTGCCGGCCACGATCTACTATCGCGGCTACACCAAGTCGGTGTGCACGTCGATCAATCACGTGGTCTGCCACGGCATTCCCGACGACAAGCCGCTGCGCGAGGGCGACATCGTCAACATCGACGTCACCTTCATTGTCGACGGCTGGCACGGCGATTCCTCGCGCATGTACGGCGTTGGCGCCATCAAGCGCGCCGCCGAGCGGCTGATCGACGTGACGCACGAATCATTGATGCGCGGCATCGCCGCCGTCCGGCCGGGCAACACCACCGGCGACATCGGCGAAGCCATTCAGAGATATGTCGAGAGCGAGCGCTGCTCGGTGGTGCGCGACTTCTGCGGCCACGGCGTCGGCAAGCTGTTCCATGACACGCCCAACATCCTGCACTACGGCCGCAAGGGCGAGGGGCCGGTGCTGAAGCCGGGCATGATCTTCACCATCGAGCCGATGGTCAACCTCGGCCGGCCGCACGTGAAGGTGCTGTCCGATGGCTGGACGGCGGTCACCCGCGACCGCTCCCTGTCGGCGCAGTTCGAGCACGCCGTCGGCGTCACCGACAGCGGCTGCGAGGTGTTCACATTGTCGCCGAAGGGCCTGTTCAAGCCACCCCTGACCGTCGCCTGAGACGATCTCAGAAACCGGCCGCCATTGGGCACCCCGGGTTGGCGCAGGCGGACGGATTACAGGCGTGCTCGGCCGCGGAGGGCGCCTTCGCAGCGCCGAGACTGGGCGCCATCAGCGCCTTCTCGACCCGCGCGGCGGCGCAGGACGGGCAGGCATAGTCGGCCTTCTTCGCTTCCCAGTCGGCATTGCCACTGAACCAGTCGTCGAAGTCATGGCCGCAGGCGGCGCAGTGCAGATTGTAATGGATCATGGCGGGCCGTGGTCTCTCGCGGTTTGGTCGGGCGATAGGTCGCCGCGACGGCCCTGCCTGTCAAGCGCAGTTCCCCCTAATAAGCCCGCCGGACGCCGCAAGGCCGCCACAGGTCGGTCTTCGCGCCATCGCAATCCTCGGGCAGGATCGCGCCATTGAACGAACCTCGGGGGAGATCAACGTGAAATCGATGTCGCTTGCCGCCGCGCTTCTTGCTGCGGCGTCACCTTTTGCCCTTACCGCAGCCGCCGCCGATGACAAGGTCGGTTCCGTCCTGTTGTCGTCGGGCGGCCTCGCCGAGATCGTCCGCACCGTCGACCTTGCGGAAGGCGAAAGCCGTCTGGCGCTGGAAATTCCGGCCGATCAAGCCGACGACGTGCTGAAGAGCCTTCTCGTCAGCGATCCCTCGGGCACCATCGTTTCCGTGACGCTGGACGGCGCCAACGCCGTTGCCGAAGCCTTCAAGCGCCTGCCGCTGAAGCGCGAGGATCTCGCCTCCACCGCCAGCATCGCCGCCGCCATGACCGGCTATGCCGCGACCATCGATGACGGCGTCGGCCACAAGGCGAGCGGGCTCATCCTCGGCGTTGCCAAGGTGCCGCGCGCCACCGAGGGGCAGCCGATCGAGGTACCGGCGGTGACGCTGCGCCAGGACGACGGCAGCTTCGCCGAGGTGTTGCTGGGGCCGGGCGCCAACATCACCTTTGCCGACAAGGCCTTGCAGCAGCGGATCGACGCGGCGATTTCCGCCGTCCGCACGGCGGCCGACACCAACTTCCGCACGCTCGGCATCGAAACGACGGGGAAAGCGCAGAGAACGGTACGGCTGTCCTATGTGGTGGCGGCGCCGGTGTGGAAGGCGGCCTACCGCATCGTCCCGGCCGAGGGCGGCAAATATCGCGTTCAAGGCTGGGCCGTGCTCGAGAATGGCAGCGGCGACGACTGGAACGACGTCCGCCTGACTCTGTCGTCGGCCAATCCGGTGGCGCTCAAGCAGCGGCTCGTCGACATGTACTGGCGCGACCGGCGCGAGGTGCCGCTGCTGTTGCCGGGTGGAACGATCGACCTGCTGGTCGATGGTGCGCCGGCCGGCGGCGCGCTTGAAGAGATGTATGATATGCCAGGGGAAGCGGATCTGCCCGGCGAGGCGCCGCCCATGGCGATGGCACTGCGAGCCCAGGCCATGCCGGCGCCGGCCGAACCGTCGCGGGGCCCGGAGGCTGTCTCCGTCGAAGGTGACATTGGCGTCGCCTTCACGCTGCCGCAGCCGGTGACGCTGAAGGCGGGGGCGACGCTGACCGTGCCGATCATCGACGCCGATCTCGATGCCGACCTTGTTTCGCTATGGCGGGACGGTAGTGGCACCGCGCCACAGGCGGCGGTCTTCTTGTCCAACACCACCGGCAAAAGCGTGCCGCCCGGCATCTTCACCGTCTACGGGGCGGACGGCTATCTCGGCGATGCGCAGGTTGCCGGCATTCCTCCGGGCGAAAAGCGCTTCGCCGCCTTTGCCGCCGATCCGAAGACGCGCATCACCAGCGAGCAGGATCACAAGGAAACCATCATCGGCCTTTCCGGCCGCGACGGCGTCTTGAGCGTCAAGCGGTCACTCGTCTGGACCACCGTCTATCATCTCGCCGCGCCGAAGGATGAGGCGCGCACGGTGATGATCGATCATGCCCGCATCACCGGCACCGAGGTAACCACCGACGGCGAGGTGGTCTCCGATGAACCCGGCCGGCTGCGCGTGCGAACGGGCGTTTCGGCGGGTGCGACCAAGGACATCAGAGTGACGGAAGCGCGCACCGATGCCGAGGCGGTCCACCTCGTTGACAGTGACGCCGACACGCTGCTGTTCTACGCCTCGACCCGCGACATCGATCCGGCGGTGGCGGAGAAGCTGAAGGAAATCGCTGCCATCAAGGCGCGTGTCGCCAACGCCGAGCGGGCGATCGCGCGGGTCGAGCAGGTTGTCGCGCGCCAGTCCGGCGAGCAGGAGCGCATCCGCGCCAACCTTGGCGCCTTGCCGGAAACCTCCGACAGCGCCAAGTCCTACATCGGCAAGCTGGCCCGTAGCGAGAAGGCCATCGAGGAGGCCGAAGCCGTCCGCGCGGACGAGCAGGCGAAGGCCGATCGGGAACGGGCGGCGCTCGATGCGGCGATTGCCGCCTTCTGACCAGAAAAAGAAGAAAGGCCCGGACTGGCCGGGCCTTTCCCAGATTTGCGAGAGACGATTTACCAGTTGCGGGTCAGCTTCAGCATGCCCGACCAGGAATCATCGGCGGTACCGCCCGTGCCAGGGCCGAAATCGGCCTGCTTGCCCCAGCCGCCTTCGCTGGTGTAGTTCGCCTCGGCGGTCAGGATGAGGTCCTTGGTGAAGGCGTAGTCGACGCCGATCTGGGCCTTGTAGGCCTCGTCGGCCGTGTCCCAGAGGGCCGCGCCGACGCCGGCATAAACCGCCAGTTCGTCGGTCGCCTGATACTTCAGGGCGGCGGCGGCGCCGAGATAGCTGTCATTCACGTTGCCGAAGTCTTCATAGATGCCGACCAGGCGGGTGCTCAGCTTGTCGACCAGCTTGAGGTCGGCGGTCGCCTTGGCGCCCCAGTTGTCGTTGCTGCCGCCGTTGAACGCCTGATAGAAGGCCGACAAATCGGCTTTGCCCCAGGACTGATCGGCGATGCCGAGCCGACCGATATACATCAGTTCGGTGCTGCCGCCCGTCGACCAAACGGTCGAATTCCACTTGTCCTTGGCGGCGGTGTTGTCCCAGTCGCTGTCGGTATGAGAGGTCATGACGCCGGCGCCGACATAGAAGCCGGAACCGAGCTTGTCCACCAGGACCTGAGCGCCGGTGGCGCTCTGATCAAAGGCGCCGAAGATGGCGCCGGTGTCGCCGTAGAACACATCGCTATAGGCGTTGGCAAACTTGCCGGCGGTCACGTAGCCGACCTGGACGAACATTTCGTCGGCCACGACGCTGCCGTCCGCGTTGTCCGCCTTGATGCGGTAGTAGGAACGGACGGTTCCGAGGTCCGACGCCGTGCGGGCATCGAAGAAGATGCGGCTGTCCGTCTTGAGCACAACGGTGTCGGTATCCGCGCCGGTTACGCCGCTGATCGAGTTGCCGTCGGAGTAGACCACGCGAGCGCGAACGCGGCCGCCGATGCTCAGGCAGGTTTCGGTGCCGGGGATGTAGAAGAACCCCTTGCCGTAGGTGTCGCAGACCTTGACGTAGTCGACGGCAGCCGGCGCGGCCTCGCCCGGCAGATCGGCCGCATAGGCCCCGGAAACGACCATCAGGCCAGCAGCGGTGCCGAGCAGCGTTTTCATATTCATTTCGCGGTCTCCAAAGGATCAAGAGGAACCTTTTGCGGCCAACAACGGTGGATTGCCGTTGGTCGGCCGGCCGATTCCCATGTGCTACCGCGTTGCCGTCCGGCCACCCCAGCCCGATTGCCTCAACGCGGCAGTGAGGCCTGCTTCGTAGCTCTCACGCCGCCGTGATGGACGTTCGACATATGACATTCAATGTCATAATTACCGAGTCATTGTCATAAAGTCGGATGAAAAATACATGTTGCATATTTACAACGATAAAAGTATATGCGGCTAAGTTATTTTGAAATGAGCCAATCATGGATTCTATCAATACGTGTTTGCGCATATGAATCGTATATATTAGTAGTTATATTTCTGAAGTTGACAGTTACTATTATTATATTCTTTTTTCGCAATGTTAGTGCGTATTAGTTCAGTATTTTATTGGGAATTTCGGCATTTATAGAACGATTTCGCCGTGGAGTCCCCCTATATGGCAAGCTGGATTATACATGGATTTTTATGCTGACCTACATGTCCCGCCGACCGTCTAAGGTGGCGGTCAACGGTCGCCTGGGCCGGCTGGCGTGCGGGGCCGAAGCGTGTATGTCGACGCCGGACGGCCTCGGGAGACGGAGCCATGTGTCCGAACGATCTCAGAACATCCACCGCAGCCTTGCCGGTCCTGGGTCGGAACCGGACCGACGGCCGGACTGCGCCCGCCCACGCGCCTCGCCAGGAGTCGCGCAGCCGGCATCGTGGTGTCCGTAGCCTCTCAACGTGAGGGGCAAGGTTGCCCTCGCCGGAACGACACGCGTCACGCGGATGCCCGGGCCACCCCGAAGACAGAAGTACCTTGTCAGATCTACGTAACACTTATGTTGCAGATGCAGACACGGTGGTCTGCGTTGGGACATGTTTTGCGGAGACGTTTTCTCGTCAAATCTGTTAGGCTGGCTTGGCTCCATCACGGAATCGACCATGGGCGACGTTCAGGACGGCAAGGCCAACCCGCCGCACTACACTGGCCACCGCGAGCGGCTGCGCGAGCGCTTCCGCGCGGCCGGCGACGAGGCGATTGCCGACTATGAATTGCTGGAACTCATCCTGTTCCGCTCGATTCCCCGCCAGGACGTCAAGCCGCTCGCCAAGCAATTGATGACCGTCTTCGGCTCGTTCGCCGAGGTGATTGGCGCCTCGGAAGCCCGCCTCAAGATCGTGAAGGGTATCGGCGACGCGACCATCCTCGATTTCAAGGTGGTCCATGCCGCCTCGCGGCGCATCGCCCGGTCGGGCGTGGTGAAGCGCCCGATGCTGTCGTCCTGGTCGGCGGTCATCGATTATTGCCGCACCGCCATGGCCTACGAGGATCGCGAGCAGTTCCGCGTGCTGTTCCTCGACAAGAAGAACCAGATCGTCGCCGACGAGGTGCAGCAGACCGGCACCGTCGATCACACGCCGGTCTATCCTCGCGAAGTGGTGAAAAGGGCGCTGGAGCTTGCCGCCACCGCGGTGATTCTCGTTCATAATCATCCGTCAGGCGATCCGACACCATCGCGGGCAGACATCACCATGACCAAGCAGGTGATCGAAGCGGCCGCGCCGCTCGGTATCACCGTCCATGACCACATCATTATCGGTCGTGACGGCCACGCCAGTCTGAAGGGTCTGCAACTGATCTGAAACGCCAGCGCCGCGCGTGACGAACTCGCTTCATCGACAGCCGGAAGATTGGCGCAATCCCGACAACAGGTGCAAACCGCGGCCGTCGACCATGAGTGGGCCTCCGCAGTCCGCCTGCGGAGGCCGGGCTTTCTATATTGGGGCTGCGGATTCAGGTCAGGGCTGCGCTCGCACCCCTTCGAACTGCGGAGCCTTCTCAAGCTGCTCGCGCGTTACGTTGAGGATGATCCGATCCGGAAGAGCGTCATCCCCGATAATATCCGCATCGGCGGTGTTGGCGGCCATGTCGGAGCTACCGGCCGGATTTGCCGCGGTGCCGGGGCTGGTCATGGCCGTCGTGCCCGGATCGGATACTGCCGGATTGTCGGAACCCGTTACAGACCCGGTAGGACCGGTCGTATCAACCGCGGTGTCCGGCGTGGAATTGATCACCGCTTTGGCCTGCAGTTCGGTATCTCCCGGCCCAAGCTGAAGGGCGCTCATGTTGACGGCGACGTTCTTTTCGCCGACGCCCAGGAAGCCGCCGACGCCGATGATGACGGCGTTCACGCTGCCGTTCAGGCTGACGAGGACATCGTTGATTTCGCCGATGCTTTTCCCCTCAGAATCGTAGACGGCCTTGCCCTGCAGGTCACTGACCCGCCAGGCGCCGGTTTCCGGAACCGTCACGAACGTCTCGCCTCCTGTCGTGGTGGCGGACGCAGCCTGATCGGAGGACGCGCCCCCGATCGTCGTTGTCGAGTTCATCTCATCGGTCGGTTGAGCCGGGGTGGCGGCAGGGGGCGTGCCGGGGTTCGTGCCAGGGCTCGTGGTTGTATCCTGCGCAAGCGCGGCAAACGGGAAGGCCGCCGTGAGCAGGAGCACGGGGAGAATACGCGTTTTCATGGTTGAACCCCTTTCTGGGCTGGGTAAGGGGTCGTTCAACCGTCTCGACCGCCGAATGTTCCCAAAAAGTCTCGGGCTCATTGGAGCCGGATTCGCCGGCGGTCCGTCCGTCGGCAACCGATAGGGAGCGGATGCCTATTCTATGGGCAACTGCCGCCCTGGTTTGCCCCATGATGTTTCTTGCCCTTCCAGGCAGTTTGCCGCTTAATTCATCAGCGGCAGCGATGCCAAGGAAACGGCGGAGGAACGGGATTGCCGGCTTTCGACGAGATGCACGGGTTCGGGCAGGGGGCTCGGCCCGCCTATAGGACCATCCAGGCCTGGCTCGACAGATCCGACCCGGAAAACCTCAAGCGCCTTCAGAAAGAAGCGGAATTCCTGTTCCGGAGGATCGGCATCACCTTCGCCGTCTATGGCGACGCCGAGGCCGAGGAGCGCATCATTCCCTTTGATATCGTGCCGCGCGTGCTGACCAGCAGCGAATGGGCGACGCTGTCAAAAGGCCTGACGCAACGGGTGACCGCCCTCAACCGCTTCCTCGCCGACATCTACGGGGCAGGGGACATCATCCGGGCCGGTATCGTGCCGGCCGATCTCGTCTATCAGAACTCCGCCTTCCGGCCGGAGATGGTCGGCCTCAAGCTGCCGCACGACGTCTACATCCAGATCGCCGGCATCGACGTCATCCGCACCGATGACAAGGATTTCTACGTTCTCGAGGACAACGCCCGCACGCCTTCCGGCGTCTCCTACATGCTGGAGAACCGCGACGTGCAGATGCGCCTGTTCCCGGACCTGTTCGCCGAGACACGCATCCAGCCGGTCGAGAACTACCCCGACGAACTGCTGGCTTCGCTGCGCTCGCTCGCCCCTGCCTCGACGGCGGGTGAGCCGACCGTGGTGCTGATGACGCCGGGACCGCTCAACTCGGCCTATTACGAGCACTCCTTCCTCGCCGACAAGCTTGGCGTGGAGTTGGTGGAGGGGCGCGACCTCTATGTGCTCGACGAGGTGGTCTACATGCGGACGACGCGCGGGCCCAAGCGCGTCGACGTCATCTATCGCCGCATCGACGACGATTTCCTCGACCCCATGGTGTTCCGTCCGGATTCGGTGCTCGGCATTCCCGGCCTGATCTCGGCCTACCGCGCCGGCAACGTGACGCTGGCCAATGCGGTCGGCACCGGCGTCGCCGACGACAAGGCCATCTATACCTACATGCCGGAGATCGTGCGTTTCTATCTCGGCGAGGAGCCGATCCTGAAGAACGTGCCGACCTGGCGCTGCCGCGAGCCCGACTGCCTGCGCTACGTGCTCGACCACCTTCCCGAGCTGGTGGTCAAGGAGGTGCAGGGATCGGGCGGCTACGGCATGCTGGTCGGCCCGAAGTCGACCAAGGAGCAGATCGAGACCTTCCGCGCCAGACTGATGGCCGATCCCCACGGCTTCATTGCCCAGCCGACGCTGGCGCTCTCCACCTCGCCGACCTTCGTTGGCGACGGTGTGGCGCCGCGCCACATCGATCTGCGCCCCTTCGTGCTGACGGGGGCCGACAAGGTGCGCATCGTGCCCGGTGGGCTCACTCGCGTGGCGCTGAAGGAGGGCTCGCTGGTGGTCAACTCCAGCCAGGGCGGCGGCACCAAGGACACATGGATCATCGCCGACCCGGTGGACGACGCGCCACCGGTCATCTCCTCTCAGTCGCAATCGCAGTCGGGGGGCTGAGACCATGCTGAGCCGCCACGCCGACAGCCTCTACTGGCTTGCCCGCTACGTCGAACGCGCCGAGAACACCGCCCGGCTCCTTGAGGCCGCCACCCGCCTGTCCGCCACGCCGATCATCGCCGACGGTGGCCGCAACGAATGGGAGATGGCCGTCGACGGCACCGGCACGCTCGACCTCTTCCATCAACAGTACGCCGAGGCGACGCAGCGCACTGTCGTCGATTATCTCGCCTTTTCGCCCGCCAACCCGTCGTCGATCCGCTGCTGCCTCGACATCGCCCGTGCCAACGCCCGCTCGGTTCGCACGGCGCTGACCATGGACATGTGGGAGACCATCAATTCCGGCTGGATGGAGACGCGCGGCGTCAACAGCCCCAACCTGACGCGGCAGGAGCTGTCGGACTTCCTGTCGCGGGTGAAGGAACTGTCGCTGCGTTTCGATGGCTCGGCCTACCGGACCATGCTCAGGAACGACGCCTACTATTTCCTGCGCCTCGGCACCTTCATCGAGCGCGCCGACTTCACCGCCCGCGTGCTGGCGCTGAAGGCCGACGTTCTCGATCCCAGCAAGCCGTCGCTCGGCGGCAGCGCCGACTATTTCCAGTGGTCGTGGATCTTGCGGTCGGTATCGGCGCTGACCTCCTACCACTGGGTCTACCGCGATAACCTGAAGCCGAATCTGGTCGCCGAGTTCCTGATCCTCAAGGCGGAGATGCCGCGCTCGCTGGTCTACTGCTACGAGAATATCACGCTCAATCTCGACAGCCTGTCGCGCGACTACGGCCGGCAGGGGACCAGCCAGCGCAAGGCGCGCATGCTGCTGAGCCAGTTGCAGGACACGACGCTGCCCGGCCTGTTCGCCATCGGCCTCAAGGAGTTCCTCGAGCGCTTCATCCTCGACAACGACAGTCTCGGCACGACGATCGCCGAGCAGTACCTGGGGTAAGCCGATGCGGTTGCGCATCCGTCACGACATCGTCGCCCGCTACGACGAGCCGGTCACGCTGGCCACTCGGTCGCTGCACATGTGCCCGCGCACCTTTGATGGGCAATATGTGCGTACCTGGCATCTCGACATCACCGGCGATTGCCGACAGGCGCGGTCGTCCGACGCCTTCGGCAACATCGTCCACGACTTCGCCGTCGAGGGGCCGCTCGGCGAAATCGCCATCGCTGCCGAAGGCGAGGTGGAGGTGGACGACACCACCGGCGTGCTTCAGGGCGCACCGCTCGACCGCATCCCGCCGGCCGTTTTCCTGCGCGAGACCCGCGTCACCCTGCGTACGCCGGCCGTCGTCGCCTTCGCCGAAAAGGTGAGGGCATTGTCCGACGGCAAGCCGCTCGACCTCTGCCACACGCTGATGCACCACCTCTACGAGGAGGTCGAGACGCTTGCCGCCGACCCGGTGGAGCTGTGCGGGGTGCGAGAGGTCTCAGCCGAAGATGTGCTTGCCGCGGCGCGCGGCACGCCCGCCGACCTCGCCCATCTGTTCATCGCCGTGGCGCGCAGCCTGACGCTGCCGGCCCGCTTCGTGTCTGGCTCCGCTTCGTGTCTGGCTACGTCTGGCAGGAGGAGGCGACGGCCACCAGCGCGCTGGCCTGCTGGGCGGAAGCGCTGATCCCCGGCCTCGGCTGGGTGGGGTTCGACGCCGGCAACGACACATGCCCCACCGACGCCTACGTGCGCGTCGCCTCGGCGCTCGACCAGTCGGGCGCCGCCTGGATCCGTATGGCTGATCGTGGCGGTGGCGTCGCGTCGGTGATGGTCACGGCGGCGGCCGATCGCCTCGGCGGCTGAGGGGACAGGACAATCAAAATGCAAAGGCCGGGACCCTGCGACGGGTACCCGGCCTTGCTGTATCCCGACGGCAGAGGAATCGTCAGTAAATCCGTTTGCCATCGGCGCCGAAGATCAGCGCCGAAGATGACGGGAAGCGGGCGGTCAGCGTGTCGCCGATGGCAACGTCCGGTCGGCTCTGGCTGGCGATGGTGAGCAGGTCGGCGGCCGCCGAGCGGGCGTAGATCAGCGTTTCCGAGCCGAGATGCTCCAGCATGTCGACGGTGACCGGCAGTACGGCGTCACCGCTTTCGGCAAAATGCGACGGACGGATGCCCAAGGTGACCGGCGTGCCGGCGGCTGGCGCGTTGCCCTTCAGCGCCACCGGTACCACGGCGCCGCCGAAGTCGGCGAGACGGATCTCGACGCGGCCGGCGCCGCCGGCTTCGACCACGCCCTTCAGGAAGTTCATCTTCGGCGAGCCGATGAAGCCGGCGACGAACAGGTTGGCCGGGTTGTCGTAGAGTTCGAGCGGCGCGCCCACCTGTTCGACGATGCCCGACCTGAGCACGACGATCTTGTTGGCCAGGGTCATCGCCTCGACCTGGTCATGCGTCACGTAGACGATGGTGGCGCCGAGGTCGCGGTGGAGCTTGGCGATCTCGATGCGCATGTGGACGCGCAATTCGGCATCGAGGTTGCTGAGCGGCTCGTCGAACAGGAACACCTTCGGATGGCGCACGATGGCGCGGCCGATGGCGACGCGCTGGCGCTGGCCGCCGGACAGCGCCTTCGGCTTGCGGTCCATCAGCGGCTCGAGTTCGAGGATACGCGCCGCTTCGTCGACCTGCTTGCGGATCTCTGCCTTGGGCAGTCCGGCGAAGCGCAGCGCAAATCCCATGTTCTGGCGCACCGTCATGTGCGGGTAGAGCGCATAGGACTGGAACACCATGGCGATGCCGCGCTGTGACGGATCGACCTCGTTCATCCGCTCGCCGCCGATGTCGATGTCGCCGGAGGTGATGGTCTCGAGGCCGGCGATCATGCGCAGCAGTGTCGACTTGCCGCAGCCCGACGGACCAACGAAGACGACGAACTCGCCCGCCTTGATGTCGAGATCGACGCCCTTGATGATCTCGACTGCGCCGAAGGACTTCCTCACGTCCCGAAGGGTAACGTCGCTCATGATAGTGTTTCCGCTTCGATCGGTTGCGCCGTTCAGCCGGCCTTGAGGGTGAGGGTGGTCTCGCCTAGGCGATGGCAGGCAACCTTGACGACGACGTCGCCGGCACCGCCGGTGGTCTCCAGCCAGAAGCCGATGGCGCCGCCCTTCAGCACGACTTCCGACGGGCCGAGAAGCTTCACCGGCCCGCTCACCGTGATGTGCGCGGCTTCATCGAGGAAGGGCAGCAGGTTGCCGAGCTGGTCGAGGGCACGGATGATGATGCGCACCGAGTCCTTGGGCTCGGCCGACAGCGTGGTCCAGTCGGGGCTGACCTCCAGCGTGGTCGGCACCGGATCGCAGGCGAACGTCACGGTCTTGACCGGCTTGCCGTCGACATAGCCGGTAACGGTGGCCTCTTCCCACTTCATGCCCCACAGGCCGAGCTCTTCGGCCGAGAAGGCGCGGTGGTCGATGACGACAGGCGCATGCGGCAGGTGCGGATAGGTCTCGCGGTCGGGCTTGACGCGCTTGACGATGTCGGCGCCGTAGCGAAGCTCGACCTCGTCGCAGTTGGTGAGGACGACCAGCGGCAGAATGCCGCCGATGTTGCGCTCGCCGCGGGCGTAGTAGGTGACCGGCTTCAGCACCACCTCTTCGGACGGGTCGCACTGGCTGGTATAGGCCCAGGCGGCGAACTTCGGCTCGCGCCAGGCATCCATGACGCCGTGGTGGCACAGGCGGTCACCGGAACCGAAGTCCTTGTGGGTGTTGTAGTCGAACATGCACCAGCCGGTGGAGCCGGCGATGTTCGGGTCGCCGTAGACGGCGTCGAGAATGGAGAGATAGCGGGTAACGTGCTCGGCCTGCCGCTGCTCCTGGTCATAGCGCTTGGTCGGGTACATGTGGCCGTTGAACTCGGTCACCATGTAGGGCACCGGCTTCTTGAGGCCGGTGGTCTCGAAGATCGGCCTCAAGGCGGTGCGCGGACGGTTGGCGCCCGGCAGTTCCTCGTTGCCCTGGATGAAGTCGTTCATCGTGTAAACGTCTTCCAGGAACTCGCTGTCGGTGATGTAGCGGACGCCGCCGGTCTGGCGGGTCGGGTCGAGCTCGTGGGCGAGTTTGTTGGTCGCCGCGTAGAAGTCGTGGAAGTCCTGCGATTCGTTGACGCGAACGCCCCAGATGATGATCGACGGGTGGTTCCAGTCACGCTCGACCATGGCGCGGACGTTGTCGACCGTCAGCGCCTGCCAGCGCTCGTCACCGACATGCTGCCAGCCGGGGATCTCTTCGAATACCAGGAGGCCGAGCCGGTCGCAGGCGTCGAGGAACCACGGCGACTGCGGGTAATGCGAGGTGCGGACGACGTTGACCTTCAATTCCGTCTTGAGGATCTCGGCGTCGCGCTCCTGCGCCCGGCGCCCCATGGCGTAGCCGACATAGGGGAAGGACTGGTGGCGATTGAGGCCGCGCAGCTTCAGCGGCTTGCCATTGAGGCGGAAGCCCGCGGTCGTGAA
>JAGSYU010000005.1 GCA_018262575.1 Pseudomonadota bacterium | reverse complement strand
GGTGGCGGAATTGGTAGACGCGCACGGTTCAGGTCCGTGTGCCGCGAGGCGTGAAGGTTCGAGTCCTTTCCTGGGCACCATCGTCGATCTCCATGATCGGCGAAACGGCTGACTTTTCTGGTATTCGACAAATAACCTGCCATTGGGCAGGTTTTTTTATTGCACGCTCATTGGTGCGGGCGATGGTCGGACGGCTGCCCCCTATCGTCTTGCCGGCCTCAATCTCGCCGTGTCCTTTTCGCATTGGCCAGCGCACAGCGCGGGTGATGGATGCCGATCCGGACCGACGACTGATCCCCGGAGAAAAGCCCTCGGGATTTGACCACCTCAACTCAAGCGGTTCACGGTCCGTAACAAATCACGTTCGACGCCGCACCACTTGAGGCAATTGCTCTGTTCAAGACCGACAAACAATTGACATTACAGAACTTATGCGCGAGGATTTCAGATGACTACTTAGGCGCTGCCGCAACCCGCTGATCGATGGCGGATCGGAAAAATGAGTGCCTCCAGAGGAGACTGCAATGTCGGATTCCGAGAAAGTCGTCCTTTCCCCGGCGGAGATCGACGCGAAAGCCCAGCGGCTGATCAAGAACACGGCGTGGGGTTCGGCTGGCCTCGGCTTGGTTCCGGTGCCGGTGGTCGATCTCGTGGCGATCGGCGGCCTGCAGGTCTGGCTGGTGCGCGAGCTTGCCAAGCTGCACGGCGTGCCGCTGGCCGGCAACCGCATCAAGGCGCTGGTTTCTGCCCTTATCGGCAGCGGCGCGCCAACGCTGCTGGCCACCGGCACCTCATCCCTGGTCAAGGCCATTCCGTTTGTCGGCCCGGTGCTCAGCCTGGCGCTGTCTCCCAGCCTGTCGGGCGTGTCCACGCTGGCGCTTGGCCGGGTGTTCCACGCCCATTTCAAAACGGGCGGCACGCTGCTCGACTTCGATGCCGACAAGATGCGCGCCTACTACGAGGCCGAACTGGCCAAAGCCAAAGAAGAGGCCGACGCACGCGAGAAGGCAGAACCGGCCGCCGCGGCTTGAGGCTTCTACCGTCACTCAGGTGATCAGATCGCGCCGGGGCGAATATCGACCGGCGCGATTTCTTTGTCTGCCGCCAGGCATCCCGCGACGCCAGGCGCCAGCGAAAAGTCCCGCAGCCTCCAGCGCTGCCCGTCGAGCTCCAGCATGGGCGCGTGTCCCAACCCGACCTCGACACTGCGCGGATCGCGGCCGAGACCACAGCCCACGGCCTTCAAGAGCGCCTCCTTGCGCGTCCAGATGCGCAGGAATGCCCATTCCTGCTCATTCGGCAACAGCACGGAAAAGGCCGCCATCTCTCTTTCCGTCAACACGAGATGGGCAATCCGGCCGACCTCGGTGGCCGAGGTCTCGATATCGATGCCCACCTCCGCCACAAAGGAGGTCGCCAGCACCGCGTGGTCGCCGGAATGCGACAGATTGAAGTGGATGTCCCTGCCGGCAAGGGCCGGCTTGCCATGCTCCCCGGCGACCAAGTGGAGATTATCCGGCTGGCGGCCGATCTCGGCGGCCAGGATGCGCCGTATCGCCGCATGCGCCTGTACGTAGCGCCAGCGGTCTTCATCGCGAAGGAAGCGCTCGGCGCGCCGGCGCTCGACCGAATCGAGCAGCGCCAGGTCGTCCAACGTCGCCGGTCCGCTCAGCGGGATGTGCCAGATGGTGACCGCGGCCTCCATCAAACCTCCATCAAGCCGCCGATGTCGCGCAACGTCAGGCGAAGCCCCTTCGGCGCCATCTCTGGCACCCCGGGCGGCGCCCAATCGAGTGCCTGCCGCACCGCCGCCTGCACCGATCCCGGATCGTCGCGCAGACAAAAATGATCGCCCGACACGCGGAGCAACAGCGAGGGGCCGGATGTGGCTTCCTGCCAGGCCGCGACGTCGTTCGCATCGACCAACGCATCCTCCGTTGCGGTGATCGCCGCCACTGGACAGGTGACCGACGGCGTCTTCGCCAGGGGCGCCGTCTCGATGAGCGCAAAGTCGGCCCGCAGCATCGGTTCGACGAGGTCACGGAGTTCGGGTTCGGCCAAAAGCTCCCGAGGGGCACCGCCGAAATTGGCGACGCCGCGCCAGAAGTCCTCGCCGGAAAGATCGTGGATGCGCGGTCGACGATAGGGGAGGTGCGGCGCCGAATTGGCCGCGACAACGAGAAGATGCGGCACCCGTCCGGCCACCTCGCAGCGGCGCGCCACCGCATGGGCAATCCTGGCCCCCATCGACCAACCGAACAGGATGAAAGGTCGATCGCAAAGTGGCAACAGCGCCTCGGCGATGACGTCGGAGAGCTGGTCGATCTGGGAGATCGCCGGCTCGCGGAACCGTTCCTCTCGTCCCGGCAGCTGCACCGGCAACACATCGGTGCCGGGGGCAAAGGCCCGGTCCCAGTCACGATAAAGGCCACCACCGCCGCCGGCATACGGGAAAAGGAAAAGCCGAATTCGAGCGTCGGCACTCGGCTCGGCACGGGCGAGCCAACGTCCGCTCATGGCACCGTCGCCGCCATGGCGGCCGCGAGGATGTCGAGGCCCGCGTCAAGATCCGAGTCGGAAATGACCAGCGGCGGCAGGCATTTCAGGACCTCGCCGCGCGGTCCGGCCGTCTCGATGACGAGGCCGCGCTCGAAGGCGGCGCTGGAGACTCGTCCAGCAAGGTCGCCGGATGTCAACGCGATGCCCCGCAGCATGCCGCGACCGCGCACGGTCGTCTCGGCACTCCCTGCATGGGCTTCGGCCATGCGGACCAGACGCTCGTGCAGCCGCAGTCCTTTGCGCTCGACCTCGCGCTCAAACCGGTCGTCACGCCAGAAGCGGAAGGCCTCGACAGCGGTGATGAACGCGAGGTTGTTGCCACGAAACGTGCCATTATGCTCGCCGGGCGACAGACGGTCGCAGTCCTTGCGGACCAGAACGAGCGATAGCGGCAGCCCCATGCCCGACAGAGATTTCGACAGGCAGACGATGTCCGGCCTGATGCCGGCCGGCTCGAAGCTGAAAAAGGACCCGGTGCGGCCGCAGCCGGTCTGGATATCGTCGACGATCAGCAAGATGCCATGGCGCTTGCAGATGTCGGCGAGACGTTTCAGCCAGGGAAAGCCGGCGGTGACCACCCCGCCCTCGGCCTGGATGGTTTCGACGATGCAAGCGGCTGGCACCTGGGCGTCGCTTTTGGCCTCGGCCAACAGCGCCTCGAGCCAGGCAGGCCCGTCGCAGCTCGGCGTTCCGTCATAAGGCAAGAAGAAGGTGTCGCCCACGGGAACCGCCGTCGCCGGCCGCAGCGGCCCGCCGGACACCGCCATCGATCCGGCCGTCATGCCGTGGAAGGCATGGGCGAAGCTCACGACCTTCGAACGGCCGGTCGCCTTGCGCGCCGTCTTCAGCGCAGCTTCGACGGCGTTGGTGCCGGTGGGAGCGGGAAACAGCATCCTGTAGGCAAGGCCGCGCGGCCTCAGGATGGTCTCCTGGAAGCCGAGGATGAAGGCCTCCTTCGCCTCGGTGGCAAAATCGAGGGAATGGGTGATGCCGTTGCTCTCGACATAGGCGACCAGCCGCGCCTTCATGCCGGGATCGTTGTGACCGTAGTTGAGTGTGCCGGCCCCTGAGAAGAAGTCGATGTATTGCCGCCCGGATCGCCCGGCGATGCGGCTCCCCTCGGCGGTCACGAATACCTCGGGAAATTTCCGGCTGTAGTAACGGACGCCAGACTCGTGGTCAGCAAAGGCCTGCATCAGATCCTCCGGCAGGGCGACCCGGCCATCGGTTTGTTTTCACCGACAAAATACACACCGAGCCTTGGCAGGAACAATCGCCGATGAGCGTCGTCCCCAGGTTCTCCGGCGTGGACATGCCGCGCCTTGTCGCTATAGTGCGAACGCGCTTTTGTAGCGGATATACCGGCGTTCATGAACCACCTCATTCGGCTCCTGGCCTCTCAGTCCTCGTTTCCGCGCGCCCGCATCGTCGGCGCGGCCCTGCTGTCGGGCGTCTGCGGCGTTCTGGTGCTGATGATCGTCAACGTCGCCGCCCGCAAGATCTCTGATTCGGGCGAGGCACACGTCGACTGGCTGCTGGCGCTGCTGTTCGCGGCCGGCATCGTCGTCTACGCCACCAGCGAGGTCTTCGTCACCTCGCGGGTCTGTTCGGCCCTCGAGGATGCTATCCATCAGTTGCGCTCCCGCCTGCTTGCCGGCCTCGCGCGCGCCGATTTCGAGAAGGTAGAGGCCATCGGCCGCTCGGATCTGCAGGAGGGAATCACCCAGGCGACCCAGACGATCTCGCAAAACTCACAGTTTCTGGCGCTCGGCTTGCGGTCCTCGGTGATGGTGGTGACGGTGCTCGGCTATATCGCCTGGATATCGCTCACCGCCTTCGCACTGGTTGGTGTCGCGACGGTCATCGGCGGCCTCATCTACCACCGGGCCGGGCAGCGGCTGGCCGCCGGCTTCGCCAGGATGATGGATGCCGACAAGCACCTGCTGGAAAGCCTCGGTGACCTGCTCGACGGCTTCCAGGAAGTCCGCCTGTCGAGCGCGCGCCGCCGTGATCTTGCCGCCGCCTTCGAGACCGTATCGGCCACTGCCACCGACATCCGCAGCGACGTGCAGATCCGCGCCATGCAGCAATTCGTTCTTGGGCAAGTGGCGATCTATTTCATGCTGGCGGTGGTGGTCTTCGTCATCCCGGTCTATTCCTCGGACTTCCGCGGTCAGGTGGTACAGGTCACCACGTCGGTGCTGTTCATGACCAGCGCCATCGGCGCGCTGATTCAGACGGTACCGCTGCTCGGCGCCTCCGAACAGGCGGCGGTTCGCATCCTGAAGCTCGAAGAGGAACTGGCCGCCATCGCCGACACATCAGCCTCGGCCGCTGCCGAACCAGCCGATTTCAAGACCATCGGTCTCAGGGCGGTGTCGTATGCCTATCCCGCGCCGGACGGCGAACCCGCCTTCAGTCTGGGCCCGGTCGACCTGACCGTCCGCCGCGGCGAGATCATCTTCATCACTGGCGGCAACGGGTCCGGCAAGTCGACGCTGATCCGCCTCATCACCGGCCTCTACCGCCCACAGGGCGGCGTCACGGCCATCGATGGCCTGGGCGCGGGCGCCGAACGGCTCCGTGCCCTGGTGGCACCGGTGTTCGCCGACTGCCACATCTTCCCCCGTCTCTACGGCGCGGCGCCCTTCACCGAAGACGAGGGCGCGCGGCTCCTTGCCCTGATGGAGATGGACGACATCACCCGCATTATCGGCGACCGCTTCGAGCGTATCGCCCTGTCCTCTGGCCAGCGCAAGCGCCTCGCCCTGATCGCGGCCCTGCTCGACGACCGGCCGCTGCTGGTGCTCGATGAATGGGCGGCCGACCAGTCGCCGCATTTCCGGCGCAAGTTCTACCGGGAAATCCTTCCCAAACTTCGGACGCGCGGCAAGACCATCATCGCCGTCACCCACGACGACGCCTATTTCGACGCCGCCGACCGTCGCTTCCACCTCGAGGAAGGACGCCTCACCGAAGTCGCCCCTCCGGAGGCCGCCTGACATGCGGCTCCTCGCCTTCCTCCGCAGTGAAGCCCGGATCGATCCGCGTGCCTTCGTGTCGCAGACGGTGGTCGGGGCCGCGTCGACGGTCGGCGTGCTGGCGCTGGTCAGCTTCAGCGCCGTCATCGCCGACCACAGCGATCCCGGCATCCGCATGTTGGCCATGCTGGCGGTGGCGGTGATCCTGAATGCGGTGTCACAGAATGCGGTGATGTCCGCCTCGGCCAGGGAAGCGGAGCGGATCATCCGCCGGCTCCGGGCCCGCCTGTTCGACCGCATCCAGTACGCCGACTACATGACGGTCGCCGCGACCGGCCGAGCGGCGCTGTTCACCGCCATGGCGCAGGAAACGCAAACCCTGTCGCGCACTGTGCCGATCCTGACCCTCGCCGCCCAGCAGGTGGTGACGCTGGTGATGGTGGCGGGCTTCCTCGCCTATCTGTCGCTGCCGGCCTTTCTGACTGCCGCCGTGTTCGGCTCGCTGGCCGTGCTCGTTCACGTCCGGCGCAGCGGCGCCATGGCGATGGCGATGGGTGAGGCCATCGCCGAGGAGCAGCGCCTGTTTCAGGGCTTCGAGCACTTCATCGGTGGCTACAAGGAAGTCCGCGTCAACGATCGTCGCTCGGAGGCGCTCTGTGCCGAGATCGTCGCCCATTCCGACCGGGTGCGCGCCGCCCGCAGCGCCACCAAGCGCCGCTGGGCCATCGACTTCGTCATCATCCAGGCGATGTTCTATGCCCTCGTCGGCCTGATGACCTTCGCCGTGCCGATGTTCGACGACGGCTTTGCCGACGTGGCTCTGCAGGTGACGACGGTGGCCCTGTTCATGATCGGGCCGATCTCCACCATCGCCCAGGCGATTCCGGCAGTGGCCGAAACCGACGCCTCGCTTGGCCGTATCCTCAAGGTGGAAGACGGACTGTCGACCGCCGCGTCGGCCGGTGCCGCCGAAGGTACCCGACCGCTCGATGAGCCGATCAGGCAGATCGCCCTCAAGGACACCACCTTCACCTACCAGACGGCCGATGGCGCGCCGGGCTTTGCCCTCGGCCCGGTCGACGTCGACATACGGGCCGGCGAGATCACCTTCATCACCGGCGGCAACGGCGCCGGCAAAACCACGCTGTTGCGCCTCTTGGTGGGCCTGTTGACGCCGGACCGTGGCGTGCTCCTCGTCAACGGCACCGCACTGCAGCCGGACCAGCGGCAGGCCTACCGTGACAATATCTCGGCCGTCCTCTCCGATTATCACCTGTTCCGCCGCCTGTATGGCATCAGCGACCCTGATCCGGGACGGCTGGCAGTGCTGCTCGACCGGCTGGAAATCGCCGACAAGGTAGCGGTGCGTGACGGCATGTTCTCGACCATCGACCTCTCCAGCGGGCAGCGCAAGCGTCTGGCGCTGCTGGTCGCCGAGTTGGAAGACAAGCCGGTGTTGGTGCTCGACGAATGGGCGGCCGATCAGGACCCGTCGTTCCGGCGCAAGTTCTACGAGGACATCCTGCCGACCCTGCGGCGCTCCGACCGCATCATCCTCTGCGTCACCCACGACGACCGCTATTTCCACGTGGCCGACCGGGTCATCCAGATGGACGAGGGACATCTCAACACGGCGCCGGTTACCTGATCATCGCGAAGGGGGCGGCCCCTCGGTATTGATCACCAGCACCCGGCTTGCCCGGTCGAGCCGCAACAATGGCCGGCAGGCATCATCGGACGCGGCGGCAACAAGACCGGCCAAACCAGCAACGCCTGTATCCCAGGTGGCAAGCGGTGCGTCGCCCCACGCCCCCGCCACAAGCGCCGTCTGAACGACCTCGGCCACCTCGTCGCCGAGCGCGAGGCCAGCAAAGGCCACCCGCGACACCACCTCCCAGGCCGGCACCGACATCCGGCCGCAGGCAAGGCCGGCCATCCGCGTCCGCAGGTCACCGCCGACCGGCGTCGATGCACCGGCGCGCAGGCTTGCGAGAACGCAGGCCGCCGACGCCGGCTCGACGGTGATCAGCCGCGGAACCACTGGCGACATCCGCCGCCACAGTGCCGCCGCCACCCCGCCGGCCACCCCACCGACGCCGCATTGCACGAAGACATGGCTTGGCGGGGCCTCGGCCAGTCCCTGCTGCCAGGCTTCCTCGGCAAGCACGCCGTAGCCGGCCATGATCGCCGCGCACACCCTGCTATCACCGTCATAATCGGTGTCGGTGACGAGCAACGCGCCATCCCTGTCCGCCATACGTCGGGCGGCGAGCACTGCGTCGTCATAGGTGCCGTCGACCACGACCACCTCGGCCCCTTCGGCCCGGATTCGGCCGAGGCGAACCTCGTCGACGTCACGTCCAACGAAGATGCGCGCAAGACCGCCCTGCCGTCGGGCGGCCCAGGCAAGCGCCAGTCCATGATTGCCGTCGGTGGCCGCAACGGCCACGAAAGGCCCGCCTTCCACCCGCTGGCGCAGAAGCGCTCGCAGGCCGTAGGGGGCGCCAAGTGCCTTGACACCTCCCGCTCCGAACCGATGCGACTCGTCCTTGCAAAGGATGGCGCCAAGGCCGAGCCGATCGGCCAGGGCCGGGAGAGCAACAAGCGGCGTCGGCCTGTAGCTCGGTTCAGCCGTGACGGCAGCAAGCGCTTCGTCCAAATCGGACGGCGAAGCGCCGACAAAGGCAAGGCTGGCGCGGAAGCCGTCATTGACCACGACGTCGGCAACGCCGGTACCAGAACCGGAAAAGACCATTGTTCTTTCTCTCGTCAGGCTTTCGGAGCCTACCACTATCGGTCGCTCTCGGTTAAGCTACCGTCGCCTGCCGAAGGGAAAATCCTTTGAAGCTGAGAAATTTCATCGCGGTAATCGCCGCCATCATCATGTTGGCCGGCACCGCCACCTCGTTCGCCGATAGCGAGACGGAGTTCGACCCCGACGCCATTCCAAAAGCCCAGACCACCACCCCGGGCGACATCGGCTTCGACGCCGCCGCCATGCCGCAACCCGAGCGCTTCGTCGCCATCTACAGCGGCAGCACCAAGGGCACCTACTTCTACGTTGCCAGCGCCATCTGCGCCGCTCTCGACGCTTCCTTCGCCAAGCATCACATCCGTTGCGCGTCGCTGCGCTCGCAAGGTGATTCCAGCAATGTCAGCCTGATGGCTCAGGGACGCGCCCAGTTCATCATCGTTCAGTCGAACACCAGCAACGACATCGCCGAAAAGCGAGTCAATCTGCCGACCGGCCGATCGGTGATGTCGCTGCATGACGAGCTCGGCCTCATCGTCACCGGTGCCGGCCAGAACATAAACAGCGTCGGCGACCTCCGGGGCAAGCGCGTCAACCTCGGGCCGGAAGGCTCGTCGTCGCGCCGGCTCTGGGAACAGCTGCTGTCGACCGAAGGCGTCCAGCCGTCCGAACTCGCCACCATTTACGGAGCCGCCCAGGATCTCAACCAGAGCGGCCTCTGCGACGGCTACATGGATGCCTTCGGTCTGTGGATCGGTCATCCGGTGTCGGCGATCGCCACGTCGGTTGCCATCTGCGACGCCAGGATCATCGGCATGCGCTCGCCGGCCATCGAACGGCTGGTGACCGAGCATCCAGACTATTTCATCGGCGAAATACCGGCCGGAACCTATCCCAATCAGGACAAGCCGATCCCGTCCTACGGCTTCAAGGCGACACTGGTGGCCGACAGCCGGGTCGACGAGGATCTCGTCTACTGGGTGACGCGCAGCGTCGAAGAAAACATCGACGTATTCCGGGCGCGCCACCCGGCGCTCGCCAACGTCAACGCTCGCGACATGTTTGAAAAGGGCAATTTTCTACCCTTCCATGAGGGTGCCGCCCGCTACTGGCGAGAAGTTGGCTGGCTGGCGAAATAGGTCCGGATGGCGTCGGTATCGAAGGTGAGCGCCGTGCCGCCTGTTTCGAAATGCAGGACAAAGGCACGACCAAGGGTTCGGGTCATCGCCGCGGCGGCGACCGAGGACGTCATCATGCCCACGACATTCGCTCCCGGCACCAGCTTGGTGAGAGCGGCAGTGGCCGCCACACCAGCGCCCGCCTGGCCAACCCCCCCGGCGAGGCTAGCGACCAGCACCTTGAGCCGGTCCTTGCCGATATCATGGCCATAGAGACCGGCCAGAGCCTCGATCATCAGCGCCACCACCGCCATCACGCCGAGCGTGTCGAGGAAAGGCAGCGGTAGCAGGCCGCCAACGGCAGCATAGGCGGCGTGGCGCTCGACGATCTCGCCCGCCCTCGCCCGGCGCAAAGCCGTCGAGACGTCATCGGCCTTGACCATCGGAGCGATCAGGGACCGCGCAGCGTCAGGCGCCGTGAGGCTCGTGGCTTCGGGTTGCGCCTCCGGCCGAGGGGGCGGTGGCGAAGCGTCGGATGATGCGCGGGCCGGCCGAGCGCGACGACGGATGTCGTCGAGGGTTTCGGCCGTCGCCTTCGGAAGCTTGCGGCTCATTCAGCTACCCCCGTTCCGTTGAGCGCCCGCTCAACCTCGTCGGCCAGTGCGGCGATTTCGCGGGCGGCAGCGCCTCGCGGTTCGGTCATCGAAGGCGTAGCGCCAAACAGCGCCGCTTCGCCATAGGCGATCCGGTTGACAAGTTCGCTCTCGAACAGCGGAAAGCCCGCTCCGGCGAGTTCGGCCCGGATGTGGCGGGAAATGACGCTGTCACGAGTGGTTTGGGTCAGGACGCAGCGAAACTTGGGCCGGCGCCCTTCCCGACCGGAGAACAGAGCACCGGCGGTGTCCAGCATGACGTCGACATCAAGCGGCGACGGCTTCACCGGGACCACCACAAGATCGGCCACTGTCATGGCGGCCAGCGTTGCCGCCGTGCGGAAGCCGGCGGTATCGACGATCACCGGCGCATGCTCGATGGCCGCTTCCCGAGCGGTGGTAACCACTGTGCCGCGGCAGTTTTCGATGACGGGAACACCGGCAAGCGCTCGTTCGCGGCGAGCAAGCCGGACCAGTGACCGCTGCGGATCGGCATCGATCAGTTCCGGGCAACCACCGGCGAGGCGCCAATGGACAGCCAGGCAGCTGGCCAGCGTGCTCTTGCCGCTGCCGCCCTTCAGCGTCGCCACCACGATGATCGCTCCCCCAACCATCGCCACTCCCCTCGAGTCCGCCCGGTTTTTCAACCAGATGTCATCCGACAGCCTCATCGGTACCGTCGATGCGACCGTACCAGATTCGCGGCCCCTCCGTCGCCTCCGAGAGAACCCAGCCCTGGAGGCCCAATGCCAGCGCAGCGGTCGCGCGCACAGTGTCGGAAACGGCTATCCAATGCCCCGCCGCCGGTGGTGTCACCGACTGGTCAAGGTCACGACGCATCAGGAAGCGAAGCCCGCCGAAAGCAGGGCGCAGCGCCCGGACGGTCAGCCCCTCGGCGAGGAGGTTGCGGAGACTCGGCAAGTTGCCCGGCGCCACCGTCGACACGGCGATCAGCCGACCAGCCGCTTTCGCTGCCTCGATCCGGGCAACCACCAGTCGGCGCTGCAACCCGTTGCCGCGCCACCTCGTCAGCACGCCGGCACCATCGATGGTCGCAACCACCGCCCGCTGCTCGGGCGATAGTCCGAACTGATCGGCGAAGCTATCCTGATCGGCCGTCGGCAGGCCAATGACCCCGTAACCGATCAACTGTCCCTCGGCGAACAGACCGAGGATGCGGCCTCGCGCGCGGCAGTGCTCATGAAAGAAGGCATCGGTCTCGTGGCACAGCAGTTCGGGGGCCACCGCGTCGCGGACTGTGTGATGGAGCGCGATGACATTTCCGATGTCGCCAGGTTCCAGCCATCGCCCAACATAGGCTGTGGCCTCGCACGGGAGACCATCGCAGCGGCGCAGGTGGCCGGACAGGATGACGCCGGTCATCTGATGACCTCCGCGTAATCGATGAGCTGCAGCGACGGATAACGGCCGAGTCGCAGCGCCACCGGCAGGCGGATGAGGTAGGAGAAGCGCTTCAGAGTCTCGATGGGCACCGCCGATGGCGGCGTGTCCTCGACCAGGATCTGCTCGGCCTTGCCGGCTGCAAGCTGGCCGACCGTCGCGTAGCGGCTGACAAGGCCGATCATCGCCTGGCTTTCGCGGATCTCGAGTTCGGTGGCGGTGAAGGCGGGGACGCCGGCCTCGATGCCGGCCGCCGTCAGCGAATCGCGATTGGCGCCGACGAAACTGTCTGGCCCGATGTAGAGGATGTCGGCTTGCCGTCGGCTGAGGTCGGCGACAAGATCGGGAATGGCGGTGGCATCCGGCTGGCCGTCAGTGCCGGTGGGGACCGGTGCTTCAAGAAGCTGGAACCGGGCGATAGGCGCCAGCGCCCGCAGTTCGGCAAGATTGGCCAGCGAATTGGCTTCGGCGGGATTGTAGACGATGCCGAGCCGCTCCATCGGTAGAAAGGCGCGAATAGCGTTGATCTGGGCCGGCAGTGGCGCAATGTGCGATACGCCGGTGACGTTGGCTCGCGGCGGTTCGCCCTCCGGCGGCTCGATGCCGGCCCCGCGCGGCGATGACACCATGGTGAAGACAACTGGCACGTCGGTGAGATGGGCGACCGGATCGACCTTGTCCCAACGGCCGACGAGGCCAAGGGTGACGCCCGTTCCCCAGGCATAGACGAGATCGGGTCGTAACAGCCGTATCTCGGCGACCACGTCCGGCAGACGCGTGAGGTCACGAGCGAGGTCGCGCACCTCGATGTCGGCGTCGACACCCAGCGCCAATAACTCCTGCCGGAAGCCGGCTTCCGCCTCGGTCTCGCCGCGCCAAAGCACCATCACGATGCGAAAGCGGCGCGCACCTGCTGCCAGGGCTCGCCGGCCAACCAGCAGGCCCGCAGCACCGGCGCACAGAACCGAGATCGCCTCGCGCCGTCTCATCGCGGCACCTCGCTCGGCGAGGCGCGCCAGCGCGCCGTCAGGCCGGCATAAATCATGGCGCTCAGGCACGCGTAAACGCCGAAGACGGCGATGGCGCCGACGCTGCCGAAATGGGCTCCGAGCGGAGCGGCGATCATTGGGCCGAGGCCTCCGCCGAAACGCTCGACAAAGCGCATCACCGTCAGTTCCGGCGCATGGCCGTGACGGACATCGGCTTCCGAAGCCATCCCAACGACCATCGACGTCTGGGCGGTGATCGACATGGCCTGTCCCGAGCCGAGGGCAGCCACCATCACGATGGCGGCGGGCAGGACCAACGCTTCCGGCACCAGGGGTGCGGCGAGAAGCGGCAGCGCCGACAGGATAAGGCCGAGGGTGACCACGACCGCATGGTTTTGCCGGCGATCGGTCAGGCGGCTGAGCAAGGGGCCGCCCAACAGCACGACGGCGCCATAGACCATCAGGATGCGCCCGACGTCCGCCTCGCGCCAACCATCGCCGATCAGCGTCACCGGCAAGAGATAGTAGAGGAAGCCGGTCAGCAGGAGCTTGGCCGGGATGGCGGCGAAGATTACCTGCACCGCAAGGCGCCGGTTGGCCAGGGCGATGGCGAAATCGCCCAGCGTGACATTACGCGGGCGCTCGCCCGGCGACCGCCGCGAACCGGCCATCAGCCAGGCGACGACGACCGCCGACAACGCCGCCACCAGCGCCGCAAAGATGAAGGTTTCACTCTGGCCGAAGCGTTCGGCCAGCACACCGCCGAAAGCCGGGCCACAGATATCGGCCAGCGTGATGCCACCCACCATCATCGCCGAGCCGCTTGCGCGGTTGGCCGAGGTGGTGTTCTCGATCACGAAGCCCTGGCAGGCGACATAGGTCGCACCATATCCAAATGCCGACACGGCACGCCAGGCGAGCAGGCTCCAATAGTTGTCGGCAAGTCCGGTGCCAACCAGACCGGCGGTGGCGATCAGCGCGCCGGCGGCATAGAGCCGTGCCCGCCCGAGCCGGGTGTAGAGAAGGGTGGCGAAGGGCATCGCCACGGCGACCATGCACATGTGGAGGCCGACGACGACGCCGGTGGCGAAATTGGCGTCGAGACCCGAGGTTGCCGCCGCGATGTCGCCGGCATAGACCGGCATGAACGATCGGCCGAGCTCCTCGGCGAAGACGAACAGGAAAGCGAGGAGCCGCACCGACACCAGTGGCGCCGAACGCGGTGACGCTTTGACGCCGCCCGACGACGTGCCGAGCAGACGGACGAGGCGAACCGCCAACGCGCGGACCCAGCCGCTCGCTCGAGGATCGACGAGGGCAGCGGCCCCTCCCCCGGCAATTACCCGCAACGCGTCGGCGACGGCCCGCGCCGGCTGGACAACGTTGAGAACCACCACCAGCAGCATCACCTCGAAGGCCAGGAGGCATGACACCAGAACGATCACGCCCACGTCGACCAGATTGTCGGCGAGTGGCTTGAATAGCGCGTCGCTGTGGTGGCCAAGATGGATGGCACCGCTGCGAAGCGGCAGCTCGGTGACGAGATGGCCGTCCTTGAGTGACTGCTGCGACGACAGCCCCGCCGACGCCGGCTCGGGGGGGCTCGCCAGGAGGCGGACCAGCGTGGCGGCGGTAACGCCTTCGCTGAACAGCACCTTGCCGCCATCCGTTATTGCGAGGAAAGCGATGTCGGGGTCGCTCTCCTTCATCGAGGCGAACAGCCAGTCGACGCCGACCACTCGGTCGAGGGGAATGCCGAGGTCGAGAGCCGCGTCGATCTTGCCCTGTCCCTGGCTGGCTTCGGCCAGCGCCGTCTGGGCCAGTTCGGGAAACAGGAGTCGGCTGCTGCTCACCACCGTCAGCCAAGAGACACTGGCCAGGGCCATGAGCAGGGCCAACGCCGCCACAGCCAGCCCCTGAAACATCGGATCGGCGAAACGCTTGCGCATTCAGACGCCTCTCGCCTGCTGGGCGGCGGCAAGCGTCGGGCGGGCGGCTCGATAGGCATCGAGCAGATCTGCCTCCCATGCCTCACCCGGATCGACCGCAGCGACACCGGCGGCACCCTTGCTGAGATCGCCGTCCATCAGGCAATCGAGATCGTCGTCGAGGGCCCGAAGGGTGGGCCGGGGCCGACAGAAGACCAGCGCCGCCGCGATCATCGCCAGCGTCGTCAAAGTGGCGGCCACCGCGCCAAGCGTCAGGTACCGCCGGCTCACCGACGCCATCGCCTGCCGGAACGGCTCGGCCGCGCGGGTGACGACCAGATTCGCCGCGCAGCCGCCCATGGCATCGGTGACGCGGACACCGATGGCGAGCCGGCCGGCATCTTCCGCCGACCACGACGGCTTCCGCATCGGCGGACCGCTGCCACCCGCCTCGCCCTCGCCGAACAACAGGTGTCCGTCGCAAGCGATGACTGTGATGGCGGCAAGGTCGGGGTGGGCGGAAAGATGCTGGCGCAACAGGCCGGGAATATTGTCCTGTGCCTCAACGGGCAAGCCAAGGTCCAATCCGACCGAGAGAACGCGAGCGACCTCGCCGGCCGTCAGTTTCAGCCGCTGCTCGACGAGCGCCTTGTAGGTTTCCTCGAAGCGGAACAGGCTGAGCGCCGATGTGAGCGCAATCACCGACAGCGAAACCATCACCATCGCCGTCCCTATCCTGGCGGCGAGGCCGAAAGATTCGCGCTGATTCATGACGGCACTCGGATGTTGGCGGCCCATCATCGTCTCCCGCCTCTCCGGCTCCGTCAACAGAAATCGAATTGACGGCTCGGCTCGGCGTTCGTATCGTAACCATCGGAGAAACGACGGGGAATTCCTGCGCCCGTCGCCAGGCGAGGCGCAACCATGATGATCATTCTCGGCCTCCTGTATCTTACGGGATGTGCAGTCACCGGATTCATGGGACGCCATACGGTCTTTGGCTTCGTCGGCCACTTCCTGCTTTCGATCGTGGTCACGCCACTTATCGACTTTCTCATCCTTGCGATCAGCCGCCCGCATCGCAACGCCGAGCATGGCTGAACCGACGGGGCAATGGGGCCGGTCATGACACTAGGTGAACAGGCGGGGTGCAATGGCTGACACAACCTTGACGCAGGGCGAGGCGATCGTTGCCTCAACCGGGCGCGGCAAGGCGTTGCGCATGAAACGGTTCTGGAACAGGCTCTTCGATCGGCTCCGCCGTCACTCAATCAGCGTCTATGCTTTCACCCTCAGCTTCATCCTGTTCCTGCTGGTACTGGCGCCGCAGATCTTCATCACCATACCGGCGGGTCATGTCGGCGTACTGTGGCTGCGCTTCTTTGGCGGCACGGTAACCACCTCCTATCTCGGCGAAGGTCTGCACGTCATCTTTCCCTGGGACCAAGTCTATTTCTACGACGCGCGTCTGCAAAATCGCGCCCGTGTCTACGATACGATCTCCTCCAATGGTCTGGGCATGCAGGTCGAGATCGCCATCCGCTACAGAATCAATCGCGACACCGTCGGTCTTTTGCACCAAATGATCGGCGCGAACTACGACGAGGTTCTCGTCTACCCCGAGATCGGCTCTCACGCCCGCGAACTCATTTCGCGCTATACGCCCGAGCAGCTCTATTCGGAAACGCGCGCTTTCATCCAGGCACAGCTGCTTGAGCGAATGGTCACCCAACTGGGAGCCTCGCTCGGCAACCAGAGCGTCCGTGGCCGTCTCGTCGACGTCGAGGACGTCCTGATTCGCAGCGTCAACCTGCCGACTCGCATTCAAGATGCCATTGAGCGCAAGGCCGAGCAGTATCAGGCCATGCTCGAATATGATTTCCGCCTTGCCCGCGAGAAGAAGGAGGCGGACCGTAAAAAGATCGAGGCTGAGGGCATCCGCGTGTTCCAAGATACCGTTGCCCGGACCATCACGCCCGAATACCTCCGTTTGCGCGGCATCGAGGCGACCATGACGCTGGCCACATCGCAAAATGCCAAGATCATCGTGGTCGGCGGCAAGGATGGCTTGCCTCTCATCCTGAACACCGGTGATGAGGGATCCTCTCGGTCCGAGACGTCCAAGACCGAGGTTCAGGCGCCCGACCATCCCGATGCCGCGACGCTTCAACCGGCTCCCACCAATGCGCGAATGGACGATATCGCGCCCCCCAACGCCGCCACTCCCATGAGTTCGCCGACATCGGCGCCGACCGCCAAGTCGACCGATACTCTCGGCCAGCAGGATGCGGTCTCGTCAGGAACGGAAAACGCTGGAACGCCGGCGACGAAAGACATTATCGAGCCGCCGGACCCGGCCGTGTCGCAGACGATCGACAAAAAGCCGTCCTCCTCTCCCTGACACCTTGCCGACAAGGCCTGACCTAGGCTCCACGCACGTACCAGGCGAGGCTGGGCGGTTCGAGCTGAAGCGACTCCACATCTGAATTTGGCTTCATGGCCATCGGACTGCAGGCGTCGCACAAGGTAGAGTTCGGCATCATGATGACTTATGGTCAGCCTAGAAAAATTCCAAGAAAACCTACGGTCAGCACGTAAATCTTCTGGCAGGCAATTTTGTACAACTGAGCCGTTCCCTCTTGCCGGAATCAGGAATGGGCAGTTACGTTCGTGTACAGGGGCGGGAGATTCTTGAATTGGCTGGCAATTTTCCATTGACGGCACCACAAGCCGCGATCTGGTTCGACAATCTGTCCCGGCCGAACAAGACGGCATACAATCTCGCCGAAATCATCCGCCTCGAGGGGCCACTCGACGCTGCCCTCTTCCGCCGGGCGGCGCTTGCCGCCGACGCCGAGGCCGACGCCTGTGCTCTGCGCATTCACACCTCCGGCGGCGTTCCGTGCCTCAACTTCGGTACCGTTGCTGGTGAGTTCGTACATATCGACGTCTCCGATGCCGCCGAATACGGCAGTACCCCGGAAGCCGCCGCCTTCGCCGAATGCCGCGCCGTTGTCGCCCGCCCCTTCGATTTTGCAGACGAACCGCTCGTTCGTCATCGGCTGATCCACCTGACCTCCGACTGCAATTGGTGGCTGCGCATCAACCACCATCTGATCAACGATGCCTTCGGCAATAGCCTGCTGACCCGACGAACCGCCGAGATCTACGCCGCCTTGCTGCGGGGGGAAGTGCCAACCCCGTCGCCGTTCGGCCGCTTTCTCGATCTGGTGGCGGCCGATGCGGCCTATGTCGGTTCCGACCAATACATTCGGGACACGGCCTACTGGCGCGCCCGCATCGCGCCGGACTCGCCGCCCACCCGCTTCTCGCCGGGTCCGCCGGTGACCGCCACAGACGCGGCGCCGACCCATGCCAGCGTCCTTCCAGCCGGTTTCGTCAAACAGTTGGGAACGCTGGCGACCTCCCTGGCAGCGACACCGTCGGCCGTGCTGCTGGCCGCCTATCTGCTGCTGCTCGGGCGGACGGCGGGCACGCCCCTGCCGGTCACGAACCTGCCGCTTCTCAATCGCCTGGGGCGCGTCGAGCGGAATACTGTCGGCCTTTGCGCATCGGTGGTGCCAATCCACGCCCAGCTCGACGGCACCCCGACCTTCGCCGACCTCGTCGGGCAGCTTTCCTCACGTCTGCGCGGCGACTTCCGGCACATGCGGATGGCGGTCGCCCACATGCATCGGGCGCTCATCGATCCCTGGTGCGGCGGCGACCCGCGCGCCGCCGCCTTCAACGCCCTCGACTTTCCGCATGCGGCGTCATTCGACGGCCTGACGGCCACACGCACGACGTTGGCCAGCGGCCCGGTTGACGATCTCTGCCTCCAGTTCGATTCCAGCCAGAGCGACCTCGATGGTCGGGCAACACCGCTGGTCTGGTACCGCAACCCCGCGGTCCACACCGCCGCCGCCATTGCTCGCCTGTCGGATCGGTTCGTGACGCTGGTGTCGGCAGCCACCGCCAACCCCTATGCGCCGCTCACCGATCTGCCGACTATCGGCGCGAGCGAATGCGTCGATATCTCCACGTGGGAAGCCGGGCCGGAGATGGAGACCGAGGACCTGCCCGTCCATCAGATCTTCCTTGAACAGGCCGCCCGGCAGGGCAACGCTATCGCCGTGTCGGACCCAGCCGGCGACACGAGCTATGCCGGCCTGTCGGCGCTGGCGCGCGGCATCGCTGGCCGGCTCGCGGCCGAGAACGTCGGACCGGAGGAGCCGGTCGGGCTGTGTCTGCAACCTTCGGTCCAGCAAGTCGCCGGGTTTCTCGGCATTCTGATCTCCGGTGGCGCAGCTCTGCCGCTCGATCCCATTCAGCCACCGGCGCGCCTCAACGCCATGATGGATGGCGTCGGTTGCCGACTGGTGCTGGCAGACCGCGCCTCGCTCGCCGCGGTGCCGCCGCAGGAGGGGCGACGCGTCATCATCCTTGATGATCTCGCGGCAGTACTGCCGGACTTGGCGCCGCCTGCCGTCGGGACCGTTTCGCCCGATCGCCTCGCCACCATCTACCACACCTCGGGTTCGACAGGCCGGTCCAAGCCAGTCGGGATCACGCACCGGGCGCTCGCCACCAAGATGCGATCGATGCCGCGCCTCATCGGCATGACGCCCGACGAATGCATCGCCGTCACCTTCTCGCTCGGCTTCGATCCCTGGCAGGAGCAAGTGCTCTGCCCGCTCGCCGTCGGAGCGCGGCTGTGGCTGCCGACGCGCCTTCAGATCATCGACGCCCGGGCATTCTGGCAGGAGGCGGTGGTCCGGCGGGTCACCCATCTCAATCTCGTGCCGTCGATGCTGGCGAGCCTACTGCCGACCACGCCGAACGGCGGGTTGCCGGGCCTGAGGCGCCTGGTGCTCGGCGGCGAACGGCTCACGGCTGAACTGGCCCGCGAGGCTGCGGCAGTGCTGAAGCCGGCAGCGATATGGAACCTGTACGGTCCGACCGAGGCCACCATTGAGGCGACGGCAGCGCAGGTCGACCCGACGGCGGGCGAACCGCCGATCGGCCAGCCGCTGCCCGGGTACCTCATCCGTATCCTCGACGCTGACGGTCGGCGCGTTCCGGTTGGGACGGTCGGCGAAATCTCGATCGGCGGCTACGGTGTGGCGCGGGGCTATCTCGGTCGCCCCGAAGAGACCGCCGCCGCTTTTGTCGACGACCCCTTTCTCGTGGGCGGGCGACTCTATCGGACCGGCGATCGCGGGCTTTGGCAGGACGGCGGCAGCATCCAGTTCCGAGGGCGTACCGACGAGCAGGTCAAGATTCGCGGCCAGCGGCTGGAACTCGGCGAGATCGAGGCGGCGCTTTCCCGGCTGGCGGGCGTGGACGAGGTGGCGGTCCTTCTCGACCGGAGCGGCGTTGCTCCCCGCCTCGTCGCCCATTTCGTCGGTACGGCTTCGCCGGCCGAACTCAGGTTACGCCTCGTTCCGCTGCTGCCCTCGGCCGCCATCCCCGAGGGCTGGACGCGTCATGCAAGCCTGCCCCGCCAGCCCTCGGGCAAGATCGATCGAGCCGCGCTCGCCAAGATCGCCGCGGTGCCGGCCGAACCGCAAGCTCCCCGCCCGTCGGTGGCAACGATCATCGATCGGGGCCGCGTTGCCGCCATGCGGCGGGTGGTCGCCGCGGTATGGGCCGACCTCTTCCAGCGCGATGATATCGACCCCGGTGCCAGCTTCTTCGAGGTCGGCGGCCACTCGCTGATGGTGCCACGGGCGCAAGCCCGGCTGTCGGCCGCCACCGGCCGCGACCTGACGGCGGTCGACATCTTTCGTTACCCCTCGATCAACGCGCTGGCCGCCTATCTCGCCGATGCCGAGGCGCCACAGGTGGTGGTGCGGGCCGGGGAAGCGGCGACGATGACCATCGACAGGACGGTTGCTGTCGTCGGCATGGCTTTCCGCTTGCCTGGTGCCGAAGACGCCGAGTCGCTCTGGCAACTGCTGAGCGACGGTCGCGCCCTGTTCACCGACGCCGACGCCGACTTGCTGCGGATGGCGGGGATCGACCCGAAGATCGTCGATAGTCCCTCCTTCGTCGGCGCCCAGGCCAGGCTCGATGATATCGCCGGCTTTGACGCTGCGGCGTTTGGCTACACGCCGGGCGAGGCGGCGGCCATCGACCCGCAGCAAAGGCTGCTGCTGGAGGCAGGTCATCACGCACTCGAAGACGCCGGATGCGACCCTCGCCGGGAGGGGCCGGTCGCTGTCTTCGCTGGAACGGGCTTCAACAGCTATGTCTTCGACAACCTGTTCGACCGCATCCATGGTCAGTTCGATGCCGAGCGCTATGCGGCGGTCATCGCCTCCGACAAGGACTATGCGTCGCTTCGGCTTGCCTACAAACTTGGTCTCACTGGCCCGGCGGTGTCGGTTGCAACCGCCTGTTCGACAGGCCTTACGGCGCTAACGCTGGCCGTCCAGGCCTTGCGTAGCGGCCAATGCCGCGCCGCCCTGGTCGCCGCCGCCTCGCTGGGACTGACCTCGGCCGGCGGCTACCATGCGGTCGACGGCGGGATCGGCTCGCTCAAGGGGCGCTGCCGCCCCTTCGATGCCGACGCCGACGGCACGGTCGGCGGCAGCGGTGCCGTGGCGGTGGTTCTGAAGCGCCTTTCCGATGCGTTGGCCGACGGCGACCGCATTCATGCGGTGATCCGTGGCGTTGGCATCACCAACGACGGCTCCGACAAGGCAGGTTTCACGGCACCCACCGTCTCCGGACAGGCCGCAGCCATTTCCGCCGCCGTGGCAGATGCAATGGTTGAGCCGACGACCATTGGCTTCGTCGAGGGACACGGAACCGGAACCGCTCTCGGTGACCCCATCGAGGTGGCTGGCCTCAACGAGGTCTATGCCGGCTCTCCACCGGGCTCGATCCTCCTCGGATCGCTCAAGGGCAACATCGGCCATCTCGATGCGGCATCCGGCCTTGCTGGATTGGTGAAAGCGATTCTCACCGTCCGGCAGGGCGTCATTCCTCCCACCGCCGGTTTTCGCTCTCCGAACCCTCGCGTCCCCTTTTCCGCCGGTCCCTTTCGCGTCAACGACAGGCCCGAGCCCTGGCCGGATCGGCCCGCCGGCACGCCGCGCCGGGCCGGCGTCAGTTCCTTCGGCCTCGGTGGTACCAATGTCCACGTCATCGTGGAAGCGCCGCCCGCCGCAGCGGAGGCTGCCGAGACCGCCCCGGATCATCCGGAAATCCTCGTTCTGTCGGCAGCCGATGGCGACAGCCTTGAGCGCTTGGCCGAGAGCCTGCGCGATCGCCTGGGCGGTGCCGACGCACCCCGGCTCGCCGACGCCGCCCATATCCTCCAGACCGGTCGGCGGCGGATGCCGCATCGCATGGCGGTGATGGCGCGAACCACCGGCGAGGCCGCCACGCGCTTGGGACTCCATCCAGGCATCCGGGGCGTCAGCCGCAAAGGCGCGCCGGCTATCGCCTTCGTCTTCCCCGGCCAGGGCACCCAGGTGCCGGGCATGGGCGCCGCCCTCTACCGGACGGAACCGGCGTTCCGCGCCATCGTCGACGAGGCGGCCAGCATACTGGCCGAAACCGGCGCGGCGGAGGTCCGTGATCTTCTGCTTGCTGCACCAGACGATGCCGACGCCGGCCGTCGGCTCGCCGAGACAGCGATGACCCAGCCCGCCTTGTTCATTACCGAATACGGCATGGCTCATTTGCTGATTGGCTGGGGCGTGGTGCCAGACGCTCTGATCGGCCATTCGATCGGTGAACTGGTCGCCGCCTGCGTCGCTGGCGTGATGTCATTCGAGGATGCCCTCCGTCTCGTCGCTGAGCGCGGCCGGTTGATGGGCTCGACACCACGTGGCGCCATGCTGGCAGTTTCGTCTGGCGAAGCGGAGACACTGTCGCGCATCGCCGACCTCGGCGACGAAGCCGCCGGGCGATTGTCGCTCGCCGCCGTCAACGGACCGCGTCAGTGCGTGGTGGCCGGCCCGGAAGATGACATCGCCCGACTGGAGGCTGCCCTCGGCGCGGGCCGGCGGCTCAATACCTCCCACGCCTTCCACTCATCGCTGATGAACGGCATTCTCGACGAGTTCGGCGAAGCTGTGTCGCACGTCCACCTCAGCCATCCCGAAATCCCCTTCATCTCCAACCTCACCGGCCGCTTGATTACCGCCTCTGAAGCCGTCGACCCCTCCTACTGGGTGCGCCACTTGCGCGGCGCCGTCCGTTTCGCCGACGGCGTCAAGGAACTCGGCGGCAACGACAGGATATTCGTTGAGGTCGGGCCAGGCATGGCGCTGTCGCGCCTTGTCAGAGCCTCCGGCGTCGCGGAGGCCGATGCGGTGGCCACCGCACCGCGCACCGGCGCAGAAATTGACGACATCCGAGAGGCGGTGGCGAAGCTTTGGGTGCGCGGCGTCGAGCCCGATTGGCAAGCTATCTCGACCGGGGCACGCCAAAAGGTCTCGCTTCCCGCCTATCCTTTCCACCGGCAGCGCCTGTGGATCGATCCGGCGGGTAACGCTCCCAGTCAGCCAACGGCACTGACCAGGACGGTGGAGACGGCGCCAACCTTGGCGACAACGGCCATCGTTGTTTCGGTTTGGCGCGACGTGCTTGGTGTGCCAGACGTCACCGAGGATATGGATTTCTTCGCCTGCGGCGGCGACTCGATGAGTGCCATGCGCGTCGCGTCGCGCCTCAGCGAACAATTGGGCATGCCGATATCGACGGCGCAGATCCTCACCGAGGCCACACCGCGCCGGCTGATCGCCGCGCTGGGGGCTACGGCCGTTGACCTGGAACGTGGGACGATCTGATGCACAGCAATCCTCCCCCCTCCAGCACGTTCGAGACGCTCCTCCTGGACCTGGCCACACACGGGATCAGGCTGTGGGCGGAGGGTGGCAACCTCGGTTTCGAAGCGCCGGCTGGCGCCTTCACGCCCGATCTCAAACAGCGCGTCCGCGATGCCAAAGCCGACCTGCTGGCTCATTTCGCCGGTGCCGGCACACCCGATGCTGCACGGCAATATCCGCTGTCTCCGGCACAGGAAGCCATCTGGCTCGCCCGCGTCGATCGCCCGGACGATGTCACCTACACGATCCTGCTCTCGATCATCCTGCCACAGGGCGACGACGCCGCCATGGTTGAGCGAGCCGTCCGGTTGATCGTCGACCGCCACGACGCGCTCAGGACCGTGTTCGTGGAGACGGACGGCAAGATGCTGCAGGAGGTTCGGCCGGCGTTGGCCCCGGACTTCGCCGTCCATGATTTTGCCAGCTTCGAACGCCCGATCGACGCGGCGGAGCCGTTTTTCATCCGCGAGGCCAGCCGTCCGTTCGACCTGCGAGCGGGCCCGCTTGCCCGCTTCCATCTGGTCCATCTCGGTGCGGATGGCAACCTGCTGGCCCTGATCGCCGACCATTTGATCCTTGACGGATTGTCGCTCGCCGTCCTGTCGACCGAGTTGAACTCCGTCCTCGAGGATCTCCGGCACGGACGGACGCCGCAGTTGCCCGCCATGACGGTGACGCCGGGCGTCCTTGCCGCCCGGTGCCTCGCGGCGCTCGACGAGCGACGAACGGCCACCCTCGACGCCTTCTGGGCGCCACGCATCGCGCGCTTGTCCGAGAGCGAGGAACTACCCGGCGACGGCACTGCCAGCGACAGCGTCGAAGGCCGGCGCTTTGTGACCGAGCTTTCGGCCGCGACGCGGGCGGCGCTGCGCAAGCTCGGTTCCCGATCGACCATCACCACGCTGTGCTGCGCGGCCGTGGCAGCGCTGCTCGGTCGCTACAAGAACCACGGTCTCGTCTCGTTAGGTGTGCCGTTCTCCGGACGTATCGACCGGGAGGCTGCATCGGCAGTCGGCTGCTTCGCCTCGGTCATGCCGGTGGTGGTCGATGCATTGTCGGCGTCATCCTTTGACCGATTGGTCGAGACCACCGCCGGAGAAGTGCTCGCGGTGATGCAGCACCAGGACATTCCCAACACCCGCCTGCATCGCATGGCCGCTGCCGCAGCAGCGTCGGCTCTGTTCGATGCGGCCGTTGTCGTGGAAGAAACCGCTGCAGGACCGTTCAGGCACATCGCCTCCAGTGTTGGCGCCGGCAAATTCCCCCTGCTGTTCACCTTTGGCCGAAGCGGCACCGACGTGGGGCTGCTCAACATCGAATATGACGCCGGCCGTTTCAGCCGCAGGCGCATCGAGCGCATGGCCGGCCATCTCGACCGGCTGCTGCGGGCCGCAGCCGAGCAGCCCGAGACGCCAATTGCCGGGTTGCCGCTCCTCACCGACGGCGAAGCCGCCGAGCTGAAGGCTTTCAACGATACCAGGCGCCCCTATCCCAGCGACCGGTCGATCGCCGACCTCTTTCGCGACGCGGCCCGACAGAACGGCGAGCGGCCGGCGCTGGTGGCAGGGGAGACCACCATCACCTATGCCGAACTCGACCGACGCTCCGACAGGCTGGCGGCGTGCCTGATCGCCGATGGCGTGACGGCCGATGAGGTGGTGGGACTGGCAATCGGGCGGGGTCCTGAAGCGGTAACGGCCGAGCTGGCCATTCTCAAGGCCGGGGCGGTCTACATGCCCCTCGACGACAGCCTGCCACCCGGCGCCGTCCAGCAACTGATGGCTGCTGCCGGCGCGCGCCGCATCGTCGCCGACGCCCCGGCACGCCACCGGCTCGGCGGCCTTAAGGTGTCATTTCCCGACGTGGACAGTGCCGACGCGGCTGATCTTTCCCGCCTCGCCGATGCCGCCGTCCGCGGTGGCGGCGACCCCGCCTACGTGATGTTCACCTCCGGCACCACCGGCGAGCCCAAAGGCGTTCTGGTGCCGCATCGCGCCATCGCCCGGCTGGTCGTCAACACCGACTATCTCGACCTGCTTCCCGGCGACACCATTGCCCAAGCCGCCCCGCTGGGCTTTGATGCCGCAACGTTCGAAGTCTGGGCGCCACTTCTCGCTGGCGCGCGGCTGGTGTTCATCGATGACGAGACACTGTTCGACCCGGCAACGCTACAAGACGCACTTGCCCGCCATTCCGTCAACGTGATGTGGCTGACGGCAACACTGTTCAACCGCGTTGCTGACGAACGGCCGTTGGCTTTCCGCCCGCTGCGCCAGCTCATCACCGGCGGCGAGGCGTTGAGCCCCGTGCATGTGGCGCGTGTTCTGAACGCCTGTCCCGACCTCCGCCTCCTCAACGGCTATGGTCCGACCGAAAACACGACCTTCACCACCACCCACCAAGTCAGCCGTGCTGAACTCGAGGCGCCGTCGGTTCCGATCGGCCGACCGATCGCCAACAGCGGCGCCCTGGTGGTCGGCAGCGGCGGCATGCTCCAGCCGATCGGAGTCTGGGGCGAACTCTGCGCTGGCGGTGACGGCCTGGCGCTCGGCTATGTCGGCCGCCCCGACCTGACGGCGCGGGCCTTCATCGAGATCGACGGCGAGCGCTGCTATCGGACCGGCGACGTCGCCCGCTGGACCGACGCTGGCGTTCTGGAGTTCGGCGGCCGCCGCGACGACCAGGTGAAAATCCGAGGTCACCGCATCGAGATCGGCGCCATTGAGGCCGCGCTGTCGGCCCTGCCGGGTGCGCGTGATGCGGCGGTGCTGACGGTGGGCGAAGGCGACCGTCGCAGCCTGATCGCCTTCGTCGCCTGTGACGCGGCGGACACGGATCGTTGGCGGACAGCCATCCGCGACCAGCTTCCCGACTACATGATGCCCGGCCGGTTCGTGGCGGTCGACGCCTTGCCGGTGTCGGCCAACGGCAAGAAGGACCGACGGGCTCTGCTGGCCCTTGTTGCCGGGCAAGAGGTGGTGTCCGAGGGGCGAGCCGTTGCGACCGCCGCCGAACAACTGGTGGCGCGCCTTTTCGGTGAACTATTCCCCGACATCGCCATCGACGCCGAAGCCGATTTCTTCCGGCTCGGCGGCCACAGCCTGCTCGCCATGCGACTTGCGGCCCGCATCGAGCAGGAGGTGGGCGCCCGACCGAAGGTGCATGACCTCATCGCCGCCCGCACCGTCGAGCGCATCGCCAAACTGGTCGAAGCGTCAGCTGATAACCCCTCGCCGCTCCCCCGGGCCGAAGGCCCCGACTTCCCCCTGTCGAGCGGGCAAGCCCGCCTATGGCTCCTGCAACGGCTTTATCCCGAAGCGGCCGTCTATAATGTCTGCGGGGCTCTCGAGCTTGAGGGCCACCTCGACATCCCGGCGCTCGAGCGAGCGCTGACGGCGCTCGAGGAACGGCACCATGCTTTGCGCCAGCGCATCGTGCGACGGACCGACGATCCCGTCGGCGCCTGCCAGCGGCTGACCGAGGTCGGCGATCTCCACCTGCTCTCCACCGATCTAAGCGGCGAAGCCGATCCCGTTGCCGCCGCCGACGCGCTCGCCGCCGCCGACGCGGCGATCGCCTTCCGGCTTGAGACCGAGCCGCCGATCAGGGCCCGGCTGATCACGCTAGGCCCGGACCGCTGGCGCCTGGTGATATCGATCCATCATTCGGCCTGCGACGGTTGGTCGATGCCGATCCTGCTGCGCGATCTCGGCAGTCTCTACGCCCGCGAGTTGGGTCAACCGGGACCACGCCTGCCTTCGCTTTCGCGCCACTATGAAGATTTCGCCACCTGGCAGCGCAGCTTCCTCGCCTCCGATGACGGCCGCGCTTTGGTCGAGCGCCGTTGCGCCGACCTCACGCCGCCGCCCGAACCGCTCGCCCTTCCCACCGACGGCCGGCGACCGGCCACGCAGCGCTTCCGGGGCTGCTTTGCCACCTTCACCCTCCCGGGTAAAATGACGCGCCGGCTCGATGATTTCGCAGCTGTCGAGGATGCGACGCCCTTCATGGTGCTGCTCGCCGTTCTGCAGACGCTTCTCCACCGGCACACCGGCCAGACCGACTTTACCATTGGCACGCTGGTGGCCGGGCGGGGACGAGCGGAAACCGTCGATCTGGTCGGCTTCTTCGTCAACACGCTGGTGCTGCGCGCGCGTCTCGATCCGGGCCTGCCGTTCCGCGACCTGCTGGCAGCGACGCGGCGGGATTGCCTTGCGGCGATGGCCGACCAGAATTGCCCGTTCGAAGCTGTGGTCGACGCGGTCGCACCGGTCCGCGACCGCGGCCGCAACCCGCTTTTCGACGTGATGGCGACTTGGCAGGATGGCTCGCCCAAAGCGCCCGACCTCCCCGGCGTCAAGGCACGGCTGGTCGACGTTCCCTTCCCCTTTGCCAAATTCGATCTCGCGTTCCATTTCCAGCGCGGCGAAGACGGCATCGCGCTTCAGATCGAATATGACGCCGACCTGTTCTTACCGGCCACCATCGACGATCTGCAACGGCGACTGGTGCTGATCGCCGACGCCGTTCTCACCGATCCCACCGGGGCGCTCGGCGACGCGCCGATCCTCGACGACGGTGAACGGCACCGCGTCCTCGATGACTTCAACGACACCGCCCTCGATCTGCCGGTGCGTCGGACCATTGCCGAGCCGTTCCTAGCGACAGTCGCGGCAATGCCTCACGCCGTGGCGGTTCTTTCCGATCACGGCAGCTTCGATTATGCCGATTTCGCTGGCCGGGCCGCCGCCGTCGCCGAACGGCTGCGCGCCGAGGGCGTCCAGCCAGGTGACGTCGTCGCCATCTGCGCGAAGCGGTCGCCCGAACTTCTCATCGGGATCCACGGCATTCTTTTGGCCGGCGCTGCCTATGCGCCGCTCGATCCCGACCATCCGAGGCAACGGCTCGGCGACATGCTGTCCGACCTTGGCAACCCGCTGGTGCTCGGCTCTGCCGACTCTCGTCCTCTGTTCGCCGGGCTGCGCTTCGTCGCGCTTGATGGTGAGGCCGTCGCGACGCCACAAAACGCCGCCATCTCGCCTGATGACATCGCCTATGTGATCTTTACCTCCGGCTCGACCGGACGCCCCAAGGGCGCGGCAATCGAGCACCACGCGGTGCTCAATCGCATCCTTTGGATGCAGTCGCAGTTTCCCCTCGGGCCGGGCGACGTCATCTTGCAGAAGACGCCGGTAACCTTCGACGTATCCGTCTGGGAGTTGTTTTGGTGGTCGTGGACCGGCGCCGCCGTGGCGCTGCCGCAACCGGGCGCCGAGAAGAACCCCGAGGAAATCGTCGCGGCAGTCGAGCGCTTCGGCGTCACCGTCCTGCATTTCGTGCCGTCGATGCTCGCGGCTTTCCTCGGCTGGCTTGACGGTCGCCCGGCAGAAATCGGGCGGCTCCGCCGGCTGAAATACGTCTTCGCCAGCGGCGAGGCGCTCGACGCTGCGCTGGTCGATCGCTTCAACCGCCTCCTTCACGCCCCCCACGGTACCGAGCTCCACAATCTCTACGGCCCGACCGAGGCGACGGTCGATGTGACCTGGCAGCCGTGCTCGCCCTGGATCGGCGGCGATGTGGTGCCGATCGGCAAACCGATCGCCAACACCCAAATCTATCTGCTCGATCCCGGTGGACGGCCAGTGCCGGTCGGCGTTGCCGGAGAGATCCACATCGGTGGACCGCAGGTGGCGCGCGGCTACGTCAACCGGCCCGAACTGACCGCCGAGCGTTTCCTGCCCGATCCCTTCCGAACCGGCAACCGCCTGTATCGCACCGGCGACCTCGGCCGCTGGCGGCCGGACGGCAGCGTCGAGTATCTCGGGCGGATCGACCAGCAGGTGAAGGTGCGCGGCTTCCGCATCGAATGCGGCGAGATCGAGCACGCGCTCGAACGCCACCCGGTGGTGGAGCGGGCCGTGGTCGTCCCGGAGCGGATCGGCGGTCTGACTGAACTGCACGCCTATATCGTCGCGGCCCAGCGGCCCGACGCCGCCGTCCTCAGCGCCCATCTTTCCGGCCTCCTGCCGGACTACATGACACCGGCCCGCTTCTTCCACCTTGACCGGTTGCCGCTGACCAGCAGTGGCAAGGTCGACCGCAAGGCTCTCAGTGGTCGGCCGCTCGATGGCGTACCGGCGGTGGCTGCGACCTCGCCCATCGAGGAGGCGGTTGCCGCCATCTGGCGCAACCTTTTGCCCGACCGTACCTTCGGCCCCGCCGACGGCTTCTTCAACGTCGGCGGCAACTCGCTGCTAGCCATTCGCCTGCACGAACAACTGGATCAGCGCTGGCCGGGTGTGTTCGCCATCGCCGATCTCTTTGCCCAGGCGACGATCGCCGCCCAGGCTCGCCGCATTGCCGAACTGGCCGAGACAGCGCCTGTCCGTCAGATTGGGGCAGCAGCCGGCCCGATCGCCATCGTCGGCATGGCGATCCGTCTCGCCGATTTCGACGATCTCGACAGCTTCTGGAGTGATGTCGCCGGGGCCGCCGACCGCGTCGGCCATCTTCCGTCCGGGCGAGCCGAGGAGGCCCGGCAGCTGATCGCGCTGATGGGCCGGGAGGCCCCCACCGAATTCCGCGAGGCCGGCTATCTCGACGACGCCTTCGCCTTCGAGCCCGGCCGGTTCCGCATGGCCCCGATGGACGCCACGCTGCTCGATCCCGAGCAGCGCCTGTTCCTCGATACGGCGAGCCGGGCCCTCGACGATGCCGGCTATGGCGGATCGGCCCTCAATGGCCGACGGGTCGGCGTCTTTGTCGGCGGCGCGCCCTCACCTGCCTATCGCGACGCGATGGTGCGGCTGTTCCCGGAACGGGCCGAGCAGATCTTCGTTCTCAACGTGCCCTCCAATATAGCCACCCGCCTCGCCTTCCTTGACGACTGGCGAGGACCGGCGATGGTCGTCGACACCGCCTGCTCGTCGGGCCTTACCGCGGTGCATCTCGCTTGCCGTGCCCTGGCCGAAGGCGAGTGCGAAGCGGCGCTGGTCGGCGCAGCCAAGCTGTTGCCGGTGCCGCCGAGTGCCGACGGCCAGATGGCCATCGATTCCTCGACTGCCCGTACCCGCGCCTTTGCCCGCGACGCCGATGGCACCGGCATGGGCGAGGGAGCGGTCGTTCTGCTCTTGAAACCGCTTGCCCGCGCCGTCGCCGATGGTGACGCCATCCGCGCCGTGATCCTTGGCAGCGCCGTCAACCAGGACGGGGCGTCGAGCGGCCTGTCGGCGCCCAACCCGGCCGCCCAGGCCGAGGCGATCCAGGCGGCAGCCGGCGCGGCCGGCATTTCGCTCTCCACCCTCTCCTATGTCGAGGCACATGGCACCGGCACCGCTCTGGGGGATCCAATCGAGATCTCGGGTCTGACGCGGGCCTTCTCCGACCATACCGCCGAGGTTGGTTTCGCCGCCATCGGCTCGGTTAAGGGCAACTATGGCCATCTCGACGCTGCCGCAGGCGTCCTGGGCCTCGCCAAAGCGATACTCTGCCTCAAGCACGGCATTGCGCCGGCACAGCCTTTCTTCGACGCGCCCAATCCCAAGATCGATTTCGCCCGTGCGCCGGTCACCGTTCCCCGCACCGCCATGCCACTTGCTGACCGAGGCACGCCGCGGCGGGCCGGCGTCAGCTCCTTCGGTCTCAGCGGCATCAACGCCCACGTCATCCTTGAGGCTTCCCCGGCAAAATCCGCACCGGCCGTCGGTGGCAGCTTCGTCATTGGCTTGTCGGCCAGCCACCCCAGTCTCCTCCGTCCGGCTGCCGACGTGTTGGCAGATCAGCTCCGCCGAGACCAGCCAGCCATCGCCGACGTGGCGCGTACGCTTGCCGAAGGTCGGGCTCATCTCAGGCATCGCTTCGCCCTGACCGCCTCCACCCTCGACGAAGCCATCGCCACCTTGACCGAATTCGCCATCGCCGGTCGGGGGACGATCGCCGAGGTGGCGCCTACGCGTGGCCGCCGCGCCGGTCAGGAAAATGCCATCGCGAGTTCGCCCGAGGGGGCGCGGCAGGTCGCCGCAGCCTATCTCGTCGGCGCCGACCTCGCCTGGCCGACCGAAATTGCCGCCGGCCGCGTCCACCTGCCACCGACCCCATTTCACCGTGTCGCCTGTCGACCGGACTTCGCAAGTGCCCGCCTCCCCGCCGGACGGACATCCGGGCCGCTCGGCAGGCCGGTGGCAACGCGAGATGGCTGGCTGATCCCCGTTGATATCCACCACCCCGGCTACTGGCCGGTGGCCGAACATTTGCTCAATGGCCGGCCGACGCTGGTCGGCATGGCGCTTCCCGGCCTTGCCCTTGGCGCGGCAAAGGCGATCGGCCTTGATGACGGCCTCGAAGTCCGCGACCTCCGCTGGCGACGGCCGGTACGGCCCGACGAGATCGTGCCGGGCGGCGCCAGCATCGATATCCGAGCTGATGGCCAAAGGTGGGCGGTGTCGCTCGGGGCACGCGCCGCGACGGGCCCCGACTGGATGCTGCTCGCCGAGGCATGGCTCGCCCCGATCGGGACTGCCGAGCGGATCAACGTGGCAGAGCTACGCAGCGTCTGCTCCGTCGTCGTGCCGGTGGCGACCTTTTCGCCCGAACAGGGCGCCATCAGGATCAGCGGCCGCTGGGATCGACGAATCGCCGCCTGGAGCAACGGTGACGGAAGCGAGTTGCTGGCCGAGCTGAAAGGCGGGGCCGAGTGGGACCCGGCGCTTCTCGACGTTGCGTCCGGCGTCGCACTCGATGGCGCGGTGCGGGTGCCGGTCGGTGCCGCCGCCATCCGCTTCATCGCATCGCCGTCGCAGCGACTGCTGGCTCATGCCCGACGCCGGATCGAGGCGGGCGGCAGCCTCTTTGCTGACGTCACCCTGATCGATCCGGCGGATGGACGGGTGCTGGCAAGGCTCGAAGGCCTCGAGTTCGCTGCCCTGAACGCTCGGCTACGCGAGCCGATATCAATCCCGACCTGGGTTCCGGCCCCGCTTGCTGCCCGGTCCGAGACGGCACCGATCCTGCTGGTCGGTCACGGCCCCCTCGCCGACCGTCTCGCGGAGGAGCTCGCGGCGGCAGGTCGGCTGGCCGGCCGGAGCTTGGCGTCGGAAGCCTCGGCGACTGGCATCGGTTCTGTTCTTCTCGCTCCCGATCTGTCGCACGATGCCTTCGGGCAGGGTGTCGCGATGCTGAGGGATCTGGCGCACAACCCTCGCGGCAAGCTGCGGGTGATCGCCGTCGGCGAACGAGCCTATGGGCGGGCCGGCGAGACGATCTTTGCCAATACGGCTCTGTTCGCTGGCGCCTGCCTCGCCTTCGCTCAGGAGGAACCGCTCATCTCCCTCCGCTATGTCGATCTCGACGAGCGGACGAGCGCGCGGACCGTCGCCGCCGAATTTGATGCCTTTGACCTGACGGAAGCCATCTCCCCGGTTGTGGCGCTCCGCGACGGTCAGCGCATCGAGCGCCACTTGACCGCCCTGCCGGGTGGAGCCGATGTCTCCAGATGGCCGGATCATGGTGTCTGCGTCGTCACCGGCGGACTCGGTGGCCTCGCGCTGGCGCTCGCCGAGGAACTGGCGGCTGGCGGTCGGCTGCAACTGGCATTGGTCACGCGCAGCGCCGGCATTTCTGGCGACAGCGAAGAATCGGCGCGGCGGCGCGACCTCCTCGCAGCCCTTGCAGAGCGTGGTATTCGTCATCGCGTCTACCGTTGCGACGTTGCCGACCGCGATGCCCTTTCCGCCTGCCTCGCCGCCATCCGCGCCGACCTGGGTCCCATCACGGCGGTCGTGCATGCCGCAGGCATCGCCGACGGAGGCTTTCTCGCCACCCGGCTGGAGGCCGACATGGCCGCCGTCCTGGCGCCGAAGGTGGACGGCGCCCGCCATCTCGATGTCCTCACCCGCGACGATCCCGTCGAAACTTTCGTGCTGTTCGGTTCGCTCACCGGCCTGGTGGGCGCGCCGGGGCAGTTGGCCTATACGGCGGCCAATGCCTGGACCGACGCCTTCGCCGCCGAACGTCGGGCGGCTGGCCGTCCAGCGCTGGCCATCGATTGGTGTCGGCTCACCGATATCGGCATGGGCGCGCGCTCGAAGCTGCCCGCGTTGAGCGAAACCACCATTACGCCGGCCGAAGCGGTGGCCGTATGGCGCCGAGCGCTTGCCGCCGATGTGTCGCAGGTGGTGGTGGTCGACCCGTCCTTCGCCGCCGCCATACCCACCCTTCCGCCACGGAAAGCCGACAAGCCGGCAAACCAACCGAAAGTCGGCGACGCCCTAGAGACCGCGCTCGCTTCGATCTGGGCCGACGTACTCGGCTATCCGTCGCTGGCACCGACCGACGATTTCTACGCCCTCGGCGGTGATTCCATCTCCGGCATGCAAATTGTTGACCGCATTGTCCGCGAACTTGGCCTTGTGGCCACCTTGCCCGATCTTCTCGACGCGGCGACCATAGGCGGACTCGCCAAGGCTCTACGTGGCAGGTCTGGCGCTCCAACCGAAGCGGCAAAGGCGCCCGAAGCGTCCGACTATCCGGTCGGGTTCGAACAGCTCGGTATCCTCAACGCCGAGGCGGCCGCCGACATGGGGACCGCCTATAACCTGCCCAACCTCATCCGTCTGTCCGACGATCTCGACGTGGCAGCGGTCGAAGCGGCGGTGACCGCGCTGATCTCCCGTCATGACATCCTGCGGAGCCGCTTCCGCCGCGCTGGCGACGACTGGCGAATGGAGGTGCTATCGGCGGAGCCGGCCCGTCTGCCGGTAATCGACCTGACCGGTGAGGTCGATCCGTTCGACGCTTGCCGGCGGCGGGTGGCGCGCTTTGATCTGCTGCATGAACCGCCGGTCCGCTTCGAGCTGGTGCAGGCTCGCGGCTGGCAGGCTCTGTTCATCGACATCCATCACTCACTGGCCGATGGCCTGTCCATCGAGTTGCTGGCCGGCGATCTGCTACGCCTCCTTCGGGGCGACACGCTGCCGCCGCTGCCACGCCAGTTCAAGGATTTCACCTATTGGAGCACCGAAGGCGTCGGCAGCGGTGCCCGCGATGACGCACGGCGCTATTGGCTCGGCCGTTTCCGGGCGCCACTACCTCTGATCGACCTGCCGACCGACCGGCGTCGGCCACGACTCCAGACCTTCCGAGGCCTGACGTCCGGCTTCGAGCTATCTCCGGCCACCGCCGCCTCGCTGCGCGCCTTCGCCTCCGAACAGCGCGTAACCCCCTTCACGGTGATGCTGACCGCGTGGATGATACTGGTCCATCGGCTGGCCAATACCAGCGACGTGGTGATTTCTGTACCGGCCGACCGTCGCGATGACGGCGGCTTCTCCGGCACTCCGGGCATGATGGCGACGCTGCTGCCGCTTCGCGAGACGGTCACGGCCGACATGTCGGTCGGCGCCCTGCTCGAACGAACCCACGCCGACCACGCCGATGCTTTACGTCATCGGGCCTATGGGCTCGGCCAGTTGCTCGCCGACTTGGCGCCGCCGGTGGCTCCCGACCGAACGCTGCTGTCGGAGGTGACGCTTTCCTACATGAATTTCGCCCAAGGCTCGGGCGACAGCGAAGCGCCCACCATCTGGGGTCTGGCGCGAGGCTCCTGCAAGAACGACCTCGCCATCTTCGTCCGCGACCTGCCGGCGGCATTGTCGATCACGCTCGAATATTACGCCGACCTGTTCGATCCAGACCGCATCGAACGGCTCGGCCGCAGTTTCACGGTGTTGATCGAGGCGCTGGTCGCCTCTTCATCCTCGACGCCGGTCGGCCGGTTGCCGCTGCTGGCCGCCGACGAGGCGGCACGAATCAGGGCGTTCGAGCAGGGTGCCTACCCTGCGTTGCCAGACGGCGTTGGCCTCTACGATCTGTTCCGGCGGCAGGTGGCGCTATGGCCCGGAGCGGGCGCGGTCGCGGACGATCGGGTCGAGCTCAGCTATGCGGCCCTGTTTCGCCGGGCCAATGGTGTTGCGATGGCGCTGGTCGCGGCCGGCGTCGGTCCGGGCGATCGGGTGGCCATCCACGTCGGCCGCAACGCCGGCCTGATCGTCGCCGTGTTGGGGGTAATCGCCAGCGGAGCCGTCTACGTGCCGCTCGACCCCGACCATCCGCCGGCCCGGCTGGCTCTGGTCGTCGCCGATGCCGGCTGCCGTCTGGCGATCGCCGATGCGGCCGGACGCCGCGTCCTTGAGGATGTCGATGTCAGGGTGATCGAGGCTGAGACGCTGGCCGACCGCGAAGCGGCCGAACCGCCGATGGTTGCCCCGCCGATCGATGCGGGGGCGCAGCCGGTCTACCTGATGTATACGTCTGGCTCGACCGGCACGCCGAAGGGTGTGCTGGTGCCCGCCAGCGGCGTCATCCGCCTCGTCATCGGCGATGACTATGCCCTCCTCCGGCCCGGCGACAATGTGCTCCACGCCGGCAGTCTCGCTTTCGACGCCTCGACTTTCGAGATCTGGGGGGCGCTGCTCAATGGCGGGCGCGTCTGCGTCGCCTCGCGCGACGATCAGCTCGATCCGGAGCAGATGGCCGCCGCCATTCGCCGCTTCGGCATCGACGTCACCTTCCTCACTGCCAGCCTGTTCAACCGGCTGATCGAACACGATCCCGACGCCACACGCGGCGTTCGGGCCTTCCTGTCGGGCGGGGAAGCGATGAGCGTGCCGCATATGCGCCGCGCCGTCGAAATCGCGAATGGCGTGCAGTTCTTCAATGCCTACGGACCGACGGAAAATACCACGTTCAGCGCCGTCCATCGCGTATGTCCCGAGGATCTCGACGCAACAGCCATGCCGATCGGCCGCCCCGTGCCCAACAGTTCGGTGCTGATCCTTGATTCTTCGGGAAACCGGGTCCCAGTCGGCGTCTGGGGCGAGATTTACACCGGCGGTGCCGGTGTGGCGATCGGCTACTGGAACCGGCCAGAGCTGACCGCCGCCGCCTTCGTCGACGCGCCAGATCAGCCGGACCACCGCCTCTACCGGACCGGCGACCTCGGCCGCTGGCGAACCGACGGTGTCATCGAGTTCGGCGGCCGCCGCGATGCCCAGGTGAAGATACGTGGTTTTCGTATCGAGCTCGATGAAATCGAGCAGGCCCTCCAGTCTTGCCCCGGCGTCATGCCGGCCGCCGTCGCCTTCCGCCACGACAGGTCGGGCGAGGGCCATCTCGTCACCTGTCTCACCCCGCGCGCCGATCGCCCACCTTTGTCCGACATCAAGGCTTGGCTCGTCGCACGGCTCCCCAATTACATGGTGCCAACCTTCTGGTACGAGCTTCCCGAACTGCCCCTCAACAGCAACGGCAAGACCGACCGGCAGAAGCTTATCGAGTTGATTGACGGCCTTTCGCCGTTGTCCGTCAGCGCCGACCGCGGCACCGAACCACCGATCGGGGACGCCGAGCGACTGGTTGCCGACATTCTGGCGGAAGTCCTGGAGCAGCCGGTCAGCGACCGGCGCATGAGCTTCCTCGACCTCGGTGGCCACAGCTTGCAGGCAATCCGCATCGTCAACCGACTGGCCGAGCGAGCCGGCGTTCGCCCGAAGATGGCCGATTTCTTTGCCGACCCGACCGTCACCGGTCTCGCCCGGCTGATCACCCACGGTCGCGGCGACAGCGGCATCCCGCCAGCGCCGGCCGCCGACAGGCACCCGACCAGCCATGCCCAGCAGCGTCTCTATCTTCTCGACAACATGGATCGTGGATCAGCCGCCTACAACATCGCCTTCGTGTTCCGATGCCGTGGCGACCTTGACGCCACCGCCTTCAGGCGAGCCCTCGGCAACCTGATGGAACGGCACGAGCCGCTGCGGACCGGCTTCGATTCCGTCGGTGGCGATATTGTCCAGCGCGTCGCCGTCGGATTGGACCCGCTCGTCGCCGAGGATGATCTCCGGCAGGCCGCCGACCCGATCTCCGAGTCGATCGCCCTTGCTCGTCGAGAGATCGCCAGTCGCTTCGATCTCGAACGGCCACCGCTTCTGAGGGCGCGGCTGATCCGGCTCTCCGGCGACGACGTCGTTGTGCTGCTCACACTTCACCACATTGTCGGCGATGGCTGGTCATCGCGCATCCTCGCTCATGAACTCTCAATCCTGTACGCCGCGGCGCGCGATGGGCGGGATGCGGCGCTGCCGCCGCTATCCATCACCTACAAGGACTTCGCCGTCTGGCAGCGCGGTCGCGACTGGAGCGCCGCCGCCGGCTTCTGGCGCGACCGCCTCGCCGGGGCGCCGGATCATATCGCCCTCCCCACCGACCGGCCGCTCTCCGAGGTGCAGTCCTATCGCGGCGGCACCAGTCGGCTGGCGCTGCCGGATGCGACGCTCAGAGGGCTGCACCGCCTTGCCAGCGATCGCCGAGTCACCATGGCGGCGGTCGGCCTCGGCCTGTTCGCGGCCCTCCTCTACCGGCTGACCCGCCAGAACGACCTGGTGATCGGAATGGGCGTGGCCGGGCGCGATCGCGGCGAGTTGGAGGGATTGATCGGATTCTTCGTCAACGTGCTGCCGCTGCGGCTTCGTCTCGACGAAGATACCGAGATAACCGCGCTGATCGATACGGCGCAGGCGGCCATCCTTGAGGCCATGGACCACCGCGACTATCCCTTCGATCTGCTGGTCCGCGACGTGGCGCCGCAACGCCGCTCCAACCGGCAGCCGCTGGTGAACGTCGTCTTCGAATACCAGCGCTTCGGCCAGCTCGCCGATCCAGCCGCCAGCGGCCTGCCGTTGCGCGCCGCCGATCTGGCGCCCGATCGCCTCGACCGCGAACTCGCGCCGCTGATCGACGCCACCTCGGCCAAGCACGACCTGATCCTGTTCCTGGTGGAGAACGGGGACCACGCCGAGCTCGCCATGGAATATGACACCGATATTATCGACACCGCCACGGCGGAACGCTGGCTCGGCTACCTGCTCCGCTTCTCGGATGCGGTCACCGCCGAACCGGGCGGCAAGGAGGACGGCCCGTGAAGATCGGCGATCTCGACTTTGAGACGACCAAAACCGTACGCGGCGCGCCGTCGCGGGAGATCGAAGCCGAGACCATCGCTTCGGCCTTCGCAGCGACGGCGGCGCGGCATCCGTCGCGCGTCGCCGTGGCCGACGAGGAGTCGAGCCTCACCTATGCCGATCTCGCAGCCGAGGCCCGGCGGATCGCCGGCTTTGTTGCCCAGCTCGGTCTGTTGCCGGAAACGCCCGTCGGCTTGATGTTTGGCCGCAACCGGCGCTTCGTCGCCGCCGCACTCGGCGTGCTCCAAGCGGGTTTCGCCTATGTGCCGATTGATCCGCTGCTGCCGATCGAGCGACGGCGGCGGATTCTCGACCTCAGCGCCGCGCCGCTCCTGATTTCCGAAGCCGCGCTCTGCCGCGACCTGCACCGCCTGCAGTGGCAGTGCCCTCAGCTTCGCGACGTGCTCATGGTCGACGCCGACGCCGTCGACGACGTCATCGAGAAAGCCGGCATCATGATGACCGGCGAGCTCTGGGACCATCTGGCCGGCGACACGGCCGACGACGTCGCCGCCGGTGGCTGGAAGAGCGCCTTCACCGGCGAGCCGCTGCCGACCGCCGCCATGGCCGCCTTCGGCGACAATGCTCGGCGCAAAACGGCGCCACTGCTGCCGTCCGGCGGCAGAGTGCTGGAAATCGGCTGTGCTTCGGGCTTTACCATGCGCCACGTAGCGCCGGGCGCCGCCGCTTACGTCGCCACCGATATCTCCCGCCGCAATGTCGAGCGCGTCGAGACCTGGGCCCGCGCCCATGGTCTGCCGCAGGTCACGACCCGCCAGCTCGCCGCCCATGACATCGACGTTTTTCCGCCGGCGAGTTTCGATCTGATCGTCCTCAACTCCGTCATCGAGAATTTCCCCGGTTTCGCCTACCTGCGCCAGGTGCTCGACAAGGCGTTGGCGCTGCTCAGGCCCGGTGGCGCCATCTTCGCCGGCAGCATCTGGGATCTTGACCGCCGCGATGCCTACGTTGGCGATCTTCGCAGCTTCGCGCGCGAACATGCCGGCGAAGGTCTGAAGACGCTTCTCGACTTCCCCGAGGACCTGTTCGTGCCGCACGCCTTCTTCGACGACTGGGCGATCGAACGCGGCGGCCAGCCGACGGTTGCCTTCAGCGCCGTCGAAGCGGAGGGCTTCGAGCCGGCCGCCTATGCCTATGACGTGGTGATCCGGCCAGCTGGTGGGACCGACGCTCCCCCTGTTCCCCGGAAATATCGCCACGGCTCGTCCGCTCTGGCCACGCCCGCCGGCGCGCTGTCGCCACCAACGCCCGACCGGCTGGCCTACGTGATCTTTACCAGCGGCACCACCGGCGATCCGAAAGGGGTGATGATCGAACACCACTCGGTGATCAACCTCGCCCGCCATGTCGCCGACAGCCTGTTCAGCCTTCTGCCGCCTGATCGGAGCCTCAACGTCTCCTGCGTCTCGTCCTTTGCCTTCGACAGCTCGGTGAAGCAGATCTTCACCACGCTCATCAACGGGCATACGCTGCACATCGCCGACGACGAGACCAAGCGCGATCCGACCCGGCTTCACGCCTTCATCGAGGCGCGTCAGCTTGACCTCTGCGACATGACGCCGAGCCTGTTCGCATTGCTGGTCGATCATCTTTGCGACAGCGGGGCCGCCAGCTCCGCCCGCCTGTTCCTGCTGGGCGGCGAGGCGGTACCGGCCGACCTGCTGCGGCGCTTCTACGCCATCGCCGGCCACGGCGACTGTCGTGTCGTCAACGCCTACGGACCGACCGAGACCTGCGTTGCCGCCTGCCAGCACGTGATGACCTCGGCGAGCTGGAGCGAGATCCTGCCGCCGCCCATCGGTATCCCGATCCGCGGCGCCGACATTGTGATCTGTGACAAGACTGGACGACCGCTCCCCGACGGCGTTCCCGGGGAAATCCGCATCGGGGGCGCGGGCGTTGGACGCGGCTATCTCAACGCCCCGGATCAGACCACCGAGCGTTTCGTCGATGATGGCGATGGCCGCCGCTATCTGAGCGGTGACATGGGCCGCCGGCTCCAGGGCGGCCTGATCGCCTATCTCGGGCGCGTGGACCGGCAGGTGAAGATCCGCGGCAACCGCATTGAGCTCGGAGAGGTCGAGGCGGCGATTACCGCCCATCCGCTGGTGCGCCAGGCGGCAGTAACAGCCTTCGACTCGCGCGGCGACGGCAACCTGTCGCTTGTGGCCTATGTCGTGCCGCGCCCCGGCTTCGACGCGGCGGCCTGCAAGGCGGAACTCGACGCCCGCCTGCCGCCGTTCATGGTACCATCCTGGCTGATCGCCATTGCCGAAATTCCGCTCAACCGGAGCGGCAAGACCGACGAGTCCCGCTTGCCGACACCGGCAGTGACGGCGCCGTCGCGATCAGTGCGGCCACCGGCCGGCGACATCGAATGTAGGCTCGCGGCCATCTGGTCGGATATTCTCGGCATCGAGGTCGCTGACGCCGACGCCGATTTCTTCACTCTTGGCGGACACAGCGTACTGGCGGTGCGCATCGTCGCCGAAATGCAGCGCGCCTTCGGCCTGCGGCTGCCGCTTGCCGATCTTTTCGCTTATCCGACGCTGGCGCGGCTGGCGGGCCGCATCGAGAGCCGTCAACGTCACTCGGAGTGGCAGCCGGTGGTTGCCCTCAATGGCGGTGGCTCGCAGCCACCGATCGTTTGCTTCCATCCGGTGGGTGGCAACGTCCTCTGCTACCAACCGCTGGCCGAACTGCTCGGCACCGACCAGCCGCTCTATATGGTGCAGTCCTATGGACTGGAAGAGGGCCAGCCGCTGCTGTCGTCGGTCGAGGAGATGGCATCCACCTATCTTGCCGCCCTCCGCGAGAGCCTGCCGCCGGGACCGGTGGTCCTGGCTGGCTGGAGCTTCGGCGGCCTTCTCGCCTACGAGGCGGCACAGCAGATGCGGCGCACCGGCAGCGATGTGCGAGCGGTGCTGCTGTTTGATTCGGTGGCGGTGCCCGACCCGGTGCGAGACCTGTTGCGCAAGGACGAAGCCGAGTATCTCGCGGCCCTGTTTTCCGAGCTGGGCATTGTCGACGCCGACACCCTGCGCCCGCTGACGCCGGATGAGCGGCTCGACCTCCTGGTGGAGCGGGGAAAGGGATCGCAACTCCTGCCCGATCACACCGATCGCGCCGGCATGCGGCGGTTGCTCGGCGTGTTCCAGAACAACGCGCTCGCCGCCGTGCGCTACCGACCGCCGAGAACCGAAGGGCGCATCCTGCTGGTCCGCCCCCGCATCCTCACGGCGGCGGCGCCCGGCATCGCTGGCGACGAGGGGAACGGTTGGAGCGGTGTTGCGGCCGGTGGCGTCGATCTGCGCTGGATCGACGGCACCCATGGACAGATGCTGCAGCAACCGCATGTCGCCGAACTCGGCGCCCACGTGGCGGACTATATTCGTCCCGTCGCGGTCGAGCCGGCCTGAAGACTCCATCGGGGCGCATCCGGTCTTTGCTTGGTCACGTCGCCGGACGCAGCGTCACGGCGATGGGAGTGGCGCGGACGCAACGCCCGGATGTGCGACCAAATGACGAGCCCGCCACCAATCGCGGGGCAGCCTTGCAACGGATCGTTTTAGAAATGTTCCAGGCTTGCCCCGGGGTGGAAACGCTCCTAATCCCTTGCCGGTAAACGATGACATGCGTCGGTGCGGCGCGGCGTGGGGCCGTGACGAGAGCCCGCCGTCTCCAAGGAAAAACAAAAAGATGATTGCCCAGCGCATTACCGATGACATCCATTCTTTCCGCGCCATCGACTGGGACCGCAAGCTGTTCGACGAACTGGTGCCTCTGCCCGAGGGCACGACCTACAACTCCTATCTCGTCCGGGGGCGGGACAAGACCGCGCTGATCGACACCGTCTACCCACCCAAGGCCGAAGAGTTGATCGCCGCGCTGAAGGCAGCCGGCGTCGACAGGCTCGACTACATCGTCGCCAACCACGCCGAACAGGATCACACCGGCTCGATTCCGGCACTGCTTGCCCTCTTCCCCGAGGCGAAGGTCGTGACGAATGCCAAGTGCAAGCGCTTCATCCTCGACACGCTGCCGGTCGACCGCGATGCCTTCATCACCGTGCGCGACGGCGACAGCCTCGATCTCGGCGGCAAGACGCTGTCCTTCCACCTGACGCCCTGGGTCCATTGGCCGGATACCATGGTGACCTTCGCGGTCGAAGACCGGATCGCCTTCACTTGCGATTTCCTGGGCGCTCATTTCGCCACCACCGAGCTGTTCGCCCGCGACGAGGCGCAGGTCGCCATCTCCGCCAAGCGCTATTATGCCGAAATCATGATGCCTTACCGCAGCTTCTCGGCCGAGGCGCTCGAGAAGGTCGAGGCGCTCGATCCGGTCTTTGTGGCGCCGAGCCACGGCCCGGTGCATGACCGTCCGGCTTTTATCTTCGATCTCTATCGTGGCTGGACGTCCGATCAGGTCAAGCCGCTGGTCGTCATTCCCTACGTGTCGATGTATGAAAGTACGGCCAAGATGGTCGCCGTGCTGGTTGACCGCCTCACCGAGCGTGGCATCGCCGCGCAGCCGGTCAACGTCGTCGATCTCGACAGCGGCGCGCTTGCCATGAGCATCGTCGACGCTTCGACCATCGTCTTCGCGTCACCGACGGTGCTGTCCGGCCCGCATCCAAGCCTTGCCGCGGCGGCAATCCTGATCAACGCGCTCGCCCCCAAGACGCGCAAGGTGGCGGTGATGGGTTCCTTCGGCTGGGAGGGCAACCTGCCCGACCAGGTGATTGCCCTGCTGCCCCGCCTCAAGGCCGACGTGCTGGAACCGGTCATGACCAAAGGTCTGCCGCGTGAAGCAGCGTTCGAAGAGATCGTCCGCCTCGCAGACGATATCGCCGGCCTAAGGACCGCCGACGCGGCGGCGGCCTGAGCCCCAGACAGACGACGGGCGGTGGCATAATTTTCTTGCACTCGCCCGCCCGGCGTCCACATATACGGCGGATCGTTTCCTAGGGTCGGTGGCTTTGCCGCCGACCGTTTCTTTACGCATCTATCCACTCGAGAAGCCGGACGACTTTTCGAACGGGATGCGCCAGCATGCAGAGTTTCGCCATGACAATCCGCCTTCACGCCGGCGACCTTCCCGACCTCAACGCCTACGGCGATGTCGTTGCCATCGACACCGAGACCCTCGGCCTCAACCCGCACCGCGACCGGCTCTGCGTGGTGCAGCTGTCGCCCGGTGACGGCTCGGCCGATGTCGTGCAGATCGCCAAGGGGCAAACTGCGGCGCCCAACCTCGTCCGGCTGCTCACCGACCCCCGACGCATCAAGGTGTTTCACTTCGCCCGCTTCGACATCGCCGTCCTGAAGCGCACCTTCGGCATCACCGTCACCCCCCTGTTCTGCACCAAGATCGCCTCGCGCCTCACCCGCACCTACACCGACCGGCATGGCCTTAAGGATGTCACCAAGGAACTGCTGGGCATCGACATTTCCAAGGCCCAGCAGTCATCGGACTGGGGCGCGACGACGCTGACGCAGGCGCAACTCGACTACGCCGCCTCCGACGTTCTCAACCTTCATGCTCTGCGTCAGCGGCTTCTCACCATGCTCGAGCGCGAAGGGCGCCTGGACATGGCCGAAGCCTGCTTCCGCTTCCTGCCGACCCGCTCCGATCTCGATCTCGCCGGCTGGGGCGAAGAGGACATCTTCGCGCATAGCTGAAGCGCTTGAGGCCGCATAAGCGGCTTTGGATGTCGCCGACGACCGAGCCAAAGGGGACGTCGCGCAATCGTTTTCAGACGATTGCCTGAATGTGATCGCCGCCCACTCGCGGCGTGGCAAGCGTTGGTTTATCTTTTGTGTCTAGAGTTGCGCCGGGTACGAGAGAAAACCGGCTCTTTGCCCACAGGGCGCCGACCGGCGGCGTCATTCGAGGCGGAGGACGCAGGTCCCGTCCGCAGAACGAGAACGAAGGATGACTGGCATCGCGGCGAACCGCGCTTTCGATGGCGGCGATACGGGACCGTTCGACGGTCCCGTTGCGCGCGCGCGGCTATTCGCTGCGGCGGCACGAGAAAGCCGGCGGGTCCGTCGTCTCCGCGTCCTGTTGCCAGCCCTCGGCGCGCTGCTGTGCGTGGTGGTGATCGGCGCCACGGTGATCACGCGCATTTCCATCAGTCTCAGCGTCGGTGATCTGAAGATCACCACCGAGGGCCTCGCCATGGACGCGCCGCGCCTGTCTGGCAGCGACGGCAAAGGCCGCACCTACGCGGTGAAGGCCGAGAGCGCCGTTCAGGACCTTGGCGACACCCAAGTGATCCGCCTCAAGGGTATCGAGGCGAGCGTGATCCAGGCCGACGGCAGCAGTGCCCGCCTCTTGGCCGATAACGGCGTCTACAACGCCGCTGCTCAGACGCTGGTGCTCAAAGAAAATATCCGGCTGACCAATTCCGATGGCTCGGGCGGCGCTCTCGACCGTGCCGAGATCAATCTCGCCACCGGCTCGCTGACATCGGACAGCCCGGTGGCATTTTCCTCCCGCCTCGGCGAGATCAACGCCGAGAAGATGGGCGTCGAGAAGAAGGCCGGCACGGTCACCTTCTCCGGCGGCGTCCGCATGACCATCGATCCGGCCGCCCGCCCGAGTGGTGCGGCCAAAGCATCCCCTGATCAGGCGACGCCGTCTGACCAGATAGGAAATGCTCCAGAGTCCAATCCTTGACCATATTCGGCAGGCTCGGCGTATATCGACCCGAGCGGAATATGCTCTAGCCGCCTCGACGAGGCAGAAGGCAAACGAAGATGACGGTCCGCATGCCTCGCTCCAGCCTCTTCCGCCGGGCCACCGTGGCCGGCCTGCTGGTTGTCCTCGCCGCTACGCCGACTTTCGCCGCCGAGCAGACAGCCAAGCTGCCGGCCAGTTCCTACCAGGGCCTTGGCATGTCCTCCAAAGAGCCGATCCAGTTCGAATCGGAACAGCTCGAGGTGCACGACCAGGACAAGACGGCGGTGTTTATCGGCCACGTCATCGTCCGGCAGGGGGCGACCGTCCTGAAGACCGATCGACTCATGGTATTCTATCAGGGCTCGCCCACCGGAGAGGGCCCGCAGCAGGTCAGTCGCCTCGAAGCAAAGGGCAGCGTTCTCGTCACCTCGGCCAACCAGACGGCCAGTGGTGACGCCGCAACCTTCGACACGGCCGCCAACACCATCATGCTCACGGGCAACGTCGTCCTCACCCAAGGCGACAATGTCATCCGCGGCTCGAAGCTGTTGATCGATATCAAAACCAGCCAAGCCAAGATGCTGGGCGGACGAGTGCAGATGCTGATTGCGCCGAAGTCGCTCGACTCCAAGGGCTGACGCCCTCTTCCTCCCGGATACCACAGCCTTGCTGAAGCACTTTGCCCAGACCGAGAGCGCGCCTCCGCCCGAGGCGGCTGATACCTCTGACCTCGCCGTCTTCGACCTCGTCAAGACCTTCGGCCAGCGGCCGGTGGTGCGCGGCGTTTCCATGCAGGTGCGGCGCGGCGAGGCGGTTGGTCTCCTGGGCCCCAACGGCGCCGGCAAGACCACGCTGTTCTACATGATCACCGGCCTGATCCCGGCCAACGGAGGTCGCATCTTCCTCGACGGACAGGACATAACGGGATATCCGATGTTTCGCCGCGCCCGGCTCGGCATCGGTTACCTGCCGCAGGAAGCCTCGATCTTTCGTGGCCTCACGGTTGAGAACAACATCCGCGCCGTGCTTGAGCTGGTGGAGCCGAACCGCGACGTCCGCGAGGCCGAGCTCGACGCGCTGCTCGACGAATTTCACCTAGCCCATCTGCGCCGGCAACCGGCAATCGCCCTTTCCGGCGGCGAGCGGCGGCGTGCCGAGATTGCCCGGGCACTGGCCAGCCGGCCGGTGTTCATGCTGCTCGATGAGCCCTTCGCCGGTGTCGACCCGATCGCGGTCGGTGACATTCAGGCGCTGGTGCGCCATCTCACCGAACGCGGCATCGGCGTCTTGATCACCGACCACAATGTGCGCGAGACGCTTGGCCTCATCGATCGCGCCTATATCCTGCATTCCGGCATGCTGTTGGTGGAGGGTACGCCCGACGACATCATCTCCGATGCCGAAGCACGCCGCGTTTACCTCGGCGAGCAATTTACCCTTTGATGCGATCCCCTGCCTAGGGTATGAAGCAAGAAGCGGACCACCTTCCGGCCGCCTCATTGACTTTCATGGCTTCCGCCTTGATGCGGGATGAACAGGGGTTGCTCGATGGCGCTGTCGGCGCGGCTTGAATTCAGGCAGAGCCAGTCGCTGGTGATGACGCCGCAGCTGATGCAGGCGATCAAGCTGCTTCAGCTGTCGAACATGGATCTCGTCACCTACATCGAGCAGGAACTCGAGCGCAATCCGCTCCTCGAGCGAGCTGACGACGGCGAGGGAGAGGCGCCGGCCATAGAGTCCTCCGACGCCGATCTGCCGTCGCAAGCGGACTCGCCGGACTGGTTTGAGACCGAAGGCGCACCGAGCTCTGAACGGGTCGCCAGCGTGCTTGATACGGACATCGGCAATGTCTACCCGGACGACGCCGGCCCATCGGAGCGACCAGCGCTCGATGTCGGCGCACTCGCCGGTGGCGATTGGTCGTCGGTCGGTCGCGGCGGTTCCGGCGAGGACTATAATCTCGAGAGCTTCGTCGCGGGCGAGATCAGCCTTACCGACCACCTCTCCGAGCAGTTGGCCGTCGCCATTACCGATCCTGCGCTGCGCCTCATCGGCCACGATCTCATCGATCAGGTGGACGATGCCGGTTATCTCAGAGCTGACCTTGCAGCCACCGCCGAGCGGCTGGGCGCATCCCTCTCCGACGTCGAGAAGGTGCTTGCCATACTCCAGACCTTCGAGCCGACCGGCATCTGCGCCCGGAACCTTGCCGAATGCCTGGCACTGCAGCTGGCCGAGAAGGACCGGCTCGACCCGGCGATGCGGGCGTTGACCTCCCACCTCGACCTTCTCGCCCGGCGCGATCTCGCCGCGCTGCGGCGCCTGTGCGGCGTCGACGACGAAGATCTCGGCGACATGATCAAGGAGATCCTGGCGCTCGATCCCAAGCCAGGCCACGCCTTCGGCACCACACAGATGCAGACGGTGGTGCCTGACGTGATGGTACAGCCGGCTGCCGATGGCGGCTGGACGGTGGAACTCAACACCGACACGCTGCCGAAAGTACTGGTCAACCAGACCTATTATGCTGAAGTGTCGAAGACGGCACGCGACGAGGAGAAAACCTTTCTCGGCGAGTGCTTCCAGTCGGCCAATTGGCTGACCAAAAGCCTTGATCAGCGGGCCAAGACGATCCTGAAAGTGGCGACGGAGATCGTCCGTCAGCAAGACGGCTTCCTGACCCACGGCGTCGCTCACCTCAGGCCACTCAACCTCAGAATGATCGCCGACGCCATCGGCATGCACGAGTCGACCGTGTCGCGCGTCACCTCGAACAAGTACATGGCAACGACGCGCGGCATCTTCGAACTCAAGTATTTTTTCACCTCATCGATCGCTTCGTCCGAGGGCGGCGACGCCCACTCGGCGGAAGCGGTGCGCCACCGCATTCGGCAGATGATCGATGCGGAGACCGCCGATGACGTGCTGTCGGACGACACGCTCGTCAAAATGTTGCGTGACGACGGCATAGACATTGCCCGCCGAACGGTGGCCAAGTACCGGGAAGCATTGCGGATTCCTTCCTCGGTGCAGCGTCGGCGCCTGAAGCAGCTTGCCCGCGCCTGAAATCACTGTAACCTTTCCTAAATCGCGGCTCATCCGGAAGATGGATTGATATCACTTCCGACCGACGCCACATCTCAAGCAGGCGGGCGCGTCGCCCGGTAACGCCAGCTCGGGGAGGTTCTCAGGCTTTCCGCTTCACGACCCGATCGACGCTCGTCCCGGCCGATGCCGGCGGGGCAACGGGTGAAGCGGCGACAATCATCCACCGGCGAGACGGAAAGCCGCGCCCCCGCTCGTCGGCGCCGACCGGAGGCCCGCCAGGAGCGGGCAACCGGAGATGCGGGTGTCAGGCGGAGCCTTCCACCGCCGGCCCGATCGGTCCAGAAAGGCGCGAGAAACGAGGACTCTGATGCCGCTTCGTATTACCGGAAAAAACGTCGACATCGGCCAGGCGCTTCGCGAACACATCACCACCCGCACCGCCGAGGAACTCGGCAAATACTATGACGAGGGCTTCACCGGCCACGTCGTGGTGCAGAAGGAGGGCAAGGCCTATACCGTCGACTGCTCGATCCAGCTCGCGTCCGGCACGACGCTCCAATCGCGCGGCGAGGATTTCGAGGCTTATCCGGCCGCCGAGAAGGCGGTAGAGCGAATCGGCAAGCGGCTGCGGCGCCACAAGCGCAAGCTGAAGAACTTCAAGGGTGGCGAGTCGGCGGCCGGCGATCAGACGCCGGGTGGTCGGTCGTGGGGTGACATTGACGCCCAGGCAACGGTGTTTGCCGCCTTCGACGACGAGGAGCTCGGAGACGACTTCGCGCCGGCGGTGGTGGCAGAAACCACGCAGAAAATCCGCACGATGAGTGTTGGTTCGGCAGTCAGCGAGCTCGATTTCACGGGCGCGCCATTGGTGATGTTTCGCAACGCCGGCAACGGTGGCGTCAACGTCGTCTACCGGCGCAACGACGGAAATATCGGCTGGATAGACCCCTCGCTCAACGAAATCGCCGGCTGACGGGGCTCATCCCATCTGTCCTTTCGTTGTACAGACCTATATGAAGGCGAGGGTCGGGGCCACCTGACCCTCCGCCAAACCTGGGACAAGACGATGGATCTGAGCGACCTCCTGGTGATCGATGCAATCCTGCCGCGGCTCAAGGCCGCCAACAAGAAGCAGGCGCTTCAGGAGATGGCCGCCAAGGCTGCGGCTCTCACCGGGCGCGATGAGCGGGACATCTTCGAAACGCTGATGCAGCGCGAGAAGCTCGGCTCGACGGGCGTCGGCCATGGCGTCGCCATCCCGCACGGCAAGCTCGCCGGCCTCGACCGGCTGATCGGCGTCTTTGCGCTCCTCGACCGGCCGATCGATTTCGATTCGCTCGATGGCGAGCCGGTCAACGTGATGTTCCTGCTGCTGGCGCCGGAAAGCGCTGGCGCCGACCACCTCAAGGCGCTCGCCCGCATCGCTCGCGTTCTGCGCGATACCGAGACGGCGGCCAAACTCAGGGCCACCGACGACGCCGCGGCGATGTACACTCTGCTCACCGAGAACGCCCGCTCCGACGCCGCCTGAAGGCGATCGCCGTTTCAGCTCTTTTCAGCTTCGGTCGCCGACAGGTCTTGCGCTTTCGGCATTCGCTCTGCCGTCGGGTCTGGCATGGCGGTTGATTTTTAGAAACAAATCATGAACAATAGTGGCGGAGACCGATGATCGTGCCGACCGCTGCCTTTTCCTCACCGATCGAGTCCTTCGTCAACGACGGCCGGCAATCAGAAGCCGCCCGGCTCGTGCAGCGTGGCGTCGGCCGCCTGCTGTCGGGCCACGGCTTCTCCATCCTCTACGAGCTGCCCCTCGCCTCCGGGCGGAGGGCCGACGTGGCGGCCCTGGGGACGAGCGGCGATATCGTCATCGTCGAGATCAAGTCGTCGGTCGAGGATTTGCGCGCCGACCGCAAGTGGCCCGACTACCGGCTCCATTGCGACCGGCTGTTTTTCGCCACCCACGCCGGCGTGCCCGCCGAGATATTCCCCGACGACGCCGGTCTGATCATCGCCGATGGCTATGGCGGCGCCATTCTTCGGGAAGCGCCCGACCACAGGCTGGCCGCCGCGACGCGCCGGGCGATGACGTTGCGCTTCGCCCACGTGGCGGCGCGACGCATCCAGCAGTTGATCGATCCGCAGTTGCCCGACATGGGCGCCTTCTGAACGCCTCATCCGAACGGTGAACAGACGGAAGTCTATGCCGAAAAAGCCGTTCTGGCGGCGCGGTCGCGACTAAGGAGGGGGGTGCCGACGCTTGCCGTGGCGAGGACGGGCGCTATCCTTTTCCTTTGGTCGAGAGAGACGGCGGGGACCGGCGGGGGGCGGTCGCAACCGCCTGGAGGATGACGTGCGGTATTATCATAGCTACTCCGGCTCCGAGCCCGACAAGCGGCCGCCCCCTGACCGTTGGCCGCCGGAGGCGTCCGGCCCATCGGCCGACCTTTACGCCCGCGTTGCGCGTCGCTATCGCCATCCCACCTTCAATCTCGGCACCGCCTTCGTTTCCGGGGTGCGCGGACCCGTCCTCGAACGGGTTGTGCGCGTCACCCCCTTCTGGACGCTCATCGCTTTTGACCGCCTGCCGCCCGATCCAGACATCTCCGCTCCCTCCGTATTGGTCCTGCCACCGTATGCCGGCCATTGCCCGACGCTTGTCCGCGATACCGTCGCCGCCTTGCTGCCCGGTCATGCGGTACATGTCGCTGCCTGGGCCGATGCCCGACACGTGCCGCTCTCGGCCGGCGCCTTCGGACTCGGCGAAGCGGCGGAAGCGGTCGCCGACATGAGCGCCGAGATCGGAGGCGCCGTGCACGTGGTGGCGGTTATGGAGGCCGGCGTCGTCGGTATCGCCGCTGCCGCCTTGCTTGGTGAACGCGGCATGCCGCCTGCCACACTGACGCTGATCGGCGGTCCGGTTGACTGCCGCGCCGATCACGCAGGGCTTGCTGCCGACGCCACCGCCCGCGGGCTCGACTGGTTCGTGCGGGCGGTGATTGCCCCGGTGCCTCCGGCCTTCGAAGGTGCCTACCGCGAAGTCTTCCCCGGCTTTTTTTCGCTCACCGGCTTTCTGACGCGTGGCCTCGACCGCGCGCTTGCCGACCACAAGGATCTGTTCCTTGGCCTCGTCGCCGGTGACGGAGACGACGCCGACGGGCACCGCGGCTTCTTCAGCGAGTTCCTGGCGGTGATGGACGTACCGGCGGAATTCGCGCTGCAATGGATCGAGGCCGTGCTGATCGATCGACCCTTCGCTCCCGATCTCGGTCAGCCCAGCGTCTCGCGCGCAACGCCGCCGCTGGCCGGTACGCCACTGATGACGGTGGAGGCAGGCCTCGACGCCTTCGGCGGCGGCGGCCAGACCCACGCCGCCCACCTGATGACCGGCGCGCCCACCGAAGGCTGTCGCCATACCGAGCCGGGCGCCGGCCGCTTCGCCCTGTTCAGCGGCACCCGCTGGCGCGCGTCGGTGTTTCCCCGCGTCGCCGATTTCATCGCCAGCCACGCCGGCTCGCCGGTGCGACCGTCGCCCGTCCCGGCCGAGGACCTCCTTACGCTCGCCGGGCTTACGCCAGCATTCGCCGCACGGCTCAATCGCGAAGGTATCTATTTCATCCGCCAGCTCGCCCGGCTCGATGAAGCTGCCTGCGGCGACATCGACCGGCGGCTCGGGATCAACGCTCATCCCCTCGTCGCCGAACTCGGTCGCGAGGCGCGACGCCGGGTCGGGGAAGCCGGCCGGCCTTGAACCGCAATGGTGGCGGGGCCATATAGAACGCTGAACACCGGGTGCCTTCGGGGCCTGGTCAAGGTCGCTTCCTTGCGAGGACTTTGAAAGATGACGAGACTGGCAGGCTTCTCGAGCCCGTTTCTCCTGGGCTTCGACGAGATTGAGCGGGCGCTCGACCGGGTGTCGAAGGCAGCGAACGACGGTTATCCTCCCTATAACATCGAGCGTATTGAGCGCGACGCCCCGGAAGGGGATGTGCTCCGCATCACGCTGGCCGTCGCCGGCTTCACGCGCGACCAACTCGACGTTTCCGTCGAGGAGAACCAACTGGTGATCCGTGGCCGGCAAGCCGACGACAAGTCGCGCCTCTACCTTCACCGAGGCATCGCGGCGCGGCAGTTCCAGCGCACCTTCGTGCTGGCCGAGGGCATCGAGATTCTCGGTGCCGATCTGAGGAACGGCCTGCTGTCGATCGATCTCGTGCGTCCGCCGCTGGAGCGAGTGATCCGCCGGATCGAGATCAATGCCGAGGACTGACGGTAAACGTGCCGGTCACCTTTTCCCGATAGACTCAGTTTCAGACCCGATCGCCTTCGTCGGCGAACGGCGTCTTCCCCCTGTTCGGCCAAGCCCGGCGATGGGGGAAAGGAGTGATGCGATGGCTTCTTTCACCAAGGACATTCCCGCCGATGATCGGAAGATCATGCCCGACGCTGCCTTTCGGCAACTCGGCGGCGGCACGGTCGCCTATCTGCGCCGCGTCTCCTCCGACGACGTGATGGCCGCTCACCCCGGTTATCTCGACCTCAGGCCCGGCATGAAGCTGTGGGCACTGCATTCGGCCGATGGCCAGCCGATCATGCTGACCGACAGCCGAGAGGCGGCGATCGCCAACGCCGCCGAGGCCGACCTGACGCCGATGATGGTGCACTGAGACGATTGAAAACCCCGGGGAGCCAAACCGGATTTTCAAGGCGGGATGCGAGTTCCGTGGTGATTGGGCGGATCTTGGACAATCGGGCTTAGAGCAACGTGCGTTCTGACGAACGCAAATCGTTGCCCTAGGTCTTTGTTGTCGCATTGCTTTTGCGGAAAACCGGTTCCCACTTTTCCGCACAATGC
>JAGSYU010000194.1 GCA_018262575.1 Pseudomonadota bacterium | reverse complement strand
CTCCTCGACGACGACCTTCATCTCGTCGAAGACCTGCTTGTTCCACGAGGTCACGCACATGTGGAAGGAATAGTCGCTGTTGGCGCGGCTCGCCCGGTTATGCCAGCTCTGAAGAGCGGTCAGCATCGACTCGTCGGGGCGCGGGGTGATGAAGTCGACCACCATGGTGGTGCCGCCGGCAAGGCCAGCCCGAGTGCCGCTATCGAAATCGTCGGCCGAATAGGTGCCCATGAAGGGCATCTCAAGGTGGGTGTGCGGATCGATGCCGCCCGGCATGATGTAGCAACCGGTGGCGTCCAGCACTTCATCGCCCTTGAGATCGGGGCCGATTGCCACGATGCGCTCGCCTTCGATCAGCACGTCGGCTTCATACGTCAGATCGGCGGTGACGATGGTTCCACCCTTGATGACCTTCGACATGGTTCAACCCTCGTTGGACGGTTCGCCCGTCAGCTTTCTTGTCATGAACAGACTATAGGGGTTCGCCGGGTAATCGGCGAAAGGGCCGCACTCGACGTACCCGAGCCGACGATACATCGCCACGGCCTCGATGTTGAGCGGGCCGGTCTCGAGATAGAGCGTTTCGACGCGGCGTGCGGTGGCGAGCGCCTCGAGCCGGGCCATGATATGGCGACCGAGCCCAAGACCGCGCGCCGTCTCTGCCACGAAGATGCGCTTCAACTCGGCCGTGCCATCGGCAAACCACTTCACCGCGCCGCAGCCTTCGGCCACGCCACCGCGCCGCGCGACGAGAAAGGTGATATCCGGCGACGTCAGGCCGGCGATGTCCGTGCCGAAATGCCCTTCCGGCGGATAGCGCTCCAGCGAATAGGCGTCAGAAGCCTCGATCAGCGCCACGATGTCGGGCCGATCCGGCTGTTCCTGCGCTATGGCGTGAGGCGCATCGCTCATCAGGCGACGATCTCCGCGGTTTCGAGCACGGCGTGCAGCAGCACATCGGCACCGGCCGCCGCCCATTCCGGCTTGATCTTTTCGTCCTCGTTATGGGAAAGGCCGTCGACGCAGGGGCACATGATCATGGTCGCAGGCGCCACCTTGGCCGCCCAGCAGGCGTCATGGCCGGCACCGGAGACGAGGTTCATGTGGCTGTAGCCGAGCTTCTCGGTGACCGTGCGGACGCGGGAAACCAGTGCCGGATCGAAGGTGACGGGGTCGAAGTGGCCGACCACCTCGACCGAACACTTGACGCCCAGCGGCTCGCAAAGCTTGGGCGCCTCGGCCTCAATGAGCGCCCGCATGCGGTCGAGCTTGCCCTGTTCGGGCGAGCGGATGTCGACGGTGAAAATGACGGTGCCGGGCAGCACGTTGCGCGAATTCGGCGAGAACTTTACCTGACCGACGCCACCGACGGCGTTGGGCTGGCTGTCCATCGCCACTTTCTGCACCAGCTCGAAGATGCGGGCCATGGCAAGACCGGCGTTGACGCGCATGTTCATCGGCGTCGAGCCGGTGTGCGCCTCCCGGCCGGTGAGCGTGAACTCCAGCCACCACAGGCCCTGGCAGTGGGTGACGACGCCGATCTGCTTGTCCTCGGCTTCAAGGATCGGCCCCTGTTCGATGTGATACTCGAAATAGGCGTGCATCTTTCGCGCGCCCACATCTTCCTCGCCAACCCAGCCGATGCGCTTCAACTCGTCACCGAACACCTTGCCGTCGAGATCCTTGCGCGAATAGGCATAGTCGAGGCTGTGGACACCGGCAAAGACGCCGGAGGCCAGCATGGCCGGCGCAAATCTGCCGCCCTCCTCGTTGGTCCAGTTGACGACGACGATCGGATGCTTGGTCTTCACGCCGAGGTCGTTGAGCGAACGGACAACCTCCAGGGCGCCGAGCACGCCGAGCACGCCGTCATACTTGCCACCGGTCGGCTGGGTGTCGAGATGGCTGCCGACGTAAACGGGCAGCGCGTCCGGATCGGTGCCGGGACGGGTGAAGAACATCGTGCCCAGCCGGTCGATGCCGAGTGTCATGCCGGCCGCCTCGCCCCATGACTTGAACAGCGCCCTGCCCTTGGCGTCGGCGTCGGTCAGTGTCTGCCGGTTGCAGCCACCCCTCAGGCCGGGGCCGGTCGTCGCCATGTCTTCAAGGCTGTCCCACAGCCGCGCCCCGTTGACCCGCATATTATCGGTCGGCGTCGTCATCTTATTCCCCCGCTCGCGACAGCGAAGCCGATCGTGCCAGCCATCGGCCGTTCTGGCCACTCAAACCACCCGTCAAGACGGCAGATCGGCGAAACTTTTACCAATTGATAAATCCATAGTCGGATTTGCCCTCGAATTGGTCAAGGGTGATTTTTGGGCAACAAAATAACCAAAAGCCTTAGTTTTCGGCGAAACTGGAAAACTGCCACGGAGCGCTACTTCATCAGCAGCGATGCCGGGCCTTCGTCGGCGAAACTCTCAGAGCACCGTGGCGACGAGCAGCGCAAAAGCGGCGTAGGTGGCGTTGAAGACCAGCAGAAGATGGAAGCCGTGCTGCAGGATGTGGTGGGCCGACATCGGCTGCTGCACGGCCAGATGGACGGCGCCGATCATCAGCAACAGGAATGCACCGACAAGCGAGGCGATGAACCGTCGCGCCAGACCGCAGAAGGCTGCAACCAGCATGGTTACGGCAATAACCGGTGTCATGGTCCGTCTCCGTCATCATCCAGCTCCAGCCCCCGGAGACTCGCCCCGACGTCCGGCCGAAAAATGACGAATGAACGGATAACGCCGACGGCCGCGGTCACTTTGCCGCGACCGTCGGCGCTGGGGCGCATGGGAAAAAACCCGATGAGCCAGCGGCCCTAGTCTACTGACGCGCACGAAAGATTCACGACTCGCGGAGCGACGTGCACTCGATTCCTTTGTTGGTGCAGCGGCTTATCCAATCGGATGCCGGCCTTTGGCCTGTAGCATCCGATCGAGCCGGTGCACGAGTGCCAGTCACATGGGCTCGGCCTCGAGATAGCCGATGCTGCTGCCAGCCGCGTCGAGCACAATGGCGATCCTGCCGACGCCGGGGATCGCCCAGGGGCCACGCATCACCTTGCCGCCGGCCGGCTCAACCTTGGCAACTGCCGCGTCGATGTCGTCGACGGCGACATAGGGGAACCAGTCGCGCGAGCCGGGCTGGCTCTCAGGCCACTCGTAAATGCCGGCCACCGACTCTTCCTGTCCCTCGACATGGGCCAGCGTATAGATGCCACTTTCACCCATGTCCTGGTCAACGAATGTCCAGCCGAGCGCCGCGCCGTAAAAGGCCTTGGCGGCGGCGACATCGGGGGTCATCAGTTCGTTCCAGCAAAAGCTACCGTGCTTGATCATGGCGGTCTCCTCTCGATCTGCCACTACAGAACATAACGTGAACCAACTGTTCGCCGAACGCAATGACAATAATCGGTCAGGATGACAAAACGCCGACCGGGAGGCCCGGCCGGCGCTGCATATTTGCGGGGGGTGACCTGCCTCAGGGCAGCGTCTTCAGCACATCGGCGATGACCGATACCAGGAGGTCGATCTCAGCCTTGGAGACGATCAGCGGCGGCGACAAAGCGATGATGTCGCCGGTGGTACGCATCATCACTCCCTTTTCATAGGCGCTCAGGAAGGCCGCGAAGGCGCGCTTGGTCGGCTCGCCGTCGATCGGCTGCAGCTCGATGGCGCCAACGAGACCGATGTTGCGGATGTCGATGACGTGCGGCAGCCCCTTCAGCGAGTGAAGCGCGTCTTCGAAATACTTCGCAAGTTCAGGACCGCGAGTGAGCAGCCCCTCGTTGGCGTAGATATCGAGCGTTGCCAGCGAGGCGGCGCAGGCGACCGGGTGGGCCGAGTAGGTATAGCCGTGGAACAGCTCGATGGCGTGCTCCGGCCCGGTCATGAAGGCGTCGTAGATGTCCGAGGAGCAGAACACGCCGCCCATCGGGATGACACCGTTGGTAATGCCCTTCGCCGTGGCAACCATGTCCGGCACGACACCGAAATAGTCGACAGCGAACGGCGTGCCGAGGCGACCGAAACCGGTGATCACCTCGTCGAAGATCAAGAGTATGTCGTGCTTGGTGCAGATTTCGCGCAGGCGCTCGAGATAGCCCTTGGGCGGCACCAGCACGCCAGTCGATCCGGACATCGGCTCGACGATGACGGCAGCGATGTTGGAGGCGTCGTGCAGGTAGATGATCCGCTCGAGTTCGTCGGCAAACTCGACGCCATAGTCCGGCTGGCCGCGCGAATAGGCATTGCGTTCGATATCATGGGTGTGGCGCATGTGATCGACGCCGGTGAGCAGCGAGCCGAAGAACTTGCGGTTGGTTGGGATGCCGCCGACCGAGATGCCGCCGAAATTGACGCCGTGATAGCCGCGCTCGCGGCCGATGAAGCGCGTTTTCGTGCCCTTGCCGCGCACCCGCTGGTAAGCGGCGGCGATCTTCAGCGCCGTTTCCACCGACTCGGAGCCGGAATTGGTGAAGAACACGTGGTCGAGCGGCTTCGGCATCATCGAGGTCAGCCGTGCCGCCAGTTCGAAGGCCTTGGGATGGCCCATCTGGAAAGCCGGGGCGTAGTCGAGTTCGCCCACCTGGTTGGCCACTGCCTCGACGATCTCGCGGCGACCGTGGCCGGCGTTGACGCACCACAGGCCGGCGGCGGCATCGAGCAGCTTCCGGCCGTCGACGGTGGTGTAATACATGCCGGAGGCCGAGGCGAGCAGGCGCGGCGCCTTCTTGAACTGCCGGTTGGCGGTAAACGGCATCCAGAAGGCTTCGAGGTTGTTGGGAACGGGAACGTTCATGAAGGTCTCCGAGCGAGGCGGACGGCGCGGCTCCGATGGCGGTCGAGCAATATCCGGGTCGACACGTAGATAACGACATGCCCGTTTCCTGAACAAGCAGTTATCTTGTGCAGATCGCTCCCCTTGCAAATGCTGGTGGTTTGTGGCGACCTGTTCGGGAAAGCTAACAACTTAACAGCGGAGAAGGCCATGGCTCTCGATCTCGGCGGCCGGCTCAGACGGTTTCGCGAAGCACGAGGCTTGTCGCAGCGCGAACTGGCGCGGCGGGCCGGCATCTCGAATGCCACTGTGAGCCAGATCGAATCCAACACGATCAGCCCGTCGGTCGGCGCGCTGAAGCGCATCCTTGACGCGTTGCCGGTGCCGATGGCCGACTTCTTCACCGAGGACGAGCCGGCGGCCGAGCAGGTGTTCTTCAGGGCCGAAGACCTGATGGAAATCGGCCGCGGCGGCGTCTCCTATCGGCAGGTGGGGCGCGATCTCTCCGGCAAGGCGCTGCAAATCCTCTCCGAGCGCTACGAGGTCGGCGGCGGTTCCGGCCGCATCCACCTGCGCCACGAGGGCGAGGAAGGCGGTATCGTGCTCAAGGGACAGCTCGAGGTGATCGTCGGCGACAAGCGGCAGGTACTCGGTCCGGGCGAAGCCTATTATTTCAAGAGCCATGAGCCGCACCGCTTCCGCAACGTCGGCGACGACGTCTGCGAGGTGATCTCGGTTTGCACGCCGCCGAGCTTCTGAAGCGGCGATTGATACCAGTAACGTTATGCGTTATAGATCGATATTGATCATGATCCTGAATTTCGCAGATGCGGAAACGGAGTTCGTCTGGAATGGCCGGCGCAGCCGCAAGCTGCCGTCGGACATACAGTCCGTTGCGCTTCGCAAGTTGCGCATGCTCAATCAGGCAAGAGTGCTTGATGACCTTCGAGTCCCTCCGGGCAATCGCCTTGAGGCTCTCAAGGGCGATCGTTACGGCAAACACTCGATCAGGATCAATGACCAGTGGCGAATCTGTTTCGTCTGGACCGAAGGAGGACCATCCGATGTCTCGATCGTCGACTATCAC
>JAGSYU010000193.1 GCA_018262575.1 Pseudomonadota bacterium | reverse complement strand
CGCCTGTCATCTGCCGTGTCATCGCCTGTTACCTCAAGCTCTCGTCCCGTCGTCCCGGGGGCTGTGTCTGCATTGTTCAGGTAATAAAAAAGGCCCCGTAAGGGACCCGATTTCTGCGCACCATGACTGACCGGCAGGCCTCAGAAAGAGACCTCCGCCACGGTGCGCCAACTAAGTACTACGAGAAGGGTACGCATGCCGCCCTCTGGTTCAATCGCCGGGCCAACCCCGAACTGGCCGGAAACGTAGCCGCAGCCGGCGGATCGGTCAAGGCCCTATTTCATTCGTTGCGCAAGGTCGTCGGCCACCGCAAGAAAATGTCGCGATGACGCCGGGTCGAGGCGCGGCCAGTCGGCCATCTGGTTGCGGAACCAGGTTTCCTGCCGTTTTGCGTATTGCCGCGTCGCCGTCACCGCCGCCTCGACGGCGGCTTCGGCGGACAGCTCGCCCCGCGCCGCTGCCATCATCTCCGGCACGCCGATCGCCTTCATGGCCGGCAGCGTCGGGTCGAGCTGAAGGGCGGCAAACACCCGCGCCTCATCGAGCCCGCCGCCCGCCGCCATCATCCGGAAGCGCTCGTCGACGCGGGCGTGCAGCCAGTCGCGGTCCGGCGCCATGACGATGCGGGCGATGCGCCCACCGGCGATCGGCGGCGGCGAACGCTCCTCCTGCCATTCCGACAGCGGTCGCCCCGTGCTGTCGGCCACCTCGAGCGCCCGCAGGACGCGCTGGGTATCGTGCGGATGCAGTCGGCCGTAGAGCAGCGGATCGACGACGGCCAGCTCCTTGTGCAACGCGGCGCGGCTCGTCGTCCGCGCCCGCTCGCGCCAGAAGGCCCGCACCCGCTCATCGATCGGCGGCACGTCGGAGAGCCCTTGCGTCATGGCGTTGAAGTAGAGGCCGGTGCCGCCGACGATCACCGCCGGCTGGCCGGGCATCGCATCGAGCACCGTTTCGAGATCCTGGAGATAGCGGGCCACCGTGTAGCCGTCGCGGCTCGCCACATGGCCGTAAAGGCGGTGCGGCGCGCGCGCCTCATCGTCCGCCGTCGGCCGCGCCGTCAGGATGGAGAGTTCGCGATAAACCTGCATCGAATCGGCGTTAATCACCACGCCGCCACAGCGTTCGGCGATCGCCAGCGCCAGAGCCGACTTGCCGCTCGCCGTCGGGCCGGCTATCAGAACCGCGCGTCTTTCTCCTGTCTCCGCCGTCACCTGGAGCCTCCCATGTCGCTCATCGCAACGCTTGTCTCATCTCCGGCCGATCCGCAAGTGACCGATAGCCTGATCGCCAGCGTATCGCGGCGGCTGGGGGGCGACGCTCACAAGGTGCTGGCCGAAGGGATCGCCGCCGACATCGCGGTCGCCGACTATCTCTCCCATAACGAGGCGGTGCATCGCGTTGCCGAGGTGGTGGGCGAGACTCCCGTCGATTTTGCCGTGCTGCCCGCCGAAGGGCGCCGCAAGAAGCTGCTGGTCGCCGACATGGACAGCACCATGATCGGCCAGGAATGCATCGACGAACTCGCCGCCTTCGTCGGCCTCAAGGAGCACGTCGCCGCCATCACCGAGCGGGCGATGCGTGGCGAGATCGCCTTCGAGCCGGCGCTGCGCGAGCGGGTCGGCTTGCTGAAGGGCCTCGACATCAGCGTCATCGACGAGGTACTGGCCGAACGCATTACGCTGACGCCGGGCGGCCGCGAGCTGATCGCCACCATGCGGGCGCACGGCGCCTACACGGCGCTGGTTTCCGGCGGCTTCACGCTGTTCACCAGCCATATCCGCGACATGATCGGCTTCGACGAAGACCGTTCGAACCACCTGATGACCGAGGGCGGCCTGCTGACCGGCTTCGTCGCCGAACCGATCCTCGGCAAAGAGGCCAAGGTTGCCACGCTGATCGAGCTGAGGGAAGCGCGCGGCCTTGCCCACCACGAGACGGTAGCGATCGGCGACGGCGCCAACGACCTCGACATGATACACGAAAGCGGCCTCGGCGTCGCCTTCCACGCCAAGCCGAAGGTGGCGGCGGCGGCGCAAGTGTCGATCCGCCACGCCGACCTCACCGCCGTGCTCTATCTGCAGGGCTTTGCCCGCGAGGAATTTGCGACGGTGTAACCGCTACCCACCCAGCACCCACATCCGCACCGGATTGGCCGGATCGGCGAGCAGGCGGATGGCAAGGCCGATGCAGGTGATCACCAAGAGCGGCCGGATGATCCTGGCGCCGCCCCGGACGGCCAGCCGCGAGCCGATCTGGGCGCCGAGGAACTGGCCGACGCCCATGACCAGGCCGGGCTTCCACAGCACCACGCCCGACAGCACGAACACCAGGAAGCTGCCGACGTTGCTGCCGAAATTGAGCAGCTTGGTATGCGCCGTCGCCTTCAAGAGACCGAAGCCGGCCAGCGACACAAAACCCAGCATGAAGAACGAGCCGGTGCCCGGCCCGAACAGGCCGTCGTAGCAACCGATCACCGGCACGAAGATCAGGCCGAACAGGAAGGGCGTCAGCCGGGCACGGCGATCGCGGTCGTCGAGGCCGCGCTTCAGCGCAAAATAGACGGCGATGGCGATCAGCATCACCGGCATGGCAACGCGCAGCCAGTCGCCCGGCAATACGGTGGCCAGCAGCGCCCCGAGGATGGAGCCGGCGCCGGACATCAGCGCCATCGGCAACTGCGAGCGCAGATCCACCTGCCCCGCCCGCGTATAGGCGATGCTGGCCGACGCCGAGCCGAACAGCGACTGCAATTTGTTGGTGCCGAGCGATTCGATCGGCGTCAGGCCGGCCAGCATCAGCGCCGGCACGGTGATGAGGCCGCCGCCGCCGGCGATCGAATCGATGAAGCCGGCGACGAGAGCGGCGAAGAACAGCGCCGTCAACAGATGGAGGGAAAGGTCGGCCAAGATACGCCCAACGCGGAAGGAGGATCAGGAGGAGGAAACGGCGCGCTCCGGCGCGGCGAGGTCGGCCAGCACGGCGACGCGGACGGCGCTTGCCAGATTGCGGGCGCCGCGCGTCCGGTCGATGTCGAGCACGAAGGCCGAAAGACTTTGTCCGCGCTGCTCGGCGAGCCGCTCGGCCGCCGCCCAGAACTCCGGCTCGAGCGCCAGACTGGTCCGGTGCCCGGCCAGCGACAGCGAGCGCTTGACGTTCATGTCGAAGAATCCGGGGGCGATCCCGGATCGGCAGGGGACTCGATAAGGTGGCCGTCGAGCCGGCGCGTCTCCAGCGCATCCTGCGCCTTGGCCGTCAGCTTCTCCACCTTGCTGCGGCCGAACTTGGCACGGTTCTCCGCCGCCTCGTCCTCGCGGTGACGACGGTCGCGGTCCTTGCGCGCCCGGCGGAGATTGACCAGATCGCCCATGCTCAGGGCTTCTTGCGGAAAGCGTCGAGCGAGACCACCGTCGGCGTCGTCTTGGGCTCTTCGGCCTTGCCCTCCGGCTTCGCCTCGTCGGCAGCCTTCGCCGCCTCGGCAGGCTGCGACGGCTTGGCGGCCGGCGCCTTGGCCGCCGGGCGCGGTGCGGCCTTGGCCTCGCCGCTCGCCGGGCCGATCGCCTTGAGCGGGCCTTCCTCGGGCATGTCGGCGGCGTTGCCGCTCTCGTCGACGAGGGGGAACTGCACCGCGAATTCCACCGACGGATCGAAAAAGCCGCGAATCGCCGCAAACGGCACCACCAGCTTTTCCGGCACGCCGGAGAAGGACAGGCCGATCTCGAAGCTGGTCTCGTTGACCAAGAGTTCCCAATACTGGTGCTGGACGACGATGGTCATCTCGTCGGGATAGCGTTCCTTGAGGCGGCTGGAAATGCGCACGCCCGGCGCCCTCGTGTCGAAGATGATGTAGAAATGATGCTCGCCCGGCAGGCCGGCGTGGGCCACTTCCGACAGCACCTTCTTCACCAGCCCGCGGAAGGCCTCCTGAGCCAGAACGTCGTAACGGATCATGTCCTTGGGCATTGAGGCTCCGCCTTGAGGAAAGTCGCGGGCGATCCAAGCGGCCGCGTCGTTGACCGACAGTCTAGTGCATCGGGCGCAAGGGTGTAAACGCCTGAAAGTGCTACCCCTCAGGACTTGATTCCCAGTTTGGGCACCGCATTACGCGGCGACGGCCACCGGAGCATAGTTGTCATTCGCAACTATAGGTTTTAGCCCGATAACGGTGGTACAATGCCGAGTGAAAGAGCCACCTTTACGCCCCCGTCGATCCTATTTCGCCCCCGCCGAAGGCCTTGCCCATCGAAATGGCTTCACAAGGCCTTGGGTGGAGGCGCCGGGTACCGCCCCCGGGTCCGGATGGTTTATTGCGCAGTCCGTTTATCACCGTAGCCGGATTGCTCCGGCGAAAAGACATATAGGGTGAAGCGGCCCGCCTGTGAAGAGGCGGAAATCCCACATCATCCTCTTTGCCACTCCACCACGGCTGACTCGCCGCCCGACTCCGGCTAATCTCACCGCCTCTCGTCACAGCAGCGGACCGTCATGCAGCAGTATCTCGACCTTCTGAAGCTCATCCTCGACACCGGCACCGCCAAGGAGGACCGCACCGGCACCGGCACGCTGTCGGTGTTCGGCCACCAGATGCGCTTCAATCTCGCCGACGGCTTTCCGCTGCTCACCACCAAGAAGCTGCACCGGAAATCGATCGTCCACGAGCTGATCTGGTTCCTGCAGGGCGACACCAATATCAAGTATCTGAAGGACAATGGCGTTTCGATCTGGAACGAGTGGGCCGACGAGCACGGCGACCTCGGTCCCGTCTACGGCCACCAGTGGCGCTCCTGGCCGACGCCGGATGGCGGCACCATCGACCAGATCGCCGAGGTGCAGGAGACCATCCGCCGCAATCCCGATTCGCGGCGGATGATCGTCACCGCCTGGAACCCGGCCGACGTGCCGAAGATGGCGCTGCCGCCCTGCCACCTGCTGATCCAGTTCTATGTCGCGGAGGGGCGCCTGTCCTGCCAGATGTACCAGCGCTCGGCCGACGTTTTCCTCGGCGTGCCGTTCAATATCGCCTCCTACGCGCTGCTCACCGCCATGATGGCGCGGGCGACCGGCCTTGAGCCGGGCGACTTCGTCCATACGCTCGGTGACGCCCATCTTTACCGCAACCACCTCGATCAGGCCCGGTTGCAGCTCACCCGCGCGCCGCGCGCCCTGCCCCGGCTGACGCTCAGCGAGGGAATAGCCGACGTCCGCGATTTCCGCTTCGAGCACGTGGCCTTCGAGGGCTACGATCCGCACCCGCACATCAAGGCCGAGGTCGCCGTATGACCAAACTGCCCGCCTTCGCGACCGCCGCCCTGTTGATGGGGAGTCCCACCATCGGGCACGCCAACGACACCATGGCGGAGCTGGCTGCCGGCGGGTTGACCTTCGTCACCACGCAGGACGTCCTGATGCAGAGCGAGGACCTCTACATCTCGCCGAAGGAGGTCCGCGTCGACTATGTCTTCCACAATGGCGGCGACAGCGACCAGACGTCCGTCGTCGCCTTCCCGATGCCGGACATCGAGGGCAGTGGCGACTTCATGGTGTCGGTCCCCAACCCGGACTCCGACAACTTCCTGAATTTCTCGGTGACGGTCGACGACCAGCCGGTGACACCGGACATCGATCGCCACGCCTTCGCCGTTGACGTCGATGTCACCAGGGAGCTCAGCGAGCACGGCATTCCGCTGTTGCCGTTCGGCGAGGCCACCGGCCAGGCCCTCGCCGGCCTGCCCAAGGACCTGCTCGCCGACTGGACCGAGCGCGGCATCGTCATTCCCATGGAGTATGACGACGGCGGCGGCTGGAAGACCGACTATGTGCCGGTGTGGAAGCTGAAGACCACCTACTGGTGGCGCACCACCTTCCCGGCCGGCCGCGACCTTAAGGTCGCCCATCGCTACACGCCGAGCGTCGGCGCCACGGCCGGTCTCAGCTTCATCGGCTCCGAGGAGGCCCCGTTCACCGGCGAGCAATTCGAGCGGGAAAAGAAGCGGTTCTGCTTCGACAGCGCCTTCACCAAGACGGTCGCCAAACGCCTCGACGCCGCCAAGGCCGAGGACGCCGATCTCCAGGAGAGCTGGATATCCTACGTGCTCACCACCGGCGCCAACTGGGGCGGCACCATCGGCCTCTTCCACCTGACGGTCGACAAGGAAGACCCTGACACGCTGGTGTCCTTCTGCGGCGACGGCGTCAGGAAGACCGGCCCGACCACCTTCGAGCTGACGGCCACCGACTTCTACCCCGAACGCAACATCGACATCGCACTGGTAAGACGCCCGACCAACTGAAGGCCGCCAGCCCCTGACGAAAACGGCCGGCCCCGCCAGGGACCGGCCGCAATTTTGTCCGAGACGGACGCGTCGGTCAGTCGATCTTGACGGCGATGAAGCGCAGGTCACCGCCGGCATTGGAGACCAGCAGCAGCACCGACTTGCGGCCCATCGACTTCTGCTTGTCGACGGTCTTGGCGACGTCTTCGGGCGACAGCACCTCTTCCTGCGCCACCTCGACGATCAGGTCGCCGGCCGCGATGCCCTTGTCGGCCGCCGCGCTCGACGGATCGACGCCGGTGACCACAACGCCCTTGATCTCGGCGTTGAGCTTGAACTGCTGGCGGGCGCTGTCGTCGAGCGGGCCGAGCGTCAGGCCGATCACCTTCGTCTCGTCCTTCGGCTGTTCGGGGCTGGGCTCGTCGTCCTTGGCCGCGACCTTCTCGCCCTCCTCAAGGCGACCGAGCTTGACGGGAAGCGTCAGCTCCTGGCCCTTGCGGATCAGCTTGATCGCCACTTCCTTGCCCACCTCGGTATTGGCGACAAGGCGCGGCAGCTCGCGCATGGTCTTGATGGCGTGGCCATCGAAGGCGACGATGACGTCGCCCGGCTCGACCTTGGCCACCGCCGCCGGTCCGCCCTCGGTGACGCCGGCCACCAGCGCGCCCTGCGGGCTGGCGATGCCGAGGCTTTCGGCCAGATCGTCGGTCACTTCCTGGATATTGACGCCCAGCCAGCCGCGATGGGTCTCGCCGAACTCGCGCAGCTGATCGACGACGCCGACGGCGATCTCCGAGGGAATGGCAAAGCCGATGCCGATCGAGCCGCCCGACGGCGAGATGATGGCGGTGTTGATGCCGATCACCTCACCGGTCTCGTTGAACAGCGGACCGCCGGAGTTGCCGCGGTTGATGGCCGCGTCGGTCTGGATGTAGTTGTCGTAGGGGCCGGAGTTGATGTCGCGGTTGCGCGCCGAGATGATGCCGGTGGTCACCGTGCCGCCAAGGCCGAACGGATTGCCGATCGCCATCACCCAGTCGCCGACGCGCATGTGTTCGCTGTCGCCGAACTTCACGGCGGTGAGCGGCTTGTCGGGCTTGACGCGCAGCACCGCGAGGTCGGTCTTGGCGTCGCGGCCGATCAACTCGGCCTTCAGCTTGGAGCCGTCGGAGAAGTTGGCGACGATCTCGTCGGCATCCTCGATCACGTGGTTGTTGGTGATGATGATGCCGGTGGGGTCGATGACGAAGCCCGAACCGAGCGACTGCACCTTACGCGGATCGCCACTTTCGTCGCCGCTACCATCGCCGTTTTCGGCACCATTGTCGGCACCGTCATTGCCGCCGTTGTTGTTGCCGTTCTTGTCGAAGAACTCGTCGAAGAAGTCCTGGAAGGGCGAGCCTTCCGGCACCTGCGGCAGCGGCACCTGCCGCGTCTCGGCCACCGTCTGGGTGGTCGAGATGTTGACCACGGCGCCAATCAGCTTCTCGGCGACATCGGCAACCGAATCCGGTCCCTGCTCGGCGGCAGCCGGCCCGGCGCCCGAAAGGGCGAGCGCCGCCGCGAGCGTCAGTGCCGCGAGGCCCGGTCCGCGCCGCCATCCGGCGCCCGGCACTGTCCTGTTCCATGAGACCATAGCCGGTCTTCCTCCCCTGGAGCGTCCGCCCGAAAAACGGCAGTCTTTTCCGGACCATACAGACGCACGACAACAAAAGCCGAAAGCACGGGCCGAAAGACGGCCCTGCCCCGGGCAGCACGATCGAATGGCCGTGCCTCACGCATGTGGCGAAGTCATAATCCGTTTCACGGATGGAGACAAACCCCCGCCCCAGCCGCCGCCGGTCAGGTTGTTACACCCAGATCGGCAAGTGGTTGCTCAAGCAAAGGAATCTGGCGCATTCGCCTGATGGCCGGATGTGTCCATCCGGCCGGCGAATGCGCCAAAGGCGGGGTTCACCCTCCCCGCACGGCCCAGACGACGGCGACGCCCACCGCCATGGCGGCGACCCCGCCGGTTCTGAGCCAGAAGTCGGACGCGGCAAGGAGCTGGCGCAAGCCCTTGCGCATCAGGGAAGGGGCTGCCGCGTACAGCAGCCCCTCGATGACGACCATCAGGCCGATGGCGACCAGGAAGTCGTTCAAGTCGACCTCACTGCACGGCCTCGGCGGCCGGCGCCGTCACGTCGGGCACCGTCCCGGCGGGACCACGGAAGTAGCGGAAGAACTCCGAGTCCGGCTTCAGCAGCATGGTCGTGCCGTTGGTCAGCGACGCCGAATAGGCCTGCATCGAGCGGTAGAACTCGAAGAAGCTCTTGTCGGCCCCGTAGGCCTCCGCAAAGATGCGGTTGCGCTCGGCATCACCCTCGCCGTGCAGGATGTCGGCGTCGCGCCGGGCCTCGGCGATCAACACCGTCGCCTGCCGGTCGGCCTCGGCGCGGATGCGGGCGGACTCCTGCGTACCCTCGGCCCTCAATTCGGCCGCCTCGGCCAGGCGCTCCGACCGCATGCGGTCGTAGGTCTGTTCAAGAACGTTGTTGGGCAGCTCGGTACGACGGATCCTGAGTTCGACGATGTCGAAGCCGAGGTTGGCCGCCTCAGGACGGACAAAGTCAGCCACCTCGCGCATCATCGCCGCCCGTTCTTCGGACAGCGCATCGCCGAACGAGCGCGTGCCGTAGACGCGGCGCAGCGCCGAATCGAGCCGGGTCCGAAGCCGCGTCTCGGCCAACGCCATGTTGCCGGTGACGCTTTCGCGGAAGGCCCTGACGTTGACGATGCGGAAGGCCGCGAAGGCGTCCACCACATACTGGCGACTGTCACGAACCTGAACGACGTTGTTGTCGATCTCGATCGTGTTGAGGCGCTTGTCGACGATCTGGACGGAATCGACCATGTTGGTCGGCAGCTTGAAGTAGATGCCGGGCTCGGTGATCACCCGCTGGATCTCGCCGAAGCGAAGCTGGATGGCCTGATCGCGCTCGGTGACGATGAACGTCGCCGAATAGACGACCAGCGCGACGACCGCCAAGGCGATCAGAACGAAGGGCAAAGCAATCGTGCGCATCACTGGGCGGCTCCCGTGCTCAAGGGGGTCGTCGGACGTCCGACTTCGGGCAGCGGCAAGTAAGGCAGCACGCCCTGCGTGGCGCCACTGTCGAGGATCACCTTGTTGGTCTTGGAGAACACGCCCTCCATGGTTTCCAGATAGATGCGCTCGCGCGTGATGTCGGGCGATTTGACATACTGGTCATAAACCGACGTGAAGCGCTGCGCGCCACCGGTCGCCTCGGCGATCACCTGGTCGCGGTAGCCGAGCGCCGCCTCGCGGATCTGCGACGCCTCGCCGCGGGCCTCGCCGAGTCGCTTGTTGGCGTAGGCCTGGGCGTCCTGCTTGAACTTGTCCTGGTCCTGCTGGGCGCGCTGCACCTCGCCGAAGGCGTCCTGCACCTCGAGCGGCGGATCGGCGCGGGTGACGTTGACGGCGGTGATCGACACACCGGCGTCATAGGCGTCGAGCGTCGCCTGGATGCGATCGCGCACGGCGGTCTGGGCCACCTCGCGGCCGGTGGTGCGGAATTCGTCGGCGCGGGTGCGGCCGACCACTTCGCGCATCACCGATTCCGACACCTTGCGGACGAGGTCC
>JAGSYU010000192.1 GCA_018262575.1 Pseudomonadota bacterium | reverse complement strand
TCGGCTCGCTGCTTCGTCTCGGCCTTATCAGCGGTTGCCGGGTCCAGTGAGGGAGCGCCCGGCGGCCGATAGCCCGCCGCTGGCCATGAGCTCTCTCGTCTTCAACCCTATGCATGACCTATTGCGCCTTACGCCATGTGTCGACGTCGTCAGAACGACGCGTCCGGTCTAAAGCGCCAGCCAGAGACGAGTGACAGCACCATGACCGAGATGATCCGCGACAGGGTGGGCATGCCCGCCGCGTCCGCCAAATACCGCCCCTTCACGCCCATCAACCTCAAGGATCGCACCTGGCCCGGCAAGGTGATCGACAAGGCGCCGATCTGGTGTTCGGTCGATCTGCGCGACGGTAACCAGGCGCTGGTCGATCCCATGGGCCACGATCGCAAGGCCCACATGTTCCACCTGCTGCTGGAAATGGGCTTCAAGGAGATCGAGATCGGCTTTCCGTCGGCTTCGCAGACCGACTTCGACTTTGCTCGCTGGTGCGTGGAGGAGGGTGGGGCGCCTGACGACGTGTCGCTGCAGGTCTTGGTGCAATGCCGGCCGGAACTGATCATCCGCACCTTCGAGGCGCTTGAGGGCGCCAAGCGGCCGATCGTCCATTTCTATAATTCTACCAGCAGCTTGCAGCGGCGCGTGGTGTTCGGAAAGGACGTAGCCGGCATCAAGCAGATCGCCGTCGACGGTGCCAAGCTGATCGCTGACATGGCGGCCAAGGCCGGTGGCGGCTTCCGCTTCGAGTATTCGCCGGAGAGCTTCACCGGCACCGAACTGGATGTGGCGCTCGAGATCTCCAACGCGGTGATCGAGGTCATCAAGCCGACGCCGGACAACAAGCTGATCCTCAACCTGCCGTCCACCGTCGAGATGGCGACGCCGAACATTTATGCTGACCAGATCGAGTGGATGTGCCGCAACATCGACAAGCGCGACTCGGTGCTGATCTCGCTGCATCCGCACAACGATCGCGGCACCGGCGTCGCCGCCGCCGAGCTGGCGCTGATGGCCGGCGCCGACCGCGTCGAGGGCACGCTGTTCGGCAATGGCGAGCGCACCGGCAACGTCGATGTCGTCACCATGGCGCTCAACATGTTCACGCAGGGCGTCGACCCCGGCCTCGACTGCTCGAACATCGAGCACGTCCGCGACGTATTCGAGTATTCCAACCAGATGAAGGTGCCCGAGCGGCATCCTTACGTCGGCGAACTCGTCTATACCGCCTTTTCCGGCTCGCATCAGGACGCCATCAACAAGGGTCTCAAAGCCATGAAGGCGTCGAACACCGGCGTCTGGGAGGTGCCCTACCTGCCGATCGATCCGCAGGATGTCGGCCGCTCCTACGAGGCGATCATCCGCATCAATTCGCAGTCGGGCAAGGGCGGCATCGCCTATCTCCTGCAGAACGACCACGGCATCAACCTGCCGCGCGCCTTGCAGGTGGAGTTCCGCGAGGACATCCAGGCGATCACCGATCGCGAGGGCCGCGAGTTGTCGTCGCAGCGCATCTACGAGCGCTTCATGCAGCTTTACGTCGATCAGCCGGACGGTCGGCTGAAATTCGTCGACCACCACACCTACCCGGATACGGAGGTCAAGGGCCGGCGTATCTGCGTTGCCGAGATTGTCGATGGTGGCATCGCGCGCACCATCGAGGGCCACGGCAACGGCCCGATCGACGGCTTCGTGCACGCACTGTCGGTCTATGTCGGCATCCCCGTGTCGGTGGCCGACTATTCCGAGCACTCGCTGCAGCAAGGGTCGGACGCTTCGGCCATCGCCTATGTCGAGCTGAAGCACCCCGGCGGCAAATTGCATGGCGTCGGCATCAACACCAACATCGTCACCGCCTCGCTCTCCGCCGTGGTGTCGGCGGTCAACCGGGTGCTGGAACTCAACGTCGGTTGATCTGGCTGAGCCGCGACGAAACAAGCCCCCGGTCTGACGGCCGGGGGCATTTTAGTGTCTGCCAGCGAACTTGACTTTCGCCGCGCGCCGCGTGCAAGCATGGCCATGCCGCTTCCCGACGATCTATCGAACTGCCTCGTTCTCAACACCGTTGCGGCGGCGCGCGCGCTGGTCCGCCGCTACGACACCAAGCTGAAGCCGTTCGGTGTCACGGTGCAGCAGTTCTCGCTGCTTGCCGCCATCCGCTACAATCCCGGCGCGACGGCCGCGGCGCTGTCGTCCCGCATCCATCTCGATCGCACCAGCCTGATCCGTAACCTCGACCGGCTTGAACTGAAGGGGTTGGTGGTCCGAACGGACGGTACCGGCGGCAACCTGCGGGTCAGCAAACTCACCGACGACGGTGACGCGCTGCTCGACCGCCTGCTCGTCGAATGGCAGGCGGCCCAGGCCGGTTTGCTGCGAGACAGCTCGCCGGAAGAAACGGCAGCCTATCTCAAGATCAGCCGGCGGTTCGCCCGCTGACAGTCGCTGCCCGGGTTGTCTGTCGCATCGATAGTGCATATACACAGTGCAAATACACATGGAGATGGAAATGGAAGAGCCGATCGTTGTGACGGGCATGGGCGCGGTGTCGCCGCTCGGCGTCGGAGTCCCGGCCACCTGGCGGCGCTTGATCGCCGGAGAGAGTGGCATCCGGCGGAATGACCGCTTCGATACCGACGGCTGGAAATGCCGCATCGCCGGCCTTGTGCCGGGCCGTGACGAGCCGGATGGCTTCGATCCCGAGGCGGCCATGGACCCGCGCGAGCTCAGGCGCAGCGACCTGTTCATCCATTACGCCATGGCGGCGGCGCTGGAAGCGCTCGACCAGGCGGGCTGGCATCCGGAAACCGAGGCCGAGCAGATGCGGACGGCGACGGTGATCGCCACCGGCGTTGGCGGCGTGCCGGCGATTACCGCGGCGAGCGAAACCGTCCGTGGCGGTGGCGTTCGGCGGCTGTCGCCATTTGTCGTGCCGTCCTTCCTGCCCAATCTGGCCACCGGGCAGGTGGCGATCCGCTTCGGTTTCCACGGACCATCGGGCACGCCGGTGACCGCCTGCGCCGCCTCGGCCCAGGCGATTGGCGACGCCCTGCGGCTGATCCGCAGTGGTGAGGCCGACATCGCCCTTTGTGGCGGTAGCGAAGGCTGCGTCGATCCGGTGGCCATCGGTGGCTTCACGGCGGCGAAGGCGCTGTCGTTCGGCTTCAACGACGAGCCGTGGCGGGCGTCGCGGCCGTTCGACGCCGACCATGATGGCTTCGTGCTGTCGGAAGGCGCGGCGGCACTGGTGATCGAACGCTTGTCGCATGCCAAGGCGCGCGGGGCGACGCCGCTCGCCATCGTCTCGGGTTACGGCACAACCACCGACGCCCATCACGTCACGGCCGGCTGGCCGGACGGCCGGGAAGCGGCGCGTGCCATGCGGCTGGCGCTTGGCATGGCCGGCCTTGAGGCCGGTGCCATCGGTTACATCAACGCCCACGCTACCTCGACGCCGGTCGGCGACGCGGCGGAACTCGCCGCGCTCACGGCGGTGTTTGGGCCGGGCGGTGACGGCGTGCCGGTCGGCTCCACCAAGTCGGCAACCGGTCACATGCTGGGGGCGGCCGGCGCCATCGAGGCGGTCTTCTCGATTCTGGCGCTTCGCGACCAGACATTGCCGCCAAGCCTCAACATCGAGCAGCCGATGCCCGGGGCCGAGAGCTTCAATCTCATCGGCGCCGCGGCCCGTCCGGCCGTCATCGACCACGTGCTGTCCAACGCCTTCGGATTCGGCGGCGTCAACGCGGCACTGGTGTTCTCGCGTTACGCTTGAACCGGTGCAGAAGCTGAAAAAAAAGCCGGGCGGCGGGTTGCCCCGCCGCCCGGCCCTATACCGTCAAAGCTCCGGATCTCAGTAGATCATGGTGCTCATCTTGATCTCGCCCCAGATCTCCTTGACCGTCAGTTCCAGCTCGACCTTGCGGTCGTTGTAGAACGTGTGCAGGAGATGGTGCGCCTTCTCCGAGTTCGGCGAACCCAGGAAGTCGCGGTAAAGGGCCTTGACCTGCTCGTTGTTGTGCGACTGGCGCACCTTGGCCTTGCGGTCGATGCCGAACATCGTCTCGCGACGCTTGAGAGCGTTGGGCAGGTACTGTTTCTTGGAGCGTAGCGTACCGCCGCCATCGACACAGCCGCCCGGGCAGGCCATGATTTCGATGAAATCGAAGTCGGCCTCGCCGGCCTTGATCGCTTCCATCAGGGCGCGTGTCTCGCCAAGGCCATGGGCCATGGCAATCTTCACTTCGCCGATGTTGCCGCCGAGATCGACGGTGGCCGAGCGCACGCCTTCGAAGCCGCGCAGCTGGGTCAGCTCGATCTTGTCGAGCTCCTTGCCGTTGACGACCTTGTAGACGGTGCGCAGCGCCGCTTCCATGACGCCGCCGGTGGTGCCGAAGATGACGCCGGCGCCGGTGTACTCGCTCATGTACGGGTTGTCGAAGGTCGACGGCTCGATAGTGTTGAGGTCGAGGCCCTCGCGCTTCAGAAGGCGGGCGAACTCGCGCGTCGTCAGCACGACGTCGACGTTCGGCATCCCGTCCTCGCCGAGCTGCGGCCGGACGACTTCGTCCTTCTTGGCCGTGCAAGGCATGATCGAAACGACGCGGATCTTCTTCGGATCGAGCCCCATCTTGACCGGCAGATAGGTCTTGGCGATGGCGCCGACGACCGCCTGCGGCGAGCGGGTGGAGGAGAGCAGCGGCAGCAGCTCGGGATAATGGACCTCGGCGAAGTTGATCCAGGCCGGGCAGCAGGAGGTGATGGTCGGCCGCTTGCGCTCGGCGAGGCGGTGCAAGAGCTCGGTGCCTTCCTCCATGATCACCACGTCGGCGCCGAAGTTGGTATCGAGCACGATGTCGATGCCGAGCTTGCGGGAGGCCGCGATGATCTGTCCCTCGACGTTGGTGCCCGGCGGCATGCCGAACTCCTCGCCGAAGCCGACGCGGATGGCCGGCGCGAACTGGAGAACGGTGGTGATCTCCGGGTCGTAGATGTAGTCGAGGACGCGATCGGTCTCGTCCTTCTCGGCAAGGGCGCCGGTCGGGCAGACGAGGACGCACTGGCCGCAGGTGACGCAGGTGGAGTCCTTCTGGTTCTTGCCGTGACGAAGGCCGATCGACGTGTCGAGACCGGTGCCGGTGACAACCAGCGCGTCGACCTCCTGGTAGTTGCGGCAGACCGTGACACAGCGCTGGCAGCGAATGCACTTGGTCATGTCGCGGACCATGGCCGGCGACGAACGGTCGACTTCACGGGTGGAGACGCGGATCGGATCGAAGAAGCGGTTCTCCTTCAGGCCGACGAACTGGGCGACGTCCTGCAGCTCGCACGAGCCGTGGCGGATGCAGGTGGCGCAGTCCTGCAAGTGGTCGGCCATCAGGAGTTCGACCTGCAGCTTCTGCATGTCGCGCACCTTCTTGGTGCGCGTCTCGATGGCGAGGGCTTCCTTCACCGGCGTATTGCAGGCGGTCACCATGTGCGTGCCGGTCTGGCCGGGCATCTGGATCTCGACCAGGCAGACGCGGCAGGTGCCGGGCGTGTGGTCGATATCGGCCAGCTCGCACAGTGTCGGAATGTAGAAATCATGCCGACGGGCAGCGGAGAGGATCGTCTCGTTCGGGTAAGCCGTGACGGCCTTGCCATTGATCTTGAAGCTGATCGTGGCCTCGGCCCCGACGGGGATCAGAGTTTCGACGTTGCACATGGTCTCACGCTGCTCCTTCGGGGATGGAGTGTTCGGTGATCACGGAATAGATGCGGTAGCAGCGCATGCAGCGCATGGACTCCTTGTAGGCGTCCTCCGAGCTGATGATCTGCTCGACTTCCCCGAACATGGTCTTGCGCACTTCCGGCGACAGTTCCGGATGGTGGACGCG
>JAGSYU010000191.1 GCA_018262575.1 Pseudomonadota bacterium | reverse complement strand
CTACGAAGGCGTCCGGCGCGGCCGGGTCGAACCGACCGCCCATGGGCTGTCGCTGGCCATGGTCGACCTCGTCCTCGACGACTATTTCAAAGCCTGCCTCTGAGAGCCCGGCGTGAAATTCGCTGGGGTGCGGCAGGTAGCGAGAAGCACGAGAACCGGAGCGGAGCGAACTTGAGGTTCGTGAGCACCGGAAGCGCAGACATCAAAGCTAGATGCCCGCCCCAGTAGAGTTTCGCGTCGGGCTCTGGGGCGGCGATACGGGACAGACAATATGCAGGATTTCATCTTCACGCTGACCGACACGGCCGGCGGCCTTGAGGCCGCCGATTGGACGGTCACCTCGAGCGAGCTCGGCATCAAGGATGGCGTGCCGTTCGAGATCACCAAAAGGACGCTGCATGGCGGCCGGCAGGAGGGCAGCACGCTCGTCACCATCCGGGCCGGCCAGCTCACGGTGACGGTGATCCCGACGCGCGGCATGGGCATCCTGAAGGCGAGCCTCGATGGCATCGAGTTCGGCTGGGCATCGCCGGTCGACGAGGTCGTGCATCCTTCGTTCATCCGCCTCGGCGAGCGCAACGGCCTTGGCTGGCTCGAAGGCTTCAACGAGTTGATGGTGCGGTGCGGCTACGAGTGGACCGGCCATCCGATGGTCGACGGTGACAAGGTCTACACGTTGCACGGCCGGGCCGGCAACACGCCGGCCTCCAGGGTGGAGGTGTGCATCGCGCGCGAAGCGCCGCATCGCATCACCCTGCGCGGCCTCATCAAGGAAAAGGCATTCAAGAACGTCGACTTCGAAACCTGGACTGAGCTGACGGTCGTGCCCGGCGATACCGGCTTCTCGCTCGACGACCGGCTCGTCAACTACGCCGACTACGCCCATCCCTACGAGGTGATCTACCACACCAACGTCGGTCGGCCGGTGCTGGAGGAAGGCGCCCGCGTCATCGGGCCGTTCACCCACGTCGCGCCGTTCAACGACGCCGCCAAGCCGGACCTTTCGACCTGGGACCGCTACCGCGGCCCGACGCGCGACTTCGATGAGATGCTCTACGCCTGCGAGCTGGCGGCCGGCGCCGATGGCCGCACCGAAGTGGCTCTGGTCAACGCTTCGGGAACGCTTGGTTTTTCTGTCGCTTACCATTTGGCAGAGATGCCGGCCTTCACGCTGTGGAAGAACACCGACACCGACAAACAGGGCTACGTGACCGGGCTCGAACCCGGCTCCAACTATCCCTATCCACTGCCGGTCGAGCGGGCGGCCAATCGGCTCAGGACGCTGGAGTCGGGGGCCGAGGCGCGCTTTCGCCTGCGCTTCGATCTCCTGACCAACACGTCCGCCGTCGAGGCCTGCGCCGCCCGCATCGACACGCTGAAGGCGGGCGTCAAGGCGACCGTGCATGGCGAGCCAATCCTGCGCAGTCGACCAAAGGCCTGAACAACAAAGCGCCAGCCACAACGCCCTCTCCGCGCTCCTGCGCGGGGAGGGTTTTCTTTTATTCCGAGGCAGAAGAAAGCCGAGGCTTGTGGCCCCAGTACTTAAGCTGAGGTGCGCAACATGATCTCGGCGTTGAGCAGCACGCGCTCATTGGCCCGTGGCTCGACGTCCTCGTCGAAGCGCGCGTTGATCTTGTGCAGCAGCAATTCCACGGCGATACGGCCGATCTCGTTGTAATTCTGCGCCACGGTGGTCAGCGGCGGACAGGTGTAGCGCGACAGCGGATGGTCGTCGTGGCCGGCGACGCGGAGGTCGCAATCATCGCCGCGGCCCACCTTCAGGCCCGCTTGGTAGGCGGCGGCCAGGACGCCGAAGGCGATACGATCGTTGGCGCACAGCACGGTGCGGGTGGGAAAGCCACCCTCGCCCAGAATGCGCACCGACTCGGTGAAACCGAAACGCTCGAAATCCCAGGACGTGTCCGGCAGCGTCGCCACGTAGCGCGGCTCGAGCTTCAGCGCCTCCATGGCGAGGCGATAGGCTTCGCGGCGCTCGATGGCGTTGCGGTTGACCGAGGGCATGCCGAAATAGCAGGGCGCGTCGCCCGACCGCGACAGATAGTCAACGATGAGCCGGAAGCTCTGGCGGTTGTTGGTGCCAACGAAGGCCGAGGCGGTGTCGAGCTGCGAGTCGACATAGATCAGCGGAATGCTGGCGCCGAGCCGGGCCAGCTTGTCGTGATGGGACTGCACGCCCAGCGGCGCGATGACGGCACCGGCGACATTCATCGCCTTGAAGGTCTCGATCGCCCGTTCTTCCAGTTTCGGCTTGCCGTCCGAGGACAGCACGAAGGCGAGATAGCCCGCCTCCTCCGCCAGCACCTCGATGCGGCGGGTCAGCGCCATGTAGAACACGTCGGTCGAGTTGGGGATGATGATGCCGAGAATGTTGGTGCGCCGGCGATTCAGGTTCACCGCGAACAGGTTCGGCCGAAAACCGGATTCCTTGATCGCCTTCTCGATGGCCTCCCGGGTCTGCCGGCGAACGGAATTCGGGTCGTTGAAATAGCGGGAGACGGTTGGGCGAGACAACCCGACATAATCGGAAAACTCTTCCATCGTTCGGATCGTCACGGTCACTCTGCCATCCCCGTTCCATCCACAACCGGAGCACTGCGGCCATTGTAGAGGCTTCCATCACAGGACGCCAATTGTCAGATTGCCGTGGAGAGGCCAACAAGCCAAGTGCGCTTTTCAACTACAGATTTCGCAGCCATCATTTCTTGCGTCAAGTTAAAATTTCACGCATGTAAAATATCTCACCAATCCCTGAACCGCTTTGCTCCTGAAAATGCGCCGAGTACGGGCGTGCCCTCACCCGGGGCAGAGCCGAGGCAAAATTGGACTGGCGGCACTCTCCCATCTCGCCAGACCAAAAGAAACTTACTGTCGGCGATCGCCTTTTCGGCGCAAAGCCGTTCCGGAAAGATCGCCTGCGGGGAACAGACTTTGCGTTCCTTGCGCAACTGGGCGCATCTATTCCTATTCCGCATCGATGTTGATCCGAAATTTGCATTGGACGCATTTATGCCGGCCTTTTAGGCTGACTTTGTTTTCAGCAAAGAGAGTGTGGTGGCATGTCCGTTCTGAAGTCCGGAACGCTCAGCCAGGAGCGCATCGTCTTCCTGTTCGCGGTCGTCCTGTTTGCCGCCTATGCCGTGTTCCTCGACGGCTTCCTGATGGCGAACAATCTCGTAGCGATCCTGCGGTCGGTGTCGGTGCTGGGCATCCTCGCCGTCGGCATGGGGCTCGTGGTGATCGGCCGCGGCATCGACCTGTCAATGGTGGCGGTGATGGCCATGGCCACCGCCTGGCAGCTTGCCATGATGAATGCCGGCACCTCGCCGCTTCTTGCCACGACGATCGTCTTCGCCGGAGTGGTGGCGGTCGGTGTCGCCAACGGCCTGCTCATCGCCTACGCCGAGGTGCCCCCGGTGTTTGCCACGCTGGCGTCGGCGAGCTTCGTGTTCGGTCTCGTTCGCTCGCGCTTCATCGTCCAGGACGCCGTGCCGGTGCCGCCGTCGGCGTCGTTCATCCTGGAGTTCGGGCAGGCGCGGCTCGTCCACATGCCGATCGAGGTGGTGATGTTCGCCGTCGCCGCCTTCCTGAGCTTCCTCGTGCTGCGCTTCACCAAATTCGGCCGTTACGTCTATTACATGGGCGACAACTATCAGGCAGCCCGCACCATGGGTATCCCGGTACGGCCGATGATCATCGGCCAGTATGTGGTCTCTGCCCTGATCGCCTGGCTGGCCGGCCTGATCACTGCCGCCGGCCTGCAATCGATCAACACCCGCGTCGTCAACTCGACGCTGCTCTACGACGTGATCCTCGTGGTGGTGATCGGCGGTATCGGCCTTTCCGGCGGCAAGGGCGGCATGCGCAACGTCGTCATCGGCGCGCTGCTGATCGGCATCATGCTCAACGGCATGACCATCCTCAACCTGCCGAACATCTACCAGAACCTCATCAAGGCGACGATCCTGCTCATCGCCCTCGTCATCGACAGCCGCCTCAACCCGCGTGACGAGCAGGTCGGGCAGCAGGGAGACATATGATCCGCTTACCGTGGTCGCCGCGCGACGCCAGCACCGGAAAGCGGACTGCAATTGGAATTCCATCGCTTGGCTCGAGGGGGGCAAAGCGATGCACTCACCGGGTCAAAACCCCCTGAAAAGGAACCCGTTCATGACCACCAAGACTACGCTGACACGGACGCTTGCCGCCGCCCTCTGCCTCGCCACCCTGCCCGCCCTTGCCCAGGAGACCGGCGATCCCGGCCCGGCCTATGTCCAGTCGGCGCTTGCCGGTAAGAAGGTGGTGCTGATTCCGCTCGCCCTCGGTTTCGACCTGGCGCAGGGCTGGAACCACTACATCGGCAGCGAGGTCCGCGGCTTCGGCGGCGTGTGGGAAACCCGCGACCCCAACTGGGACACGGCGGCCGGCGCCCAGGCGATCACCGACCTGATCTCCTCGGCCGACAAGCCGGCGGCGCTCCTCGTCCACACGCCGGACCTCACCTCCTACTCCAAGCTGTTCAAGCGGGCGCAGGACGCCGGCATCTTCGTGATCCAGGTCGACAACCGCTCGAACTTCGCCTCCGACGCCTTCGTCGGCTCCAACTGGGAGACGCTCGGCGAACTTGAGGCCAAGGCGGCGGTGGCGGCCTGCGGCGATGGATCGTCGAAGAAGATCGGCCTCATCCAGGGCGACCAGGTCAATTCGTCGTCGCTCGATCAGTATGCCGGCATCGCCAAGGTGCTGAAGGATCACCCCGACTTCGAGATCGTCGGCGCACCGGACAGCAACTGGGACGTCACCACTGCCCGCACCGTGGCGACGACGCTGCTGCAGCAGCATCCGGAAGTCTGCGCCGTCATCGACTTCTGGGACAACACGGCGGCCGGTACCGCCGCCGCCATCCGCGACGCCGGCCTCACCGACAAGGTCAAGCTGGTCACCACCGGCGGCGGCGAGGAGCTCGACTGCAAGGCGCTGGAAGACGGCACCTTCCATGCCGTGGTCATGACCGACGTCAAGGGCCAGTCGCGCGACATTTCGGCGCTGCTGAAGTTTCTCCTCCAGTCGGGCCTCAAGCCCGGTCAGGCCAAGAGCTGGCTCTACACGCTGGAGACAGCCACCACCAAGGCCGATCTCAAGCCCGGCACTTGCTGGAGCCTGAAGGACGTGCAGGCCGCCGAAGCGGCACTCGCCAAGTAAGGCGCGACCCCTCCCCCGTCGAGCCGGGGAGGACGACGCGCGTCGGGCGGAGGTGGCCGAGCCAGCGGTTACCTCCGCCTATCGCCCTCAAAGGAGGGCCGAAGTATTCCGGACCGGCCGTAGCGGCCGGCCGACGATCAGGTGGAAGTGTCCATGCGCCTACCCGAGAGCCTGTCGCGCCTGTTCTACAACGCGATCCCTTCCCACCTTGTCGGCGAAATCCTCACCAAGCGCTGGGCCGACAACCTCGTGCCCTTCCTGCTGCTCGCCGCCGTAATCGCCATCTTCGGCACGGCGATCAACGGCTTTTTCGCGCCAGCCAGTCTGCTCGACACCACGCGCCAGCTCGGCGAGTTCCTGATCGTCGTCATCGGTCTCACCATCGTCATGCTGGGTGGCGGCATCGATCTTTCCGTCGGCTCGATCTACGCGCTGTCCGTCTTCATGTCGGTGGTCGGCATCTACCTCTGGGAGCTGCCGACCTCGCTCGCCTTTGTCCTGGCGATCACCACCGGGAGAGCCTTCCTGACGACGCTGGTCACCCTCATCATGGGCCGGTCGCTCTACGACATCCTGATCATTGCCTGGGGCAAGGAGCTGCAGATGTCGCCGGTCCTCAACGATCAATTCGACTATATCGGCATCGGCTCCCTCGCCGGCCTGCCGGTGTCGATCCTGATCGCCGGTGCCTTCGCCCTCCTCGCTCACGTCCTTCTCAGCCGCTCGCGGCTCGGCTGGCATATTTCGGCGGTCGGCGGCTCGCGCCGCTCGGCCTACAACGCCGGCATTCCCGTGCGCCGCACGGTGTTCCTCACCTACGTCATTTCCGGCCTCAGCGCCGGCATCGCCGGCTTCCTGTTCGCCGCCCGCCTGTCGGGCGCCGGGCCCGGCACCGGGGCCGGGCTGGAGCTGGCCGCGCTCACCGCCGCCGTGGTCGGCGGCAATTCGCTGGGCGGTGGCCGCGGCTCGATCGCCAAGGGGCTGATGGGCGCCATCGCCGTGCTGACCATGACCAACGGGCTGATCCGCCTCGGCTACGGCACCGGCTCCAACCAGCTGGTGCTTGGCTTCATGCTGGCCTTTGCCGTTGTGCTCGACATCCGCTGGGCGAAGAACCGTCACAAGGTATTGGCCGAAGTTTACGTGGCGCCGGTCCATCACCGGATGAGCGGCGAGGAGTCGGCGCTGCCGAACGGCGGCGGCGCCTATGCTCTCAACGATCGCCTGTCGGAGGCCACGCCGATCGCGCTCGGCGAGGTGGAAGGGCCGGAGGACGTCATTCTCGACGAGGACGGCAACCTCTATGCCGGCACCCGTCACGGCGAGATCGTCCGCTGGTTCGCGCCCGACTACAGACGCTCCGAAGTGTTCGCCCATATCGGCGGCTTCCCG
>JAGSYU010000190.1 GCA_018262575.1 Pseudomonadota bacterium | reverse complement strand
CCCCGTCTGCCTTGGTCACCGAGGTTTACGCAAATATCCGTAGATGCTCTCGACTTATGCAAAGCCTTGGAGAAATGACTGCAATTAGTGCGTGACAAAACTCATCTTTACTCGGACCATCCAAGGGTCAGATGCCGGTCCCTCCCAGCCGGTCGCTGACCTGAGGAGCCACGGCATGATCCTGGCAGTTCGCGAGAAGCCGCGCCTCGCGCCGGTCGAGACAGCCTCCCGTCCCCGGCGCGACAACCGGCAGAGCGCCGAGATGGCGCTATTCGGAATCTACGAGATTTCGAAGATCCTGAACGCACCCGTCCGCCTCGAGAGCATGCTGGCGAGTGTCGTCAACATCCTGACGTCGTTCCTCGCCATGCGGCGCGGCATGATTGTCGTCATCGACGAGGCTGGCGAGCCGGAAATCGTCGCCACGGCCGGCTGGGCGGGCGAGGTGAAGGGCCGGCCGATCGACAGCCTGCCACAGGCCGTCATCGACCGCATCGTCGCCACTCAGACCTCCCTCGTCGTGCAGGACACCGCCGTCGATCCCCTGTTTGCCGGCACGCCGGCCGCCCATGACCCAAGTCGCGTCTCCTTTGTCGGTGTGCCGATCAAGGACGACCTCAAGGTGATCGGTACGCTCAGCATCGACCGCGTCTGGGATGGCTCCGCCGATATCCGCATCGACGAGGATCTGCGCTTTCTCGCCATGGTCGCCAATCTGGTCGGGCAGGCGGTGCGGCTGCACCGCGTCGTCGCCGCCGACCGTCGGCGGCTCATCGACGAGCGATCGCGGCTTGAGAAGGCGCTCGACGAGAAGCCCAAGCCGACCCGTATCCGCGCCGGCACCGGTGGCATTGTCGGCGACAGCCCTTCGGTGCGCCGCGTCATGGAAACCATCTCCATCGTCGCGCCATCCAATACCACCGTGCTGCTGCGCGGCGAGAGCGGCACCGGCAAGGAGCTGTTCGCCCGCGCCATCCATGAACTGTCCAACCGCAAGGCCAAGCCCTTCATCAAGCTCAACTGCGCCGCCGTTTCCGAAAGCGTGCTGGAGTCCGAGCTGTTCGGCCACGAGAAGGGCGCCTTCACCGGCGCTATCGCGCTGAAGCCCGGCCGCTTCGAACTTGCCAACGGCGGCACGCTGCTGCTCGACGAGATCGGCGAGATCTCACCGGCCTTCCAGTCCAAGCTGTTGCGCGTCCTCCAGGAAGGCGAATTCGAGCGGGTTGGCGGTACGCGCACGCTGAAGGTCGATGTCCGCCTGATCTGCGCCACCAACCGCGACTTGGAACTGGCCGTGACACGCGGTGATTTCCGCGCTGATCTTTATTACCGCATCAATGTCGTCCCGGTGTTTCTGCCGCCGCTGCGCGAGCGGCCGGGTGACATCCTGCTGCTCGCCCGTGCTTTCCTCGACCGTTTCAACCGCGAGAACGGTCGCCGGCTGTCCATCACCGACAAGGCGCTCGATCTGCTCGGCAAGTGCTATTTCCCCGGCAACGTGCGCGAGCTCGAGAATTGTGTTCGCCGTACCGCGACGCTGAGCCGCAGCGACACCATCCGCCGCGAGGACTTCGCCTGCGCCCACGGCGAATGTCTGTCGGCGACGCTCTGGACCGGCGCCCACCACGTCACCGCCGACGAGCAACTGACGGCGCTGAAGCGTGGCGAAGCGTTGGTGCCCGGCCTGCGACCGACGCTTCCACCGGCCAAGCTGCCACAACCCGAGCCGGTCCACGGCGAGTCTCCGGCCGAAGGCCATGTCTGCGAGCACGCCGGTGCCGACTGTCCGGCTCTCGGCCATCGGGCCGGCGAGAAGGAGAGGCTGATCGATGCCATGGAGAAATCCGGCTGGGTACAGGCCAAGGCCGCCCGTATCCTCGGCCTGACGCCACGTCAGATTGGCTATGCCCTCAAGAAACACCGTGTTGAGCTGAAGCGCTTCTGAGCATCTGTCCGGTTCTATCTTCCATGTCGCGGCGCCGGTTCTCCGGCGCCGTTCGTTGTTTTGAACCGCGCCCGCGTGAGGCCCTGTCGCATGTCCGACAAGGCTGTGTCGCTTTCCCTGACGCCTTCGCGGCGAAGTTAAGCAACATATTGAAATATATTGGTTTTATTCTTGGCATATGGCTTGCGATGCCGGTGATGACCCTCGACCCGTCCGGAGCGCGCCATGTCCTCGCCGATCATCTCACTCGCCAGCCTGACGACTTCGCCCGCGCCGCGGCGCAAAGGCGGTTGCGCCGCTACCGGCTGTGGTTCGTCGACACGTCCGGCCGACATCGATCCCGCCGTCTGGGAGATGATCAAGGATCACCCCTGCTATTCGGAGGAAGCGCACCATTACTTTGCCCGCATGCACGTGGCAGTGGCGCCGGCCTGCAACATCCAGTGCAACTACTGCAACCGAAAATACGACTGCTCCAATGAGAGCCGGCCCGGCGTCGTCTCCGAGCGGCTGACGCCGGAGGAGGCGTTCCGGAAGGTGGTGGCGGTGGCCGCCGCCGTGCCGGAGCTGTCGGTGCTGGGCATCGCCGGCCCCGGCGACGCGCTCGCCAACTGGAAGAACACCCGCGCCACCTTCGAGGCAGTGCGCAAGGCAATCCCCGACATCAAATTCTGTCTCTCCACCAACGGCCTTGCGCTGCCCGATCATGTGGACGAGATCGCCGATATGGCCATCGACCATGTGACGATCACCATCAACGCCGTTGACCCGGAGGTCGGCGCGAAGATCTATCCGTGGATTTTCTACGACCACAAGCGTCGCACAGGCCTCGAAGCTGCGACCATTCTCCTTGAGCGGCAGATGCGCGGCCTCGAGATGCTGACGGCGCGTGGCATCCTGGTGAAAATCAACTCGGTGATGATTCCCGGCATCAACGACGACCATCTCGCCGAGGTCAATCGGGCGGTGCGGGCGCGCGGCGCCTTCCTGCACAACGTCATGCCGCTGATCTCCGACCCGGCGCACGGCACCCATTTCGGCCTCACCGGACAGCGGGGCCCGACGCCAGCTGAACTCACGGCGCTGCAGGACCGGCTCGACGGCGGCATCAAGCTGATGCGGCACTGCCGCCAGTGCCGCGCCGACGCCATCGGCCTGCTCGGCGAGGACCGCGGCCAGGAGTTCACCATGGAGAAGCTACCGGAGACCGTGACCTACGATCCGGCTCCCCGCCAAGCCTATCGCGACTTCGTCGCCGCCGAGCGCGGCGACCGGGGCGCCGCCCGCGATGACGCCCTTCGGAGCGTCGAAGCAGTGGCCGACGACGTCCGCCTCCTCGTCGCCGTCGCCACCAAGGGCGGCGCCCGCGTCAACGAGCACTTCGGCCACGCCCGCGAATTCCAGGTGTTCGAGGCGGGGCCGAAGGGCATTGCTCTCATCGGCCATCGCAAGGTCGACGCCTATTGCATGGGCGGTTTCGGCGAGGACGCGACGCTTGGCCCGACCATAGCTGCTCTCGACGGCATCGACACCGTGCTCTGCGCCAAGGTGGGCGACTGCCCGCGTGAGGCGCTGGTCGCCGCCGGTATCACGGTCACCGATGCCTACGCCTACGATTATATCGAGACCGCCGTCGGCAAGCTCTACGCCGAGCGGTTTGGCCTCACCGCAGTCTTCGCCTGAGTCCCCAAGGAGATCCAGTCCATGGCCATGTCCATCAACGCCGATGACTGCACCGCTTGCGGTGCCTGCGAAAGCGAGTGCCCCTCGAAAGCCATTCGCTTCAAGGGTGCGGCTTACGTCATCGACCCGAAGAAATGCACCGAATGTCAGGGTACCGCCGACGCGCCTCAATGCGACGAGGTCTGCCCGTCCGGTGCGATCGCCAAGGCGGCCTGACATGTCCTTTGTCGATCGCGAGCTCGATGTCGAGATCGACGGCCCGCCGCGCTTCCTGCCCGGCGACAAGGTGGTCGCACGTCTCAATGTGAAGAACGACGGCACCTATCCCGGCCGCGACATCGGCGAGCGCCTCGTCCACAAGGGCGACGTCGGTTACGTGCGCGACATCGGCACTTTCCTGCAACAGTTCTATATCTACGCGGTCGATTGGGTCGATCGCGGCATCCTGGTCGGCATGCGGGCGCGGGAACTCACCACGCCCGATGCCCTTCAAAGGACGGAGCGTACCCCGCGATGAAAGTGATGATCCGCCAGTCGGCAACCGGCCTGTCGGCTTACGTTGCCAAGAAGGACCTTGAGGAGCCGATCATTTCTCAGGAGAAAGATACTCTCTGGGGCGGCGCGGTGACGCTGAAGAACGGCTGGGTGCTGGACCTGCCCGACATGCCCTCCGAAACCCGCCTGCCGGTGACCGTCAACGCGCGGCGACGCGGCGAGGACGACTGAGATGAGCGCGCTTCTTGCCGGCGGCCCCCTCGAGATGCTGTCCGGCGAAACTGCCCGCACCGCCATCGCCGGCCTCCGTTCCGAACTTCTCGCCGATCATCTCGTGCCGTACCTCGGACCGGGCTTGCTGACGCTCGACGGGTCGTCGCCGGTGCCCGTCTCGCCCGAAGAGGTCGCCACCGCGCTGCAGAAGCGCGTGCCGGTGCCCGGCCGCATCCGTGGCAACATGTGGGCGGTGGCGCAATATATCGAGAGCCATCGCCATCGCCGTACGCTGAAGAAGCTGATGGCCGACATCTTCGTGGCGGAGCCGCGTCCCTCCACCTTCCATCGCTTTCTCGCCGGGTTGCCGCTTAGCCTCGTCGTCGACAGCTGGTACGACGGCACGCTCGCCGCCGCCATGGCCGATGCCGGGCGGACCGACGTCGTCGGTGTTCAGGGCATGTCGCGCGCTGGCATCGGCGAAGACCGCTGGTATCGCGCCGCCGATCTGTTCGGTCGCGCCGCCGAGCCGGATGGCGCGCGCACGCTGCTCTACGCACCACACGGTAGTGTCCGGCCGGACGGTGACGTGCTGGTCTCCGACAGTGACTATGTCGAGGCGCTGACCGAGATCGACATCCAGACGCCGATTCCCGACACGGCACGGACGCGTCGCGCGTCGCGCGGCTTCCTGTTCATCGGTTGCCGGTTCCACGACCAGATGCTCCGCACCTACGCCCGGCAGATCATCAAGCGCTCGGCCGGCCCGCATGCCTGCGTGGCCGAAGCCGCGACGCTGACCGTCAACGAACGACGCTTCCTCGCCGCCGAGGGCATCGTGCTGATCGACCTGCCGCTCGCCGAGGCGGCGCGGCTTCTCGCTGGCTGATCTCTTTTCGGCAGACGTCTGCCTCCCCCGTCGTCTGTCCGCTCTGGCCGCCCCTCGGGGCGGCCTTTTTCGTTGGGGCGCCAGCCCGCCGGATCTCGGTGTCCGACATCGACTGTCGCCTTTTGTCGGACCCGCGACAGCCCGTGTTGCCGCGTCGATTTGTGCTCTAGGGCGGCTAACAAATTGGAAAAGCTCATATTTGTTGGGAGATGATCAGTTGGCACGCCCCTTGAAACAAGCCTGCCGTGAGGCGGCTCGTCGCCGCCGACCGAACTCGCATCCACCTCCCGGTGCTTTTCGCAAGACAAGGAACAAAGACCATGGCTGCACTCCGCCAGATCGCCTTTTACGGCAAGGGTGGCATCGGCAAGTCGACCACCTCCCAGAACACGCTCGCTGCCCTCGTCGAGATGGGGCAGAGGATCCTGATCGTCGGCTGCGACCCCAAGGCCGACTCGACCCGCCTGATCCTCAACGCCAAGGCCCAGGACACCGTCCTCCACCTCGCCGCCGAAAAGGGCTCGGTCGAGGATCTTGAGCTCGAGGACGTGTTGAAGCTTGGCTACAAGGGCATCAAGTGCGTCGAATCCGGCGGTCCGGAGCCGGGCGTCGGCTGCGCCGGCCGCGGCGTCATCACCTCCATCAACTTCCTGGAGGAGAACGGCGCCTATGAAGACGT
>JAGSYU010000004.1 GCA_018262575.1 Pseudomonadota bacterium | reverse complement strand
TTTGCTTAAAGACAGGTTAAGATCTTCTTGGCCTGATCATTCGGTTTGCATAGCGTCAAATACTTGATTAGCTTTTGGTCGCAACTCCCGCAAAGCAAATGTCGCATTTTAGTCACGCGAGAAAAAATCTAGTTCACCCTAAGAAGAAATGCGAAGCGTGTGAATGCTGCCCGCCCTTGTTCAGCCTCATTCGCAGGCATAATATATGACCGTGGAAGACGTGATTTAGACACGATACTCCCGAACGAATACATATGACAAACCACGTACCCGGCGACGGGGTAGGACGGTACCCAGATGGTCAAGCAGGCTGACGCTGTTAACAAAGGCCAGATCCAACAAGGCAGCGAGAACGAACTCGACGCCCAATACCACGAGATCGGCATTCCGGCGGTGAACGCCGCGGCGCGCGCCATGCGTCGCCAGGTACAGCAGAAGGACTACACGACGGTCCAGCAGACCGCCCCGATGTTCTCCTACGAGGATTGATCCATCGGGCTTTGGGCTGGCGCATCTGCGACCGGCCCGGCGATGATCCCAGTTCAGGCTTGCCCCAGAGGCTCGGCGCGTCAGTGTCCATTGTGATCTGCGCGTGAGGTAGGGCTTTTGTGCCTTTGGAGCAAATAGCTGACTTCATCGACGGCCGGAGCATTTGCTCCGGCCGTCGACGTTTATGGGGATGGCCCATGGTACTGCGACGTCATTTTCCGTGCGCGTCGTGCTGCTTGTCGGCACCGCCCATTGGCATGGCGTCATGGCCGCCAGCCTTGTGATCCCTCGCCTTGGCGTCGATCGCCTCAACGGCGAATTCCACCGGCACCTCACCGGCTTTCTCGAAAGTCAGCGATCCCTTCACCTTGGTGCCGGCTTCGAGGGGCGCCGTCAGCTTCATGAACATCAGGTGGTAGGAGCCCGGCTTCAATTCGACGGTGCTGCCGGCTGGAATGTCGAGCCCCCCCTCAAGCTGGCGCATCTTCATGACGTCGCCTTCCATCTTCATCTCGTGCACCTCGGTGCGTTCGGCGAGCGCGAAGCTGCCACCGACGAGCCTGTCGGCCTCGCTACCGGTGTTGACGACGGCGACGAAGCCACCTCCCATCTCGGCGCCCTTGGCAGTGGCGCGCGTCCAAGGGTGCTTGAGGGTGAGCGCGCCGGCCTTGAATTCGTGCGCGGACGCCGGGTCGATCGCCAGACCGGCGACGGGCAAGGCAACGAACAAGCCGGCGATGAGCGCCGCGCGCAGAACAGTTCGGGACATCTGGAGCATGGGGAACCTCGATGAGTAATGCCGGCCGCCGCTGGCGCCGGCGTGCCCGCGGTGCGGGCCGATCTATGAACTGGGAAAAAGGCCACCACCTGTTCGGCGGGGCGGAAGACCGTCAGGCGAGATCGGGTGGCGCCCGTTGCGGCGGTGGACCACCGGCCAGGGCCAATCGGACAAAAGCCCTCGGTGCGTGAAGCTCGCGCAGTCGCGAAAAGCCCGTCGGCTCCGACAATTCGATTGGCGGTGCCAGGGTAGCGGCGACGCTGCCAACGCAGCAGGCCAGACAGTCGTGAACAACCCGGACCGGGGTATTGGCAGGGTCGGTCACACCGACGTCGGCCATCGTCGAACAGAGAGTCGCATGGTCCGAGAGGCCGTCGCGCGTCTCGGCGCGGGCAAGGGCAAGCGGTGCCAGCGTCTGCAACACGAGCGCATAGACGAACAGGACGCGCATCACATCGCGCGCCAGCTCCCCAAGTCCGTGCCCCCAGTCGGTGCGAGCCATGGCCTCCCCGCAGGTCATATCCGACGAAACACTTATCAGATTGCCTTGGCGGCGCAATGTCCAACGAGAAGGACTCGACCGCTGTCGCGCCCGCGTGTAGAGAAGCGGCAGACGGTGGCACCCCCTTCTTGCGGGGGAGTCGCTGCATTCGGAGACTTCGCCCATCGCCAAGCGAACCGGCCTCGCGAAGGCCAGAGTTCTGGACGTCGCCCATGCTCAACGCGTTTCATCCCGTCGGCGACAAACTCGAATACGCCCCAAATTGTGGCACCCTCGTACCAGACCAGCAGGCGCTGTGGATCGACCTGATGACGCCGACGCGCGCCGAGGAGTTGGCGGTCGAGCAGTTCATCGGCGCCGAACTTCCCACCCGCGCCGAGATGGAAGAGATTGAACCGTCGAGCCGGCTTTCGGTGACCAACGACGTCCTCTATCTCACCGCTGCCCTGCCCTGCCGCGCCGGCAGCAACGATCCAGGCATCACCGTCGTCACCTTCGTGCTCACCGACAAGCACCTCGTCACCGTCCGCTATGACGAGCCGGGCACCATCCCGCTCGCCATCAAGAACGTGACGACGGCCGGCGCCAACGTGACGACGCCGCACGGCGCGCTGCTGACCATTCTGGAAGCGGCCATCGACCGCCTCGCCGATGTCATCGAGCAGTCGGGAGCCCGCATCGAGACCATTGCCCGCCGAGTGTTCGAGGACGATTCGCGCGCCGCGCCGGCCGGCGATCGTTACAAGAGTTCGCTCAGGCGCATCGGCCGCGAGGGCCTGCGTCTCGGCCATTTCCAGGAGAGCCTGATCTCGCTGTCCCGCCTGCTGCTATTTCTGACTGCCAAGATGGAGGGCGCACGCTATTCCAAGGAGGATATCGCCCGCCTGAAGCCGATGAAAAGCGACGTTACGGCGCTGGCCGACCATTGTCGCGGCCAGGAGGAGCGCATTACGTTCCTTCTGGATGCGACACTCGGCCTTATTTCGATCCAGCAGAACGACACCATCAAGATCTTCTCGGTTCTGGCAGTGATCTTCATGCCGCCAACGCTGGTGGCGAGCTTCTACGGCATGAACTTCCGCTACATGCCCGAACTCGAATGGACCTACGGCTATGTCTGGGGCATCGCGGCAATGATCCTGTCGGCCGCCTGTACCTATGGCTTCTTCCGCTGGAAGAGATGGCTGTGACGCACCGGATGCAATATGTGAAATAGGTCCATTCGACCTATGCAGACTATGGTTGCAGGCTGAGAGTTGGCTAAAATGCCCGTGGCCGACATCGGCCTCGGGAGTATGCATGTTCATTTCGTTGAAGACGTTGGCCATCGGCGCGGTCATCGCGGTATTCGCCACCACCAGCACTGCGCAGGCCGAGTCCTTTACCAAGCTGACGCAGCAGGGCTACAAGCTCGGCAAGCTCACAACAGGGAAATCCGGCCTGCCGGGCTGGATCGCCTCAAACGGCACGAAGAAGTATTTCTGCAAGATGTGGGCAAGCAAGGCCTACATCGGCAAAACAGGCATGGTCGGCTTCACTTCGAGCGGACGGCGGGTTGGAATGGACCGCGCCACCTACGAAAGCATAGTTGGCGGTTTCGACCCGTCGATTCCACAGTTGAGCGATCTCGAGGCGGGGCGCGTCAAACCGGCCAACGTGGACAGCTGCGTGCCGCTGTCCTGACCTCTTCGGGAATCGCAACGTCCTGCCACCGCTCCGCGACGGACCGGCGGCAGGACGTTGGTATGGCATGAGGGCCGGCGGAATGGAGAGACGGATGGCCGCCCCTAGCCAGACAGGAAGATCGAGGCGGTTGTACGGAAGATCCGAGGTCTAATCCTGCAGTTACTTATGGCTTGTTTTAAAGACTTAAAAACATATGAGTAAAAATTGCTTTTTCTCGGATCGCACGTGGTCAACCGCCTCGATGGGCCCGATCATCTCGGGACCGATGCTCAATCGCATGCGGAACGGCCGATTTCTATGACCTAATACGTAGCGACCGGGAAATGGTCGTTGCGTGCCAACCATCCCGCATTCCGTGTCAGATCTTCTCACGTTAAGGAGACCGGCCCGCCAATCATCACGCTGTCACCGGCCGATGCTTTCGATCCACTGCGCCCATTCCGTTTCCGGCAGCGCGCCGACCACGTCCGGCAGGCTCCGCCCCGAGTCGGCGAGCAGGCGCACCTCGCGCGGCGACAGCCCGTATTCGCGACGAAAAGCCCGGCTGAAGTTTTCGGCGTTCGAAAAGCAGTGAGCGCTGCCGATATCGGCAATCGACACGTGCCGCCAATCAGCCGAGCGCAGCGCCTGCAGGGCGCGCTGCAGGCGGCGCCGGTTAACGTAGGTGGCAAACCCGCCCACCGGTTCGAACAGCCGGTAGGCTTTGCGTCGAGACAGTCCGAACGCGCTGAGCAGGCTGTCGAGCGTGAAGTCGGGGTTCAGGAGATTGTCTTCGACATGGCGCCGCAGGCCAACGAAGCGCGCCAGATTGACGCTGGCCGTGCTCCGCTCATCCACGTGGCCGTTGATGGCAGCCGCAGCGAGGTCGAGCAGAGGAGGAATCGCAGCATCGGCTTCCCGGCGCGACATGTTGCCGATCTGGCCATGGAAGCTTCTCAGGCTTTCGCGGAATAGAGCGACCAGCGGCAGCCCGGCGGGAATGACCCGCATGTGAGCGCTGTCCGGGCTTTCGAGGCGCTGCGCCATCAGTCGGCGCGGCACGACAAAGCTGATCTGCTCGTGGTCGGTGGTCGAGGTGGCAAGTGGCTGGGCCATGTCGATCACGTAGAGGTCGCCCTCGCCCGCCACTTCAGAGTTGCTACCCCCCCGCGAAGCGCTCCGGCCGGAGAGATAGAACTGCAGCAGGTAGCCATCCATGCCGTCTCGGGCAATCTTGTAGCGGGAACGATCGAAGTCCTGCGCCGTGCTCGACATGCGGCCGAGCGCCACATCGCCCATGAAAGCCGCGTCGACGTTGGCGAAGAAACCCTCCTCCACGCTTTTGCGCGGACGAGTATCAAAGATGACGCCGATAGCCTCACTCCAGGCCGGCTGAGCGAGATGGGCCGGCAGGGAGCGACTGTCGAAGCGGGAACGCAGAAGTTTCGAGTCGGAGGAAACGGCGTCCATCTGAAATCGGCACTCCGGTCATCGCGCAAAAACCGACAATCTGGGCAAATACCTATACATGGCAATCTCGCGATATCAAGCGACCGCACTGCGCAGAAAGTCGCCGCGGCCCGAAACGACGACGCCCGGCATTGCTGCCGGGCGTCGGATATTCCGTCACAGCATGCGGTGCGTCTTCACGCCACCGTCAGGCGGTATTTGGCAAAGCCTTCACCGGCATCACCGACCTTTTCCACCCTGACGCCGGCCGGCACGGTGTCCAGCGTGGCATTGGGCGAGTTCGGGAAGGTGAGATTGACGCCCTCCGGCAGCTTGGCAATCGACCAGTTGCCATCGGCCGACGGGTTGATGGTCTTGTTCGCGATAATGTAGCGGACGATGACGTCGCGGTTGCTGTCCGGCCCCTGGAACACCACCGTGCTGCCGTCGGCGCCCGGAAAGTGGCCACCGCCGCCGGCCCGATAGTTGTTGGTCACCACCAGGAATTCCTGGTCGGAACCGACCGGCTTGCCCTGATAGGCGAGCTCGACGATGCGGTGGGCGCCCTCCGCAATCACCTTGCCGTCGTTGTCGTAACGCTTCTCCTGCGTGACATCGATGCGGTAGGTAACACCGTCGATGACATCATAGTTGTAGGAGGGGAAGGCGGTGTCGATGAGCGCCTGCTCTTCGGTCTTCGACGGGTCGATCCGGTTGAAGATGCCGGCCGACCGCTCCAGCCACTCGCGCAACTGCTCGCCGGTAACCTTCACGATGCGGATGGTGTTCGGATAAAGGTAGATGTCGGCGACGTTCTTGATGGCGATCGGCCCCTTGGGAACGAAGGTGTAGTAGTCCGGCCCGGAGCGACCGCCGCACTTGAAGGGCGCCGCCGCCGACAGGATCGGTAAGTCGGGCAGACCTGCCGCCTTTGCCTGAGTTGCGCCGTACCAGAGCTGCGCCTGGCTGACGATCTGCACCGACGGGTCGTCGGCGACCAACGCCCAATAGCTCGAGATGGCCGCCGACGTTTCACCGACGGGCCGGCGGACGTAGTCGAGCGTCGCCTCATGGTCGGCTTTCACCGACGCGAGCACCGCTGCCACAGCGTCAACTCTCGACACGATCTTCTTGTCGGGCGTCCGCTCGTAGATCGGCCTAGCCTCGACCTTGGAGCCGCTCACCTTCCAGCCCTCTCCCTCCTTGACGAGATCGAGGTCGATGACGCCGAGGTGGCTGCCCCAGAAGCCGGGCATCACCGTCGGCACGCCGTTGAGCGTCCCCTTGTCGATGTCGGCGCCGTCGATGCCGGCGAAGTCCTTGCCGGGAAAGACCAGGTGCTGGTGGCCGGTGAAGATGGCGTCGATCCCCGCCACCTTCGACAGGAACAGCGCCGCGTTCTCTTCACCGCCCGCCCGCTCGCCACCGGCGATGCCGGAATGGCAGAGGGCGACGACCACATCCGACTGCTTGCGCAGCGCCGGCAGGTATTTCTCAGCGGCGTCGACGATGTCGATGGTGGTCGCCCTGCCCTCGAGATTGTCCTTGTCCCACTGGACAATCTGCGGCGGCACGAAGCCAATGACGCCGATTCGCAGCACGTGCTCGCTACCCGCCGCGTCGACGACCTTGGCGTCGAAGACGCGGGTCGGTTCGATCAACGGCGTGCCGTCCGGTTTCAGCACATTGGCGCAGACCGCCGGGAACTCGGCGCCCGACAGCGCCTTGCCGAGGAAGTCGAGCCCATAGTTGAACTCGTGGTTGCCGAGCGTACCGCAAAGGTAACCGAGGCCGTTCATCGCCGCGATGATCGGGTGCTTGTTGCCACCGTCGAGGCCTTTCTCATAGGCGATGAAATCGCCAAGCGGACTGCCCTGGATAAGGTCGCCGTTGTCGAACAGGATGGCGTTGCGCGCCTCGTCGCGAGCCGCGGCGATCAGCGCCGCGGTCTTGGCGAGGCCGACCGTGTCGTCCGCCTTGTCGCGATAATAGTCGTAGGGGAAAACGTTGACGTGGAGATCGCTGGTCGCCATCAGGCGCAGCCGGACAGCTGGTTCGGCGGCCGAGGCGAAGACAGGAACGAAAGCGACGAGCGCGCCGGCGGCAGTGGCCAGCAGCAGTTGGCGACGGCTGAGACGATGAATCGGCATGACTGTCTCCTGAACGAACACCCGTTGTCGGGCGAAACGGAATGGCGGCGCGGCCAGAGGGCCCGCGATCGCTATCGCAAATCCTCGAGGCGCCGTATCTGCCGCCCCTTGGCGTCGAAATTGTCCGGCCTCAGCCAGGCATCGAAAGCCGCTCCCACCGCCGGCCATTCGCCATCGATCACCGAGAACCAGGCCGTGTCACGGTTACGGCCCTTGACGATGACGGACTGTCGGAACGTGCCCTCGTAGGTGAAGCCCAACCGCTCGGCAGCCTTCATCGACGGCGCATTGAGGGCGTTGCACTTCCATTCGTAGCGGCGATAGCCGAGGCCGTCGAAGGCGTTTTTCATGAGCAGATAGTGCGCTTCGGTAGAGATGGCCGACCGCTGCATCAGCGGCGACCAGGTCACCCAACCGACCTCAATGGAGCCGTTGACCGGATCGATGCGGAGGTAGGAGACGATGCCAACCGCCCGGCCGCTCGCCTTGTCGACCGCCGCGAAGAACACCGGGTCCTCAGAGGGAATGATCAACGCGACCCAGGCGGCGAGATCGGCTTCGCAGGCAAACGGACCAACCGACAGATAGGTCCACATCCGGCCACTCAGGTCGGTGGAATAGGCGGCAAAGAGGTCTGGAACGTGGGTGACCGACAACGGCTCGAGCCGCACCGTCCGCCCTTCCAGAACGGTCCGTGACGGGCGCGGACGCGGCGCCCAGCCTTCGACGACCGGCCCGACGGGATCGCCATTGGCGTCCAGCTGCTGAAAGCCCATATCTCGTTCCCCTCGAGCAACGCGCGGTCCGACGACCACAAGACGGCACTCTATTTTCTTGCTATCGCATCGTTCTTGCGAGAGCCCGGCTCCCAGGTTTCCGAGCGGTGCTCTCTCAGTTGCAGCCCTATTTACCGACCACACCGGCAAATTCGATCCGGTTCCGCCCGAGCGCGGTGAGCACGGCCTGGACGATACCGCGCGCGTCGAGACCGGCGGCGGCATACATGCGCTCCGGCTTGTCGTGGTCGACGAAGGCGTCCGGCAACGTCAGCGCCCGGAAACGGAAGCCGCGATCGAAGCGGCCGTCGTCAATCAGCGCCTGCGCCACCTGGCTGCCAAAGCCGCCGGTCGACCCCTCCTCGACGGTGATCAGCAGCTCGTGGTGGGCCGCGAGCTGACGGATCAGTTCACGGTCGAGCGGCTTGGCGAAACGCGCGTCGGCCACGGTGGCCGGCAGGCCGAAGGTGGCGAGTTCTTCGGCCGCCTTCAGCGCCTCGGCAAGGCGGGTACCAAAGGACAGGATCGCCACCTTGCCACCTTCAACGACCAGCCGGCCGCGACCAATCTCCAAGAGCTTGCCGCGCGCCGGCAGATCGACGCCAACGCCCTCGCCGCGCGGATAGCGGAAGGCGATGGGGCCATCGTCATAGGCAACCGCCGTCGCCACCATATGTCTGAGTTCGGCTTCGTCGCCAGCGGCCATCACCACCATGTGGGGCAAGCAGGTCAGGAAGGCGGTGTCGAAGGCGCCGGCATGCGTTGCACCATCGGCGCCGACAAAGCCGGCCCGGTCGATTGGCAGACGGACAGGGAGATTTTGCAGCGCAACATCGTGCACCACCTGGTCATAGGCGCGCTGCAGGAAAGTGGAGTAGATGGCGCAAAAGGGCTTCAGGCCTTCGGTTGCCATGCCGGCGGCGAAGGTGACGGCGTGCTGCTCGGCGATACCGACGTCGAACATACGGTCGGGAAAGGCCTCGCCGAACAGGTCGAGACCGGTACCGGCGGGCATGGCGGCGGTGATGCCGACGACGCGTTCGTCGCGCCGCCCCTCGTCGACCAGCGTCTCGCCGAACACCTGAGTGTAGCTCGGCGCATTGGCTTTGGGCCGCACCTGAGCGCCGGTCACCACGTCGAAACGGCTGACACCGTGATACTTGTCGGCGGCCGCCTCGGCCGGCGGATAGCCCTTGCCCTTCTTGGTGACCACGTGCAGCAGCACCGGCCCGTCCTTGGCGTTGCGGACGTTGCGCAACACCGGCAGCAGATGGGAGAGGTTATGTCCGTCGATGGGCCCGACATAGTAGAAGCCGAGTTCCTCGAACAGCGTGCCACCCGTGAGGAAGCCGCGGGCGTATTCCTCGGCCCGCTGCGCCTTCTGCCGAAGGCCCTTCGGCAGGTTGAAGGCGAGCTGCTTCATCGCTTCGCGCAGCGTGAGATAGGTGGGACCAGAGACGAGGCGCGCCAGATAGGCGCTCATGGCGCCGGTCGGCGGCGCGATCGACATGTCATTGTCGTTGAGGATGACGACAAGGCGACTGTCCATGGCACCGGCGTTGTTCATCGCCTCGTAGGCCATGCCGGCCGACATGGCGCCGTCGCCGATGACGGCGATCACCTGGTTGTCGTCGCCCTTGAGATCGCGCGCCACTGCCATGCCGAGGCCCGCGGAAATCGACGTCGAGGAGTGGCCGGCACCGAACGGATCGTAGATGCTCTCGGTCCGCTTGGTGAAGCCGGAAAGACCACTGTTCTGGCGCAAAGTGCGGATGTCGGCGCGCCGGCCGGTCAGGATCTTGTGCGGATAGGCCTGATGGCCGACGTCCCAGATCAGTCGATCGCGCGGCGTGTCGAACACGGCGTGCAAGGCCACCGTCAGTTCGACGACGCCCAGCCCAGCGCCGAGATGGCCGCCCGTCACCGATACCGCGTCGATCATTTCGGCGCGCACCTCGGCGGCGAGCTGTTCAAGCTCGGCAGCGGACAAAACCTTGAGGTCGTCCGGCGACGACACCTTATCAAGAAGCGGAGTGGCGGGACGCGGCAATCCGAAAAATCCGTGAAACTACGAGGACAAACGCCTCATCCTCAGATACCAGTCAATCACAGTATCTTCAATTCTCAAGCGTCGTATTTATCAAGCTGAATTACGGCTGATGCAGGACACTCATCGAGCCAGCCCGAACTGGATTTCGATGAGGTGGTAGGGCGAATCCGATCCGCGCCAGTCATGATAGACTTCCCGGCTCTCGCCGGAGAAGACGTGCCGCGACCGCTCGATCTCCGATACCAGCGGGCCGTAGCCCCTTGAAAACAGCGTCCGCAACGATCCCCGGTGAACCGCGGAGGCGACGATGATCGGCTCGAGATGCAACAGCTCGAACCGTCCTGCGTAGGTTGCCGGCCGCTCGATTGGCAAGCAGATCCGCCAGTCAAACAACGTCTTGCCGTCGCGAGGAAGGTTGTGGGCGATGAAAACCCACGGTCCAGCTTTCGTCAGCCCTCGTTCCTCGACCTCGGCCAGCATGGCCAGTGAGAGTTCGGCCGACACGATTGCAGTCTCTCGGATGCTGATTCTCCGGGCCGCGCTCAGCACCCACATGGCCTCAGTTTCGACGATGTTCATCCCGTTGCCCCTGTTGGTCGGGGCAAGCTACTGGGGAATTCGTCGACGCCAAGCCAGAAAATGAGATTTTCTTACCCAACCGATTGCCAGTATGTGAGGAATTTGGAAAATTCATCCCCGCCCGCATCCACTCATTCCTTATCGAGTGGCTCGACGCCGGCAGCCGAACCATCACCGGCGATGCGGATCTTTTCCACCTTGGCCTCGGCCGCCTTCAACAGGCCGTCGCAATGCTTGCGGAGCGCATCGCCACGCTCGTAGATGGAAATGCTCTCCTCAAGCGGTACCGAGCCCTGCTCGAGCCGGGCGACGATGCCTTCCAGCTCCTTCAGGGCCTGCTCGAAGCTGAGGGTGCTGACGTCGGTGGCGGTGGTCATGGCGGCGGCCTTTCGTCAATCAGGGATAGAGGCGGGTGCGTGTCCAGCCGCCAGTGCCATCGGGCAGGAAGCGGATGCGGTCGTGCAGGCGGAACAGCCCATCGCGCCAGAATTCGATGGCCAGCGGCGACACGCGCAGGCCCGACCAGTGGTCGGGACGCGGAATGGCGCCGACGCCGAACTTGAGCCCCCATTCGGCCACCGCCTTCTCGAGCGCGAAGCGGCTTTCAAGCGGTCGCGACTGCTTGGAAGCCCAGGCCCCGATTCGGCTACCGCGATCACGGCTCTGGAAATAGGCGTCCGCCTCGTCCTTGGATACCTCGGAGATGGTGCCGCGTACGCGCACCTGCCGCTTGAGGCTCTTCCAGTGGAACAGCAGCGCCGCCTTGCGGTTTTGCAGGATCTGCTCGCCCTTGGCAGAGTCGAAGTTGGTATAGAAGACGAAACCACGCTCGTCGAAGCCCTTGAGCAGCACCATACGCACGTCCGGCAATCCGTCCGTGTCGGCGGTGGCGAGCGCCATGGCGTTGGGATCGTTCGGCTCGCTCCTCTCGGCCTCCTTCATCCAGCTGACGAACAGCTGATAGGGCTCTGAGGCTTCGGTGAAGTCGGGCTCGGAATTGGACATGTCTCGTCGGCGCCTCGTCACATGCTGGCTGGCCAGCGGCCAGATTCGCGCAAGCGTCCGACCGGCATATAGCCACAGCCCGGCCGACGACAACCTCCCTGACCATCGCCCGAAAAGATTTTGTCAAAGCCGTCCGACCCGTATAATGGCACACTCTGGAACGGAACGTGATCGGGCATTACATGGTTGGCAGAACCTTGGCGCCACACAGCGCCAGCATCCATTTGAAGAGGGCCAACCAGCATGCGTGATCCGTATGAGGTCTTGGGCGTGCCCAAGGGCGCAGACGAAGCGACGATCAAGAAGGCTTACCGCAAGCTCGCCAAGCAGCATCACCCCGATGCCAACAAGAATGCCCCGCGCTCCAAGGAGCGCTTCGCCGAGTTGACATCGGCCTACGAGATCGTCGGCGACAAGGATAAACGCCGCCAGTTCGATGCTGGCGAGATCGACGCCGATGGCAAGCCGCGCTTCACCGGCTTCGAAGGCTTCAGCGGCGCTGGCGGTCCGGGTGGCATGCACGGCGGCTTCCGCCAGGCCGGCGGTCGGGCCAACGACGATATCCTGCACGACATCTTCGGCGAAACCTTCGCCAACTTTGCCAACGGTACCGCCCGTAGCACGCGCGGGAACCGGCGCGGTGGCTTCGAGGGGTTTTCGGCGGGCGCCGCCGGTCCCAGTGCGACGGCTGGCAAGGGCGCCGACGTCATGGTGACGGCCCGCATCCGCCTTGAGGATATCGTTGGCTCGGGCAAAGTGCGCGTGACGCTGCCGAACGGCAAATCGCTCGATGCGAAGATCCCGGCCGGATTCGAACCGGGCCAGCAGATCCGCCTCAAGGGTCAGGGTGGTGACGGTACGCCGCCGGGTGACGCCATCGCCATCCTCGTCTACGAGCCGCACGCCCTGTTCCGGCCGGACGGCACCAATCTGCGCCTTGATCTGCCCGTTACGCTTGACGAAGCCGTGCTTGGAGGCAAGGTCCGGGTGCCGACACTGGAAGGTGCCGTCGACATGACCATCCCGGCTGGCGTCACCGGCTCGAAGGCTTTCCGCCTGCGCGGCAAGGGCCTGCCCGACAAGAAAGGCGTCAGGGGCGATATCTTCGTCACCCCGCGCATCGTGTTGCCGGACGGTGCCGACGCCGGCCTGGAAAAGCTGATGGAGCGGTGGCGCGAAGTGCGTCCCTACGACGTGCGCGGACCGGAATTCTCGTCATGAGCCGTCTGCCGCCGCTGCCGCTGCCATCGGCGCGCGGCGCTCGCCCCGCGCGCTTTCTCGCCAGTCTCGCCTTCATGATGATGGTGGTGGGGATCGCCTCGCGCCACATGGATTTCATATCGACGGGCACCATGTACACGGCGATCGCCGCCGGTCTGCTGCTCGGGCTCGCCGCAGTGGCCGTGCTCGCCGTGACGGTGCGCGACGTCTGGCGCGAGGGGCGACGCGGAGCCGACAGCGCCTTTGGGACGCTGCTGCTGATCGTCGCCGCCTTCTCGCCGCTGATCGGTGCTGTCGCGGCCTATGTCGCCTACCCCGCCCTTGACAACGTCTCGACCGATCCTGTCGACCCGCCGTCGGCGCCTGCCGACTTCGTGCAGGTGGTCTTGCCGATCGACCTGCGCGCCGCACCAGCCGAGGTGGCGGCCCTGCAGGAGGACGCCTATCCCGAACTGACGACGCAGGTGGTCGATCTTTCAACCGTCGAGGCTTACGCCCTTGCTCGTCAGGCCGTCGATGATCTCGGCTGGGTGATCCGGCTGGCCGAGGAGCCGGACACCGAGGAAGCGAATGGCCGCATCGAGGCCGAGGCGCGGTCGCTGGTGCTCGGCACGCAGGAAGACGTCGTCGTGCGCATCCGTCCGGGCGATGGCGGCAGCCGCATCGACGTTCGGTCGTTGAGCCGGGTGGCCATGCCCGATCTTGGCGAAAACGCCCGCCATGTCAGCGATTTCATTGCACGCTTTGTCGAGATGTCGCGGCGGCAGGCGGCCAACTAGACATTGTGACCGAACCCAAGGCACGGTCATGACGTCTCAATCAGCAACGGCACAGCCGGTCGCCAGCCCTTGTCACAAGGCCGCGTTCTTCCAGCCAGTCGGTATGCGCCGTGACCGATAGCGCCGCCGCGCCGACCAGCGCCGGGTCGAGGCCGATGTAGACGGCGGCGACGATGTCTCCAATGGTCCGGCTGTCCCTATCGAGCACCCGCAGAATGGCCGCTTCGCGCGCCTCACGGTGTCGTTTCAGTTCGACAACGCGGGCCAGACCGTCGGCCACCGGGCCGCCATGCCCGGGCAGGTAGGTGCGGTTGCCGATGGCCGCGAGGCGGTCGAGGGAGGCCATGTAGTCGGCCATGCGGCCATCCGGCGGCACCACGACGCTGGTCGACCAGGCCATGACGTGGTCGCCGGAAAACAACACGCTCGCAGAGGCGAGGTCGTAGCAGAGATGGCTGGCGGTATGGCCGGGCGTAGCGATTGCCTGAAGATTTCCGATCTCCGTCGCGACGACCTCGCCGTCAATGACGACACGATCCGTCCGGCAATGTGGGCGGGTGGGGTCCGGCGCCGGGCCGACCACCTCGGCGCCGGTCAGCTCAGACAGACGCCGCGCGCCACCACCGTGGTCGGCGTGGTGATGGGTGATAACGATGCGCCGGATCGGCGCGCCAGCCACGGCCAAGAGGTCGGCGACATGTGCCTCGTCATCGGGGCCGGGGTCGATGACGGTTATCTCCTCCATGCCCAGCAGGTAGCTGTTGGTGCCAGTGAAGGTCAGCGGTCCGCCATTGTGGGCAGTGAGGCGACGGACACCGACGGTCACCCGTTCGGCAGCGCCATAGGCGGGCATGAAATCCAAGGCTGGATCGGCAGTCATGCCGTTTCCCCCTGCTGCAAAGCTGCACCATAGCTACCCATGGATCTGCATGACTCCTTCAGATCCCGAATGAATCGCCCTGACTCGCGATGAACCCGCATGGACTCCCTCATCCCGCGTGCCCCGAACCTGCCCCAGACAGCCATTCGGCCAACCAGAAGAATCCCCAGGCCAGAACGAACAGCGCGGCGAGCACCATCGCGACGATCATCACCATGGTCCAAACCAGACTACGAGGCATCATTGGCGCATCGGCACCAGGGATGGCGGCGAGCGCCCGGATCAAATCATCGCCGGTGCCATGTTCAAGAACAAACACGCCGGACTGCCGCCGGGCGCCGATCCTGAAGCCATCCGGCCCCACCGTGCGGACAAGATCGGTCGCTTTCCATAGCGCAATCGTCTCCCGGTCGGCGGTGATTATGGCGAGCCCATCACGGGAAAGCTCGGCCTTTGCCGGCCGGCGGCGCTCGTCTTCGCTGAAGATTCCATCCGCCGCCGCCCATGCTGTCGTCGCCATGTTGCAGTCTCCCCGACAACCCGCGGAAATATGGCCGAGCCATGCTTGCATTTCCAGTCGAACTGCCTCAAACCGATTCAAAATATAAAGTTCATGGAAACGCCGCAGAGGTTCGCGATCATCCGCACCACGATGTCGGGCGGACCGACGTCGGTGCGGCCATCGCGACCGGTTTCGGCCGGCGGCCCCCACCACCGCCTGCACACGAGTTCATTCCTTGTCCAAGACCTTCGCTCCGCTCGTCTCGCTGCTGACCGGCATCGGCTTCCTGCTGTGCGGCAACGCGCTTTTGGGCACGATGATCCCGTTGCGTGGCCTCTATGAGCACTTTACGCCGGTCATCATCGGTTTCATGGGCTCGTCCTACAATCTCGGCTTCGTGGTCGGCTGCCTCGCCTGTCCCTATCTCATTCTGAGAGCTGGTCATATCCGCGCCTATTCGACGCTGGTATCGCTGGCTGCCGCCACCACGCTCCTTCACCCGATGATCGTCGATCCACTGGTGTGGATCGGCGCGCGCTCCATCACCGGCTTCTGTCTCGCCGGCCTCTATCTGATCATCGAGAGCTGGCTCAACGACCGCGCCACCAACGACAACCGCGGCTTGATCATGAGCGTCTATATCGTCGTCAACTTCCTCACCACGACCGTCGGCCAGTTGATGGTATTGCTGGCGCCCATCCAGCATTTCGAGCTGTTCGCTGCCGCCTCGCTGCTGGTGTCGCTCGCCGTTGTGCCGGTGGCGCTCACCACCTCGGCGCAACCGGCACCGATCGCCATCGTCCAGTTCCGGCCGCTACGCCTTCTGAAAATGGCGCCGGTCGGCCTCGCCGGCACCTTCATGATCGGCGTCGCCAACGGCGCCTTCTGGTCACTGGTTACCGTCTTCGCCATTGGGCGCGGCCTGACGTCAAATGGCGCGGCGATTTTCCTGTCCATTGCCGTCGTCGGTGGTGCCCTGATGCAGTGGCCGGTCGGCCGGCTGTCCGACGCCTACGACCGCCGTCTGGTGCTGGCCGGCGTGATGGTGCTGTCGGCGCTGGCGAGCCTTTTCACCGTTCTGCTGCCACTCGGTGTCACCGGCTTGTTCGTGATGGCCTTTGTACTCGGCACCGTTGTCCTCACCAGCTATTCGGTGGCTGCCGCCCACGCCTATGATCGTGCCGAGAAGACAGCCTACGTCGAGATGGCAACCGGTGTCCTGCTTGCCAATGGCGTCGGCGCGGTGTTCGGACCGTTGATTGCTTCCTTCGCCATGGAAAGCTGGGGCGACGGCTCGTTGTTCGTGTTCATGGCGATCGTCGAGCTGCTGCTCGCCGCCTTCATCGCACTGCGCTGGCGCATCCGCCCCACCCGCCCGGACGACCCGAAGGAAGCCTACGAGATGTTTGCCACGGCCCCGGTCGGCGGCGCCATTCCACCGGAAGCTCCCCCACCCGGCGACCCCAACTTCCAGACGCCTGTGGTGCCGGCGCCCGAGCCCAAACAACCGCCGGACGCCGATTCGCCCTGATGGGCCTTGCCAAAGGCCGGCGCCTGCCGCAAAGCAACGCCATGGCAAGGATCCGTCTCGATCAGCTTCTCGTCGCCCGCGGCTTCGCGGATAGCCGCGCCCGTGCCCGCGACGCCATCCTGCGCGGTCACGTGGCTGTGGCGGGACGAGCGGTCGACAAACCGGGCCTTACCGTCGATGAGGACGCGGAGCTTTCGATGTCCGATCCAGCCGCCGCCTATGTGTCGCGAGCGGCGCTGAAGTTGATCGCCGGCCTCGACCATTTCGGCTTCGACGTCAGTGGCCGCGATTGCCTCGACGTCGGCGCCTCCACCGGCGGCTTCACCGAGGTTATGCTCCAGCGGGGCGCGGCGCGCGTCGCGGCGCTCGACGTCGGCCATGGCCAGCTGCATCCGCGCCTTGCCGGTGATCGACGCGTCATCAACATCGAGGGGCTGAACGCCCGCGACCTCAAATCGACCGACCTGCCCTTTCAGCCCCAGGTGATCGTTTCGGACGTCTCCTTCATCTCGCTGACCCTGGCGCTGCCGCCAGCGCTGGCACTGGCCGGCCGGCCGGCCATCGGCGTCTTCCTGGTCAAGCCGCAGTTCGAGGCGGGCAGGCAGGCGATCGGCAAGGGCGGCCTCGTCGACGAGACGACCGGCCGCGCCGCCGCCGACCGCATCCGCGACTGGCTTGACGGCCGCGACGGCTGGCGCGTCCACGACCTCATCCCCTCGCCCATCCTCGGCGGCGACGGCAACCACGAATATCTTCTCGGAGCGAGCTTTGACTGACCTCGTGATCGACCACCTCGGCCACCGCGGTGATGGCGTCGTCCTCCAGCCGGACGGGCGGTCGCTGTTCGTGCCCTACACGCTGACCGGCGAGACCGTCGACGTCGACATCCAGGGCGGCGCGGTGCGGCTCAACCGTATCGTCACGTCCTCCCCCGACCGCATCGAACCGCTCTGCCGGCATTTCGGCGCTTGCGGCGGCTGCCTGTTGCAGCATGTCGCCCCGGCACCCTATGCCGCCTTCAAACGACGCCTGGTCGTTGACGCGCTGGCCGATCGTGGCCTGGCACCCGAGGTCGGCGAGACGCGAATCGTGCCGCCGCACTCGCGCCGTCGCGCGACCTTTGCCGGCATCATGGCCGGACGGCATCCTTTGGTGGGGTTCAACGAACGGGGCAGCCATCGCCTCGTCAGCCTTGACGAATGTCCAGTGGTGAAGCCGCAGCTCCTCGCCGCGCTGCCGGCGCTGACGGCGCTGACCGGGCTCGTTGCTCCCAGGAAGGGCGGGCTCGACCTCACGGTGACACTCACGACTGGTGGGCTCGACGTGTCGGTTGCCGGCATCGCGGCACGCGACGTCGACCGGCTGCGCCTGCCGCTCATCGAGCTGGCCGCCCGCTTCGACCTTGCGCGCCTGTCGGCCGGCAGCGAAGCGATCGTCGAGCGCCGGCACGCTACGGTCACCATCGACGGCGTCGCCGTCACGCTGTCGCCGGGCGGTTTTCTGCAGGCCTCCGAGGAGGCGGAAGCGATCATGGGCGAGCTGGTGACGGCCGCCATCCCCGCCAAGGCGAAACGGGTCGTCGATCTGTTCTCCGGCGTCGGCACCTTCGCGCTGCGCCTTGCCCGGTTGGCCGAAGTGTTGGCGGTCGAAGGCGAGGCCGGCGCCGTCGTGGCTCTGGACCGGGCAGCGCGTGGCATGACCGGCCGCCATCGGATCACCGCCGAGAAACGCGACCTCGCCCGCCGGCCGCTGATTGAAAAGGAACTCGAGAAGATCGACGCCGTGGTGTTCGATCCGCCGCGCGCCGGCGCCGCCGAGCAGAGCCAGTGGCTGGCGCGCTCGAAGGTACCGACCATCGTCGCCGTTTCCTGCAATCCCGCGACGCTCTCCCGCGACCTTAGGACGCTGGTCGACGGTGGCTACCATATCGAGACCGTCACGCCGGTCGACCAATTCCTGTGGTCGAGCCATGTCGAGGTGGTGGCGGTGCTGAGACGGTGACCCGTGGCCCGGTGGTCGTGACGCCTTCACAATCCGCCGATCGGGAAAAGGCCGAAGCGGTTTCCCGCTCCGGCCTCTTAGCAACGCCATGAGTTGGCAGCGTCAGGCGATCGCCTGAGCCAGATCGAGATAGGCAAGGCCAAGGGCGTCGCTCACCGCCTTGTAGGTGATCTTGCCGGCGTGGACGTTGAGGCCATGGGCGAGGTGGACATCGTCCCGGCAGGCCTGCTTCCAGCCCTTGTTGGCAAGCGCCAGCGCAAAGGGCAACGTCGCGTTGTTGAGGGCGAAGGTCGAGGTGCGGGCAACGCCGCCCGGCATGTTGGCGACGCAGTAATGGACGACGCCGCTCTCGATATAGGTCGGGTCGGAGTGCGTGGTGGCCCGCGAGGTTTCCGAGGCGCCGCCCTGATCGATGGCGACGTCGACGAAGACCGAACCCTTCTTCATGGCGGCGATCAGCTCGCGGCTGATCAGCTTGGGCGTGCCGGCGCCCGGTACCAGCACCGTCGAGATGACGAGATCGGCACCGGTCACAAGGTCGGTCACGGTGTCCTTGTTGGAGTGAGCCGTCTTGATGCGCACGCCGAAGGTGGCGATGGCGCGGCGCAGCGCGTCGATCGAGTTGTCGACCAGTGTCACGTCGGCGCCCATGCCGAGGGCAACATGGGTGGCGTTGGTACCGGCGACACCGGCACCGAGAATCACCACCGTGGCAGGCGCCACGCCGGCAACGCCGCCGAGCAGGATGCCCATGCCGCCGGCCGCGTTCTCGAGCGCCGCGGCGCCGACCTGGGGTGCCATGCGGCCGGCCACCTCGGACATCGGAGCCAGGAGAGGCAGCGAGCCGTTCGGTGCCGTCACCGTCTCGTAGGCGATGCAAGTGGCGCCGGACTTCACGAGATCCTCGGCCTGCTCAGGATCGGGCGCGAGATGGAGATAGGTAAATAGCGTCTGCCCTTCACGCAGCTTCTTGCGCTCGACGGCCAAAGGCTCCTTCACCTTGACGACCATATCGGCCGTGGCGAAGATTTCATCGGGATTGTCGACGATGGTGGCGCCCGCCTTGACGTAGGCGGCGTCGCTGATGCCGATGCCGGCGCCGGCGTTCTTCTCGACGATGACTTTGTGGCCGGCGGCGACGAGTTCACGCACCGACGACGGAACGAGGCCAACGCGGTCCTCGTGGTCCTTGATTTCTTTCGGCGTACCGACGAGCATTTTTATGGTCCCCTGCTGGTTTCGGCCGCCGGGTTCGGCCCGGCTTGGCACGATGGCGCATATTTGGCCAATCTTGGCGCAATTACTTGCACAGATTCAGCAGACTATAGTCGAAAATCGGCATAAAATTTCGTCATCTGCCCCTTGAACCGCAGGAAATTCAACCAATGCGCCTCGACGTGACGGATCGTGCGATCCTGACCGCCTTGCAAGACAATGCCCGACCGACAAATGCCGAGCTTGCGGATCGGGTTCATCTCTCAGCCTCGGCCTGCCTGAGGCGTACGCGCCTCCTCGAGGAAAGCGGCCTCATCGCCCGCTTCGTCGCCATTCTCGATCCGCGAATAGCCGGCATGCCCGGCACCGCCTACGTTTCGGTGACGCTCGACAGTCAAGGGCGCGCCGCGCTCGACCGATTCGAGGCCGCGGTTCGCGCCATTTCCGAAATCACCGAGTGCTACCTGCTGGCCGGTCAGCACGACTATCTGTTGCGCGTCGTCTATCGCGACGCCGCCGACCTCGAGCGCATCCATAGCGAGATACTGACACCGTTGCCCGGTGTCGTCCGCGTTCAGTCGCAGCTGACGCTCCGGACGGTAAAGCGATCAACCAAGCTACCGATCTGATCAGACACCAAGCGCCCCGCGCGCGGGGCGCTCTTCGGCGCGTTCGAAGTCATCCCTCACGATCCGGCCATCCTTCAGGATCAGGCGGTGATTGACCTTGTCGGCGACCGCAGTGATGTCGTCGGTTGGGTCACCGGCAACGAGCAGCAGATCGGCGACCAAGCCCTCTTTGAGACGCCCGCGATCATCCAGTCGAAGCAGGTCGGCGGCCGTTGCCGTGGCGGACGTCAGTGCATCGAGAGGCTTCATGCCGGCATTCACCATGTGAGCCAGTTCCCAGGCAGCATTGCCGTGCGGATTGAACGGCGTGCCGGTGTCGGCTCCCATGGCGATGCGGCCACCGGCGTCATAGTAGGCCTTGAAGGATCGCCTGTGGTGCTCGGATGCCCAGCGCGCCTTCTCCATCGCCCACTCCGGCACACCGCCGACGTTGCTTTCGAGCATGCGTTTGAACGGCATCAGGGTCGGCACCAGCACGACGCCACGCGCCAGCATCTCGTCGATGCATTCCTGATCGAGCACGACACCGTGTTCGATGGAATCGACGCCGGCTCGTACCGCGTTGAGGACGCCCGCCGGTGTCATGGCATGCGCGGCAACCGGACGATCGAAGCGACGCGCCTCGCCAACACCGGCCGTCATCTCCTCGCAGGTAAACTGGGCATGCTCCAGCCGGACGCCGGGTGTCAGCACGCCACCGGTCGCCATGAGCTTGACACAGTCGCAGCCGGCATGAATCTGCTCGCGCACCGCCTTGACCATCTCGACAGGGCCATCTGCCTGGCGGGCGATGAAATAGTTGGTGCCGCCGGTCATGCAAATGAACTTGCCAGCGGCGCGAATGGTCGGCCCAAACATCCGGCCGGAATTGAAGGCGTCGCGAACGCGCAGTTCGACATGGTCGACGCCGCCAAGGTCGCGCATCGAGGTGATGCCACCAGCCAGTGATGCCGAGGCGTTTTCCAGGCAGCGTAAGGTCAGCTCGACATGCGAGATGCCGGCCAACACGGCCGATGGATTGAGCTCACCGCCGAGCACCAGATGAGCATGACAGTCGATGAGGCCCGGCAAGACGGTCATGCCGCCAGCGTCCACCGTGCGGCCGGCATATCCGGCGAAGGCGGCAAGAGGCGCGATGCAGGCGATACGGCCATCCTCGACCAGAACCGCGTGGCCGGCCGGCAGCGACGCCTCGCCGTCGAAGATGGAACCGTTGACGAACAGCATCCGCAATCTCTTGAAAAATACCGGGACACCGGAAATTAGCGGTGCTCAAGTCCGGGTCAAGGCAAGAAATGCGGCTTCGCCACTTCAATGGCAAGATGAAGCCGTATGGATCGGTCTGCCGACCTACCCATACGACCCAATGCTTGTTCAGGCTGCGGTCACCCGCTCCAGGAAGCCGGCGAGCAACCCTTCCAGCGTCTTGGTTTCGCGCTCGACATCGGCGGCGCTGTCCTTCACCGACTGCGCCGAGCGGGTGGTGGCATCGGCCGCGCTGGCCACGCGCTCGACAATGCCGAGCACCGAACCTGTGGCGGCAGCGGCGGCATGGACGTTGCCGCTGATCGAGGTGGTCGCTTCGCTCTGCTGGGACATGGCGTCGGCCATGGCGACGGTGTAGCGGTTGACGGTCGCCATGGTGTCGGTGATCGCCTGGATGGCTTCGGCCGCTTCTTCCGACGAGGTCTGGATGGCGGTGATCTGGTGGGAGATCTCCTCGGTGGCCTTGGCGGTCTGGCCGGCGAGGTTCTTCACCTCGGAGGCGACGACGGCAAATCCCCGGCCCGCTTCGCCCGCCCTCGCCGCCTCGATGGTGGCGTTGAGCGCCAGCAAGTTGGTCTGACCGGCGATCGACTGGATCAGCGTGACGATCTTGCCGATTTCTTCGGACGCGACCCGCAAGCCGCCCACCTTGGCGTTGGCCGCATTGGCACCCTGGGTGGCGCTCTCGACCACGTCACGGGCGGCGTTCACCTGCGTGCCGAGGCCACGGATCGAGGCGTCCAGTTCCTCGGCCGCAGCGGCGACAGAGCCGACCGAGGTCGACGCCGACGACGAGGCATGCGCGGCCTCGCCGGTGCGGGTGGTCGTTTCTCCTGCGACCTGCGCCAGATCGCCGGCGGTAGCGGTCATGTCGGCCATGCGGCTGGCCACCGCCTCGATCGTGTTGTGGACATTGGCCCGAAACTCGGCAACCAGGCGATCGACTTCCTGCTGCCGGCTTTCCCGTCGGCGCCCTTCCTCGATCTGCTGCTCTTCAAGCCGCAACCGCTCGATGGCAGCGGCGCGGAACAGATCAACGGCGCGGGCGAGGTCGCCGATCTCGTCCTTGCGGTCGCGCCCAGACAACTCGGCGTCGAGTTCGCCAGCGCCGAGCCGGCGGACATCGGTGGCGAGCGTCGCCAGCGGTCGCGTCAGCCGGCGGGTGAGTTGCACGGCGATGCCGCCGACCAGAACCAGGACCGTCGCGGCAACGGCAACGAGGATCAGCGTCAGCCGATTGACCGGCGCCAACGCCGCCCGGCGATCGTGCAGCGACAGCACCTGCCAGCCGGGACGCACTTGCGCCAGCGCTGCGAGTTCAACAACGCCGGTGCCGAGGTCTGCCTCGAACACGCTGCCCTCTGCCACCTTGCGCAGCGGATTGGCCGACAGATCGAGCCGCATGTCGCCGTTCGCCGTCTGGCCGAAGGTGAAGCCGGTGCCCGTTTCCGATGATAGCAGGATGGAGCGGCCGGCCGCGCCAAGGCCGGTCTTGTCGGTCAGGATTTTCGAAGCCTGTGCCATGTTGACATGCAGCGCCACCACGGCGACGAAGCGGCCCTCCAGGATCACCGGTGCCGCGAAATAGCCGCTGAGACCGACCGCGGCCGACGGATCCGGCATGAAGCCGGTGAAGGCCGGCTTGAGTTCGGCGGGCTTGGCGCCCGGCGCCGGGATCATCGCCTTGACGACATCGACCAGAGCCGGCTTGCCGGTGGCATCGGTGATGCGGCGGCCGAACAGCTCGTCCTTGGCATAGGAATAGTAGGCCTTGCCGCCGTCGTCGAACAGCACCAGGTCGTCGAAGCCGGTGTCGCGCAGGGCGGACGCTACGGCCTTATGGCCGGTCGCGTGATACATGAAGTAGCGTTCCGACGTGTCATCGACGGCGCTCATCTCTTCGCGATGCTGCGGGTTGGGATTGCCGTCGACAAACACCTGGCGCAGGCGGGCGCCGGGGTCATCGTCGAGAAGCTGGTTCCAGCTGCTCTTGAACTCGCGCGCCGAAGCCTGGAGGGCCGAGGCGGAGGCGACGGCCGCCGCCTGGCTCGACAGGCTGTCGGTCCAGGCCTGCAGCGCAGCGGCGCGGGCGCCAGCCGCCGTGACGATCGCCTGCCCCGAGAGATCGGTCACCGTCTGCTCGGCCATTCGCTGCGTTGCGAACGTCAAGGCAGCAGCCAGCACCAGCGCGGACGCCAGCACGACGAAAACTATTCTCCCTGTGAACGATTTCAGCATGCGTGCCCCCGTTAATTTGGCGCGGGACCGCCATTTTTGCGATGCTGAAACCGATGGACGGGCGCAAACGAGCTCGCTCGGACTCAGCAGACCGGCCCGGCTTTCACCGACGACGGATCCCCGCCTTCAACTGATACTTTCGTAGGAGTTTGTGCGTGGTTGCGCGTAAACAACCGGTAAAGTGTCTCAGGAGAATTGGCGATATCGGAAAGATTGCACGTTTCTACGGACAATCGCTCCCCGTGTCGGCAAGAGACAGTATCAGGCGGTGAACGATGTGCCGGCGGTGGCCCAGCGCATGCGGCCCGCTGGTCTGCGCCAGCTTGAAGCCTTGTCGCTCCCAGAAGGCGCGCGCCCGAGTGTTGTCGTCGATGACGCCGAGCAGAAGGCGCGCCGCGCCACGCTGCCGGGCGAACCGCTGTATCTCGCTGAGAATGGCCGAGCCGAGACCGGCGCCGCGCGCCGCCGGCACAAGGAGAAGCAGGCCGAGATAGACATCGCCGCGTTCGGGATAGTCGAATGCCAGATCGCCGATGGCGACAAGCTCGCCGCCGTCGCCAACGATACCGAACTTCAGCGGAACCTCGATGCTGGCAGGTGGGCGGTCCTCGAAGAAGGCATGGGCCGCCTCGGCCGGCGTCAGGCCGCTTTCGAGGGCGAGATAGTCGGCGGCGCGGCAGTAGACGGCCTCGACGGAATCGAGGTCGCGTGCCAGCTGGAGCGGGGCAAGAACGATCGCGGCCATGGCTGCACGGTCAGCGCAACGGGAAGTCAACCGGACCGTCGCGACCGGTCTGGGCGCGATGGCGCAGCTTGTGATCGGCCAACACCAGCGCCATCATCGCCTCGCCCACCGGCACGGCGCGGATGCCGACGCAAGGATCGTGACGACCGCGCGTCATGACGTCGACATCCTGGCCGGTCGCCGACACCGAGCGGCGGTCGATGAGGATCGACGAGGTCGGTTTGACGGCGAAGCGCGCCACCACCGACTGACCGGTGGAGATGCCGCCAAGGACGCCGCCAGCGTGGTTCGAGGCATGCAGGATGGTGCCATCGTTGCCCATGCGCATCTCGTCGGCGTTATCCTCGCCGGTGAGTTCGGCAGCGGCGAAGCCCTCGCCGATCTCGACGCCTTTCACGGCGTTGATCGACATCAGCGCCGCGACGATGTCCTGATCGAGCTTGCCGTAGATCGGCGCGCCCCAGCCGGCCGGGACGCCCTCGGCCACGACTTCAACCACCGCGCCAACCGACGACCCAGCCTTGCGCAGGCGGTCGAGATAGGCCTCGAAGCGCGGCACCGCCTGGCGGTCGGGGCAGAAGAACGGATTGTCGTCGACGGCGCTCCAGTCCCAGTTGGCACGGTCGATCTTTTCCTTGCCGATCTGAACGAGGGCGCCGCGGACGGTCACGCCGTCGATCACCTTGCGGGCGACGGCGCCAGCGGCGACGCGGGCCGCCGTCTCGCGGGCCGATGAACGGCCGCCGCCGCGATAGTCGCGGACACCGTATTTGAGGTCATAGGCGACGTCGGCGTGGCCGGGACGGTATTTGTCCCGGATATCGCCATAGTCCTTTGAGCGCTGGTCGGTGTTGCGGATCAGGAGCGAGATCGGCGTTCCCGTTGTAACGGGACCGCCGGTGCGGTCGTCCTCGAACACGCCGGAGAGAATCTCGACGAGATCATCCTCGCGGCGCTGCGTCACGAAGCGCGACTGGCCGGGCTTGCGCCGGTCGAGAAAGGCCTGGATGAACTCGGACGTCAGCGGCAGCCCCGGCGGGCAACCGTCGACGACGACGCCCAGCGCCGGGCCATGGCTCTCGCCCCAGGTGGTGATGCGGAAAAGATGTCCGAAGCTGTTGTGCGACATCGGGTGGCCCCGGAATGGATGAGCGGCAGTGGCCGCGACAGTCTGGGATTTCTCTTATGGGGCGCGGAAGCCGACGTCAAATGGCGGAGACTTTGCAGGTCGGCCGTGCCATGGTTCGAAGGTCGATTCATTCTCGTCTTTCCGACTTCAAACCCATGGCCCGCGCCACCTCCCCTGCACCCGACCTTCTCTCTGGCCTCATTGTCGAGGCTTGCGACCGCCGCATGGAGGAAGAGTTCGCCCACCGTTGGGGCGGCCCTGTCGCCGGCGTGGATGAAGTCGGACGCGGCCCGCTCGCCGGCCCGGTGGTGACGGCGGCGGTTATTCTCACCGACGCGCCGTTGCCGGATGGACTCATCGATTCCAAGCAGCTCCGTCCGAACGTACGCGAGCGGATGTTCGAGGCCATCTGTCGCGACCACATCGTCGCCATTGCTTCGGCATCGGCCGCCCGCATCGACGCCATGAACATCCTTGCCGCCAATCTCTGGGCGATGGGGCGGGCGGTGCGGTCGCTGGCCGAACGGCCGGTCGGCGTGCTGGTCGATGGCCGGGACGTACCCGCCGCGCTGGCCGCCGCCGGCTACAGGGGGGCCGCCATTATCAAGGGAGACGCCCGCGTCGCCGCCATCGCCGCCGCGTCGATCGTCGCCAAGGTGACGCGCGACCGCATGATGGAGCGCTATGCCGCCGAATTCCCCGGTTATGGCTTTGAGACCAACGTCGGCTACGGTTCGGCCAAGCACCTGACGGCCTTGGCGCAACTCGGACCGACACCGCTCCACCGCAGAAGCTTCCGGCCGGTGCGAGACTGCATCGAGGCGCTGGCGGCCGGCGGACTGCCCTCAACGCGCCGGCCATGAAAAAGGGGCCGCTGAGGCCCCTCGTTCCGTGTCGATCCGTGAGAACCGGTCAGCCGAACCGCGCCTTCACTTCGTCGACCCCCTTGGTGATGAGATCGGTGGCAACCTGACCCTGAACCCTGTCGGTCATCAGGTGCTTGGAAGCGGCGATCGCCATGTCGATGGCGACGGCCCGCACCTCGGCGACGGCGGCCGCCTCGGCATGGGCGATCTTCGCCTCGACGGTACGGGTGCGGTGTTCGATCAGTTCCTTGAGCGCCACTTCGGCGTCGGCCGTCATGCGCTTGGCCTCAGCCTCGGCATGGGCGATGATCTCGGCGGCGTCCTGTTCGGCGACGATGCGCTTCTGCTGGTACTCGGCCAGCAGCGCTTCCGCCTCCTTGCGCAGGCGTTGCGCCTCGCCGAGCTCGGCGTTGACGGCCTCGGCCCGCTTGTCGAGCATACGACCAACCATGCCGAACACCCCATAATAGGCGAGCACGGCAAAGAAGAGAACCAGACCGACAAAGGCCCAGGTTGTGTTGTCAAACATCCGGACCCCCTTAGTGCTTGCCAGCCGAAACGGCGGCAACGGCCGCTGCCGCCTCGTCGCGGCCAACCCTGCCAATCAACGCCTCGACGACGGCTTCGGTCGTCTCGGTCGCGATCGCCGATACGTGGTCGAGCGCCATATTCTTGACGTCGGCTATGTGTTTTTCGGTATCGGCCAGCTTGGCCGTCAGCTGGGCCTCGGCAGCGTGGCGCCGACCATCGATCTCGTGGGCGACCTTGCTGCGCGTATCGTGGGCGATGGCGTTGGCCTTATTGCGGGCGGCGGCGAGCGCCGCCTCATAGGAGACGATGGCGGCGTCCGTCTCGGCCTTGGCTTTCTCGGCTTCGACGAGATCGCCAGCGATCTTCGCGGCGCGCATTTCGAGGATGCCGCCGATCTGCGGGATGACCTTCTTCGCCATCAAGACGTAGAGCGCGATGAACACAAGGGCCAGCCAGAACAGCTGCGAGGGGAAGGTCGAGGGATCGAAAGGCGGAAAGGTACCGCCATGCCCGCCGCCTTCATGCGCCACCGTCGCGCCGGTGGCTTCCGTCGGCGCGTGGCCACCTTCCGCCGGAACAATCGCCGGCTCTTGTGCGTTGGCTTGGCTGATGAACCAGGTCATCGACGCTCAGGCTCCCATGGTAATCACAATCAAGCGGCGCCCCAGAGTGGACACCACCCCGCGAGGCGCCGGCTTGTCACGGCCAGCCGGAAATCCGGCCGGTGGCATGCGGCGAGCCCGACTCCGAGCCCGCCTCGGCTGTCTCGCGATCAGACGGCGAACAGCAGCAGCAGGGCGATCAGCAGCGAGAAGATGCCCAGCGCTTCGGTCACGGCGAAGCCGAGGATGAGGCGGCCGAACTGGCCGTCGGCGGCCGACGGATTGCGGACGGCACTCGACAGGTAGTTGCCGAAGATGCTGCCGAGGCCGATGGCGGCACCGGCGATGCCGATGGTCGAAAGGCCAGCGCCGATGTACTTGGCGGCTTCAGCTTCCATTGTAACGCTCCTTGAGAAAACAAAGACCTGGGATGGTTTTGATAGGGTGAACTTCGTCGATCCTGCCTCAGTGCCCCGGGTGCAGGGCGTCGTTGAGATACATGCAGGTAAGGATCGTGAAGACGTAGGCCTGGAGGAAAGCCACCAGGAATTCGAGGGCGGTGAGCGCCACCACCATGATCAGCGGCAGAAGAGCGCCGAGGAAGCCGAAGGCGCCGAGACTGGTCAGCGTCACCACGAAGCCGGCGAACACCTTGAGGGTGATGTGACCGGCCAGCATGTTGGCGAACAGACGAACGGCGAGGCTGAGCGGCCGCGACAGGAAGGAGATGATCTCGATGAGGGTCACCAGCGGCACGATTGGCGCCGGCACGTCCGAAGGCACGAACAGCTTCAGGAAATGGGTGCCATTCTTGTAGAAGCCGTAGATGGTCACGGTGAAGATGACCAGCAGCGCCAGCGCCGCCGTGACGACGATGTGCGAGGTGACCGTGAAAAAATAAGGCACCATGCCGAAGATGTTGGCCATCAGCACGAACATGAACAGCGAGAACACCAGTGGCATGAAGCGCATGCCGGCTTCGCCAGCGGCGTTCCTCAGCGTGTTGGCGACGAACTCATAAGACAGCTCGGCCACCGCCTGCGCCCGGCCAGGCACCACGGCGCGCGACGAACTGCCCCACAGCAACACCAGTGCGATGGCGGCCAACGTCAGCACCATGAACAGGGAAGAGTTGGTGAAGGAGACGTCGTAGCCGTCGATGTTGATGTCCACCAGCTTCTGGATGCCGAACTGATGGATGGGATCGGTTCTTACGTCAGCCACCTTGAGGAGCTCCCTCGCTCGATCTCGCCCGCACTACGGCTCCGGGCCAAGCCCGCCCGCCGTTCAAACTCAGTCTTCGCCGTCCGTCGTCCGCTCCGGCGCCTTGCCCGGCCCTCTGGCGAAGGGGTCCTTCGCCACGCCCGACGACCGCATCACGTTCAGTGTCCCGGCAGCGAAGCCAAGCAACAAGAACACGATCATGCCCCACGGACTGGTTCCGAAGAGCCGATCGATCGTATAGCCGATCACGAAGCCGACGATCACCCCGGCCACGAACTCCGACCCGACCTTCATCGCCTGGCCGAAGCCCGACAGCCCGGACGACTGAGGACCACCGCCGCCCGGCTCGGACGGAAGCCGCCGCGCTTCGGCCAGCTTCTCCCCCAATGCCTTGAGGCGGGGATCGCCACCAGCGTCGTTCGGCGCTTTATCGTCCTGACCCATCGGCGGCATCCTCAAGAAGGCAATCGCCAAGGCCCTGCTAGATCGGGGTAATCCCTGATTTGGCGGGCACCATAGTGTTCACACGGATGCCTGTCAAGATTGGCGCAAGCCTATTTATTTCATTGATTTATATGCCATTTCCCGCGCGGAAACCACAGCCGTTTGCGGACTACGACCTTAGTCGAGGCGGGCGTAATCGATTAAGCTGCCAGAGCCTCGCAACACCATGCAAGAGCCGGCTCGCCTCAGCTTGCCTCCCGGAAGGATTCGGCGGTCTCAAGGTCGACGGAGACCAGTTGCGATACGCCGCGCTCGGCCATGGTAACGCCGAACAGCCTGTTCATCCGCGCCATGGTGATCGGATTATGGGTGATGACGACAAACCGGGTCTCGGTCGAGCGAGCCATCTCCTCCAGGAGGTCGCAATAGCGCTCGACGTTGGCATCGTCGAGCGGCGCATCGACCTCGTCGAGCACGCAGATCGGCGCGGGATTGGTCAGGAAGACGGCGAAGATCAGCGCCATGGCAGTCAGCGCCTGTTCGCCGCCGGAGAGCAGCGTCATGGTCTGCGGCTTCTTGCCGGGGGGGCGAGCAAGGATTTCGAGGCCGGCCTCCAGCGGATCATCGGCATCGACGAGCTGCAATTCGGCCGTACCGCCTCCGAACAGGTGGACGAACAGCCGTTGGAAGTGGGCGTTGACGATGCCGAAGGCATTGAGCAAGCGCTCGCGCGCCTCGCGATTCAGGTTCTGGATACCCTGGCGCAGACGTCGGATCGCCTCGATCAGGTCCTCGCGCTCGTTGACCAGCGTCTCCAGGCGCTGTTCCAGTTCGGCCTGTTCGGCCTCCGCCTGCAGATTGACGCCGCCAAGCTTGTCGCGTTCCACCTTCAGCCGCTCAAGCCGGGTCTCCACACCGGTGATATCCGGCAGAGGCGCTGATTCATCGATTTCGGAGAGTTGACGCAGGGCATAAAGCGGCGCGTCGAAACGGTCACGGATCTCGCCGGCATATTCGTCGAGCCGCTGCTTGACGGCGGCGAGCCGTTCCTCGGCCCGCACCCGTCCCTCGCGGATGGTCGAAAGGCGAGCCAACGCTTCGGCAGCCGTGCGGTCGGCCTCGGCGGCCTGCAGCTCACCGTCGCGCAGGCGGTCGGAGGCTTCGGCATTGGCCGTTTCGGCCGCGGAGATCGCCCGCATCAGGCCGCGCCTGGCCTCGACGATTTCATCGGGTCGGTCGATCAGCTCGGCCCGCTCGTCCTCTACCTGGGCGAGGCGATCGTCCAACTCGTCGAGGTGAGCGGCGGCGTGGCGGACGCGATCGCCCCAGCCCACGCGCTCACGGTCGATTGCTTCCATGCGGCGCTTGCGCAGCTCGCCTTCGCGGCGGATCATGTCGACGGCGGCTCGCGCCTCGGAAAAGCGGGCACGCGTATCGGTTGCCTCGCTCCGCAATTCATGGACGCGCGCGGCGAGTTCCGAGGCGTCGGCGAGTTCGGCGTGCCGTTCCTCGGCTTCGGCCTTGCGGGCCGAGAGGTCTTCGGCGTCGTCGGCAAGGCGCTCGCGCTGGCCAGCGGCGGCAGCACGGCGAGCGACGGTCTCGGCCAGTGCCCGCTCGGCCAGCACCAACTGATCGCGGGCGATGGCCGCGGCGCGTTCGGCCGCCTTGATCGCCTCGCGGGCGGCGCGTTCCTCGGCCTCGGCCTCGCGAAGGCGCGCCTCGGCGCCGTCGAGCACCTGACGGCGCGCGGCGCAGAGCTCACCGGCCGTCTCGCGCAGGGCATCGATCTCGGCAAGCCGGTTGCGGGCGGCGAGCCGGCGGGCGGCGACGGTCGGCGCATCGGCGGCGGCGGCATAGCCGTCCCAGCGCCACAGGGAGCCGTCGAGCGTCACCAGCGTCTGGCCAGCGGCGAGCAGTGGCTGCAGCCGGGCAGCATCTTCGGCCTTGACGACGCCGATCTGGCGCAAGCGGCGGCGGATCAAGTCGGGACCGTCGACGAATTTGGCAAGCGTCGGCACGCCGTCGGGCAGCGGCTGGTCGGCGGCGTCGTCACCGGGCATCGTCCAGTAAGCCGGAGCGCGATCGTCCATCGGCGCTTCGATGTCCTCGCCGAGGGCGGCGGCCAGCGCCGTTTCGAAGCCCTTCTGCGGCGTGAGACGATCGATCAGCGGCGGGAACAGCTGGCCATGTTCGATGTCCAGCATCTTCGCCAGCGTACGCGCCTCGGTATCGAGCTGTTGAAGCTCGCGCTCGGCTTCGGCGAGCGGTCCGGTAGCGGCGAGTCGTTCCTCCTCGGCGGCACGGCGGCTGGCCTCGGCATCGCCGGTCGCCGTCTCCGCTTCAAACACCATGGCGGCGGCCAGTTCGATTTCCTCGCGGGCCATGGCGATGGCATCGTCGGCATTGAGCCGATCATCGAGTTCGGCCAGCTCGGCGTCGAGGCTCTCGAGATCGCGGAGGAGACGGTCGAGACGGGTGCCGGTCTCGCGGATATCCCGCTCAAGCGCCCCCTTCAGAGCCGCCGCCTCGGCCTCGGCGGTGGCGGCGGCGGCGAGGTCCGCGTCGATGTCGGCGAGACGAGCGGCAATATCGGCGGCCAGGGCCTCCGCCTCAGCCCTCCGCTCCTCTTCACCAAGCTCCTCGGCGGCCAGCGCCTCTGCCTCGTCGGCCAGGGCGGTCAGGCGTTCGTCATTTTCGGCCACCAATGCCGCCTCGCGAGTACGGTCGCGGGCAATCTCCTCGGCGCGACGGGACAGCTCGGCGAGCCGTTCGCGGGCGCGCCGCTCCTCGGCTTCCGATTCAGCAAGCGCGATCCTCAGCCGCTGCAGCGCGGCGGCCGTCTCCACCGCGCGGTCGCGCAGGCCGGGCAGATCGTGGGCGACGATCGCCTGCCGGCGAACGGCCTCGGTCTGGGCGGCCTGGGCGTCGGCGACGGCGCCGAAGCTGTCCTTCATCTGCGCTTCGGCTTCCTCGACCTGGATCGTCAGGTCGCCCAGCCGCAGGAAGGCAACGATGGCCTCCGCCTTGCGGATGTCGGCAGAGAGGTTGCGGTAGCGCGCCGCCTGCCGGGCCTGCTTGCGCAGCCCTTCAAGCCGCGCCTCGATCTCGCGCAACACATCTTCCATACGGGTGAGATTGGTCTCCGCACCCTTCAGGCGCAGTTCGGCGTCATGGCGCCGGGAATGCAGACCGGAGATGCCGGCCGCCTCTTCCAGAATGGTGCGGCGTTGCGTCGGCTTGGCGGCGATCAGCTCGCCGATCTGCCCCTGCCGGACCATGGCCGGCGAGCGGGCGCCGGTGGAGGCATCGGCGAACAGCAGTTGCACGTCGCGGGCACGCACGTCCTTGCCGTTGATGCGGTAAGAGGAGCCGGCTTGCCGCTCGATGCGGCGTGTAATCTCCAGAAGGTCAGCATCATTGAAGGCGGGCGGCGCGGTGCGCAGGTCGTTTCTGAGGACCAGCGTCACCTCGGCCGCGTTACGGGCCGGCCGCTTGCCGGAGCCGGAAAAGATGACGTCATCCATGCCGGAGGCGCGCATCGCCTTGTAGGAGCTTTCGCCCATCACCCAGCGCATGGCCTCAACGAGATTGGACTTGCCGCAGCCGTTCGGGCCGACCACGCCGGTCAGCCCGGGTTCGATGACGAACTCGGAGAAGTCCACGAAGGACTTGAAGCCCTGTATCTTCAGCCGCTCGAACTGCATTGGCGATCCGCTTCGCCACAACCCTATTCATAGAGTGTGACCGGACAATGGACCACCATATCATGAAGGCCGCGACGCCGCCCCGGCAAGAGGCAGGCGTCGCGGCCCTGTTGATATCCGCCGGTTATCACCAGTTGAGACTCAGAGCAGCGGGTCGATCTTGGCCGACATCTCTTCGACGGACAGGAAGCCGACTTCGCGCTGGCCGTTGATGAAGAAGGTGGGCGTTCCCGTGATGCCGAATTCGTCGCCGCCGCGTTTGCGCGTCGCGTTGAGGTCTTCGAGCAGCTTCTGGTCGGTCAGCGTCGCCTCGAAGGTTGCCGGCGAATAACCGAACTGCTTGGAAACGTTGCGCAAGCCGGACAGCGGATCCTCGACGAAGGCCCACTGGCTCTGGGTCTTGAACAGGTAGGACACCACTTCGAAATACTTGCCACCCGGCGCTTGGCGGGCCAGCATGAAACCAGCGGCAGCCAGTGGATCCAGTGGGAACTCGCGGATCACGAAGTAGACCTTGCCGGTGTCGATATACTTTGTCTTGATCTCGTCAAACGTCTTGTTATGGAAGTCGGCGCAGTGGCTGCACGTCATCGACATATATTCGACGATCTTCACCTTGGCGTCGGGATTGCCGAGCGCCATGTCGGGCAGCACACCCGGCTTCATCAATTCGGTCTGGTCGACGGTTGCCGCCGGCTCCTGGGCGAAAGCCAGCCCGGGGAAAGACGCGAGGGCGGCGAACCCGGCCGCGGCAACTGCTGTGGTCAGGAGAAAGCGGCGGCGTGTCAACATGTCGTTCCCTTTCGGATAACCGGCCCTACCGGGTCCGTCATTGGCGGCAAATTATGGCAAGGGCACGTCATTGGGAAGAGGATGTATGTTTTTCAGCCTGCTCAGTGGCGGCGGCGTGTGTCGCCGCTGATCGCCCGCCCCAACCGCTCCACCGCCGCCTTCAGGCCATCGTCAGCGATGCCCGAAGCAAGCGTCACCACTTTCGCTTCCGCCTCGGGTGAAAGCGGCACCGGCCGCGGCCGCGGCCGTGGGCCTATTCTGACCGGCGGCAGTTGCAGCGGCCTCAGGCGACCAACGACGCGATAGCCGAAAAAGGTATTGATGCGCTCGATCACCTGCGGCGCCTCGAGGGTCAGGCGCATGGCTGCCGCACCCGAGCACCGCACGGTGAGGACGGCCGGCTCGTGCTCTTCCTCGCCGATCAATCCTTTCGGCCGGCGCGGCCAGGAAAGCTGGTCGGGAGCCGTCGTCTCGGCATAGGCGGGACCGACGATGTCCGGCCAATGGGCGACAAGGTCAAGCGTGGCGAAGCCACGTTTGCGGCAAGCGGCGGACAGCGGCGCGGCGATGATGTCGGCAAGCGGCCGCACACCCTTGTAGACAAAAGCCGGTTTTTTCAGGCGCGCCATCTGCTAAGGAACCTCCAGTGTCCCTATTCCAGCCGAGGTTATCCCACATGCCGGTGCCGTCCGCCACCGCCCTTCTCGACTGGTACGACGTCCATGCCCGCCGTCTGCCCTGGAGGGTGTCCCCCGAAGATCGAGCGCTCGGCGTGCTGCCCGACCCCTATCGCGTCTGGCTGTCCGAGGTCATGCTGCAGCAAACGACGGTGACCGCCGTCAAGGGCTACTTTCTTGATTTTCTCGACCGTTGGCCGACGTTGCCGGCGCTTGCCGCCGCGCCGCGCGATGACGTGATGGCCGCCTGGGCCGGCCTCGGCTATTACTCGCGGGCCCGCAATCTCAAGGCCTGTGCCGAAGCGGTGGCGCGCGACCACGGTGGTCGCTTTCCCGACACGGTCGAGGGTCTTGCCGCGCTGCCCGGCATCGGTCCCTACACGGCGGCCGCCATCGCCGCCATCGCCTTCGACGTGTCGGCCACCGTTGTCGACGGCAACGTCGAGCGGGTTGTTGCCCGCCTCTTCGCGCTGGATACACCGCTGCCGGACGTCAAGCCAGACATCCGCCGGCTGGCTGCAACCCTGACGCCGGAGAATCGCCCAGGCGATTTCGCACAGGCGATGATGGACCTCGGCGCCACCCTCTGCACGCCGAAGCGTCCAGCCTGCGCGCTCTGCCCATGGTCGGCCTCCTGTCAGGCCCGTCGGCGCGGCGATGCAGAAACCTTGCCGCGACGGCGGGTGAAGGCGGAACGACCGACGCGCCGCGGCGTCGCCTTTGTCGCCCGCCGGCATGATGGCGCACTCCTGGTCCGCCGCCGCCCCGACAAGGGTCTGCTCGGCGGTATGCTGGAGGTACCCGGCGGTGACTGGCTGGAGGGTGCGAGGCCGGAGGCCGCTCCGCCGTTTTCTCTCGCCTGGAAGGATGCTGGCGAGATCGAACACACCTTTACCCATTTCCACCTGGTACTATCGGTAAGGACTGCCGAAGTCGGCGACTTGCCGCCGCCCGGTGACTGTTTCTGGCTGGATGGCGCTGCCGTGGCGGGCGAAGCCTTGCCGACCGTCATGCGCAAGGTGGTGGAGGCGGCGACGGGGCGACCGGCACGGCGAAGTCGGCGCGTTCGGAACGGCTCCCTACCGGAGATGGGCGGTCTTTGACCGCAGAATTCCGCCATCCTGCGACCATAGTCGCATCAAATCTTTCTTGTTAGTTAACGGCGTTGGTGCGATAATTTTCCATATTGGGGCGTTGCTCGATAGTCATTTGATCGACCGGCACCGGGTTGGGCTAATTCGGAGCGCAACGGTCTGACGATAGTGATTTTGAAGGCGGAACAACCCGGAGCCGAATGGCACGGGGTTTGACAACTGAGCGCCCAGGATCCGCAAAAGAAATGGCTCTCCGATCGGTTCGGAGAGCCTTCTTTTTGTGCCCGGATGGAGCCGTTGCCTCAGGCGCCGGCAGCGACGAGTTCGCCGCGAATGCGGCCGCGTAATTCGTCGATCAGCACGAGCACGCCCTGATCCTCGACATGCCAGTAGGTCCAGCCATTGCAGGATTCCTGGCCCTGTACCGAGGCCCCCACCTTGTGGATCGATCCGGCGACCGCGCCGACGGCGATCGAACCGTCGGCCCGAACGGTCGCGACGTGACGACGGCGGGCGTCGTACAGTCTGTCGCCCGGCCGGATCAGGCCGGTCTCGATCAATGAGCCGAAAGGAATGCGAGGCTCGGCCCGCTTTGGCGTGACCACCGCGAGGCCGTCGTCCGGTGCGCGTTCGACGGAGGCGATCCGCGCCCGCGCAAAATCGGCATAGGTGCCATCCCGCTCGACACCGACGTAATGCCGACCGAGCCTTTTCGCGACGGCCGCCGAGGTGCCGGTGCCGAGGAATGGATCGAGGACGACATCGTCAGGCTTGGTCGACGACATCAACACGCGCCAGAGCAACGCTTCCGGCTTCTGTGTCGGATGCACCTTGTCGCCATCGGCGGTCTTCAACCGCTCGCCGCCGGTGCAGATCGGCAGCAACCAGTCGGACCGCATCTGGAGATCGTCATTGAAGGCCTTCATGGCCTCGTAGTTGAAGGTGATGCCCTTGGCTTCCCGATCGCGCGACGCCCAGATCAGCGTCTCATGCGCGTTGGTGAAACGCTTGCCCTTGAAGTTGGGCATCGGGTTGGCCTTGCGCCAGATAACGTCGTTGAGCACCCAGAACCCGAGGTCCTGCATGATCGAGCCGACGCGGAAGATATTGTGGTAGGAGCCGATCACCCAGATGGTGCCGGTTGGCTTCAGCACCCGCCGGCAGGCGAGCAGCCAGGCGCGCGTGAAGGCGTCATAGGCCTCGAAGCTATCGAAACGGTCCCAGTCATCGTCGACGGCGTCGACCTTCGACTGGTCGGGACGAGTGAGGTCGCCGCCGAGTTGCAGATTGTAGGGCGGATCGGCAAAGATCAGGTCGACCGATGCCTTGGGCAGGCGCTCCAGCGCGGCGACGCAGTCGCCGACGATGACGCTGTCCAGCCAGTCCGGCGTGGACGAGGCGGCAGGGGAGTGGAGAGAAACCTCGGACGACGACGTCCGACGACGCAGTACACTCATGGCTCTCCCACTCCGACGCAAAACAAAACAGGTGGGGGTCTTCACGCCCCTGCCGGAAACCAATCTCTACCGGCAGGGTAAATTCGAAGTTAAGCGATGGAACTCGTCATTGATTAATTATTTCAATGGTTTGTTAACCATGAGATAATGCGGGGTGAACGCCACCGCCGCGACCGCGCTCACTCCCGCCAGAGGAAATCACGCTTGCCGACCGGCATGCCGAGGTGGCGCAGGATGTCGTAGGCGGTGGTCAGGTGGAAATAGAAGTTCGGAATGGCGAACCCCTGAAGATAGTCGATCGCGCTGAGTTCCATCGTCTCCTGGCGGAGTTTCAGCGTGACGATCGTCTCCTCGCGGCCGTCGACCGCGCTGGCCGGCACCGAGTCCACGAAGGCGAGTGCCCTGTCGATGCGGGCATAAAGTTCGGCGAAGGTCTGCTCGGTGTCGGGGAAGGAGGGAATGTCGAGCCCGGCGAGGCGGGCCATCGCGCCCTTGGCGTGATCGGTAGCGATTTGCACCTGCCGCTTCAGGTCGAACATGTCGGGAGAGAGCCGGGCACCGAGCACTGCCTCCTCCGAGAGGCCGCGCGTCGCGCCCTCGGCCTCGCCGATCTTCAGGAGATGGACGAGGGACTTGAGGCGGGCCGTGAAGACCGGTGCGGCAAGGGCGTGGAGCTCGATGGTCATGGACATTCCTTCCGGCTGGCGGAACGCTTCCAACCGGCGCTCCTGCTCTGCAGACGCCTCTTTAGCCGGCCGCTGCCGCCCCGACCAGTCAACTCTCGGCGAGACTGTCAGATCCGCCGGCCGGTGAGCCCGGCGACGATGCCGACCGGCAAACGGACGGCAAGCAGCAGCGCGGCCAGCGTGCCGGCGACACCGCCGCCGGTGACCGTGTCGCCCTGGCCGTCGGCAATCACCCGCACGGCTGACGCCCGGAGACGAATGAGGTGGCGACGGCCGACGCGACGGACGAGGTCGACGCCGGCCAAGCCGTCGCGTCGGCTGAAACCGCCGAGTTCGCGGAAGTAGCCGCGGGAGATGATCAGGCCTTGGTCGGGATGCGTCACACCGGCGCACCGGTTGAACAGGCGCCGCAGATAATGCCTCAAGCTTCCGCCAAGCGTGTCATCGTCGGAGGCGAGACGGAAGACAGCCGCGATACGGCTGTCGCCGTGCCGAAGGCGACGCTCAACCGCCGCCTGGAAATCGCTCGCCCAACCGGGATCGAGCAGGACACCGGGCCGCAGGAACATCAGAAATTCGCCGCGCTGAGCGGCGGCCGCCCCAATGGCGCAGCGCGCCCACGCGTCGCCAGCACCGGAGATGACGTCGCAGCCGGTGCCCTCGGCAACGAGGCGCGTCTGATCCTTCGAACCACCATCGACCACCACCACTTCGCGCACCGTGCCATCGGCGGCGCTGGTGACCAGCGTCGACAGCGTACGAACGAGGGCTTCCTCGCTATTGTCAGTGGGTAGGACGACCGAAATCATACTTTCGTTCTAGCGGGTTTCCCTCGGAAGTGCGAGCCCGTCCGAACGCGGACAAGCAATCGGTCTTGGTTTCCTTACTCAATCATATCCAAGGGCTTGAACTCGGCGCCGGACACCGCAGCCGCGCTTCGGATGCGCCCTTTCTAACGCCAATCCACCGGTGGATGGCCTCAAGAATGTTCTTGACCTGTTCTCGTTCTCGCGTAGGATCAAACCATGAACATCGCCTGTCATCCTCTCATCGAGCCCATCCCGGCACCGGAGATCGCCGACACGGCGGTTGCCGCTGGGCGTCGGCGCGGCCGAGGCGCGGGCATCAACCCGTCGGGTCGCTTTGAAGCCTATGCCCGTACCGTCTTCGACGACGGCTGGGGCGACAGCGACGAGTTGCCGGCGTTCCGGACGACGGTGCAGGTCGAGCCGGCGCGTTCGGTGATCACCCGCAACGAGAGCCCGGACATCGCCTTCGACCGGTCACTCAACCCCTATCGCGGTTGCGAGCACGGCTGTGTCTACTGCTACGCCCGGCCGAACCACGCCTATCTCGGCTTGTCGCCGGGCCTCGACTTCGAAACGAAGCTCTACGCCAAGACCAACGCGGCCGAGGTGCTGGAGCGCCAGCTCAGCGCGCCGTCCTACCAGCCCAAGGTGATCGCCATCGGTACGGCTACCGATGCCTATCAGCCGATCGAAAAGGAGCAGATGATCACCCGACGGGTGCTGGAGGTGCTGGCAAAGACACAACATCCGGCGCTGATCATCACCAAGTCGGCGCTGGTCCTGCGCGACATCGACATCCTCCAGTCGATGGCCGCCCAGGGGCTCGTCAAGGTGGCGATATCGATCACCACGCTCGACCGCCGCCTTGCGCGCGCCATGGAGCCGCGCGCCTCAAGCCCGCAGCGGCGCCTCGAGACCATCCAGAAGCTCACGGAGGCCGGCATTCCGGTCGGCGTCATGATGGCGCCGATCATCCCGGCGGTCACCGACAGCGAGATCGAGCGCATCCTTGAGGCGGCCCATACCTTCGGCGCCCGCGAGGCCGGTTACGTGTTGCTGCGCCTGCCGCTGGAAGTGTCGGAAATCTTCCGCGAATTCCTGCTGCGCGAATTGCCCGACCGCTACCGGCACGTGATGAACGTGTTGAAGTCGATGCGCGGCGGCAAGGACTACGACGCCGAATGGGGCAAGCGAATGCGCGGCACCGGCCCCTATGCCTGGCAGATCGGCCGCCGCTTCGAGCTGACCGCCAAACGCCTCGGCCTCAACAAGCACAAGGTAAAGCTCGACACCGATAAGTTCCTGAAGCCAGGCAACGGCGGCGTCCAGCTCAGTCTGTTCTGAGAACTCCGGCCATCCCTCTTGACGCCTCCTCCCGCCGTCGACACTTCTGGAGCCTGACAGAAGGATCGGCGAAGCGGGAGACAGGCATGAAATTCTTCGGCGGCGGCGCAAAATTCGACTGGAAAAACCTGAAAGCGCCGGAGCTTGATGACTTCGAGGCGATAGCAGCCGACGCCTATGCCGCCCTGCCGGCTGATTTTCGGGCGCTGACCGGCGAGATCGAGATTCGTGTCGCCGACTTTCCCGACGAGGATGTCGTGAAGGAGATGGAGCTCGAGAGCGACTTCGACATCCTCGGCCTGTTCTCCGGCACCGGCCTTGCCCACGACGCCGCCGTGCCGGAAACCGGCCGTTTTCCCAACCGCGTCTGGCTGTATCGTCGCCCCATCCTCGACTATTGGGCGGAGCACGAGGAAACGCTGGGCGACATCATCTCCCACGTGCTCGTCCACGAGATCGGCCACCATTTCGGCCTCAGCGACGACGACATGTATGGCATCGAGGACAACGAGCCGTGACCGACACGCACAGCCTGCGCATCCTGGAACCGGCGCCGGGTGTGTTCGCCTATTACGACGGGCGCGTGCCGGGCGTGCGCCTGCACGCGGCGGCCGAAAACTGGCTCGATGATGGCGCCTACACCCTCGGCATCGCCTCCTATGCCATCGTCGGGGACGGCGAGGCGATCGTCTTCGACAGCCACATCTCGCTGGACCATGCCCGCGCCGTTCGGCGCCACCTTGAAGGGCTCGGCGTCGTTCGCTTCACGCTGGTGCTCAGCCACTGGCACGACGATCACGTCGCCGGCAACGCGGTCTTTGCCGATGGACCGATCCTCGCCCATCGTCTGACGCACGACGCGCTCATTGCCAATCGTGACAAGCTCGAAAGCGGCGCCCCGCCGATCCGGCCGCTGGTGCTGCCGACCGACACCATTGACGACGGAAGAGTATTCACCGTCGGCGGCCGGTCGGTCGAGGCGATGCACTTTGCCATCCACAGCGCCGACGGCGTCGTACTGTGGCTGCCCGAGGCCGGCGTGCTGCTTGCCGGCGATGTCGCCGAGGATACCATCACCTACATTTCCGAGCCCGAGCATACGGCGACGCACATCGTCGAACTTGCTCGGCTCGCCGACCTCCCCGTCGAGCGCATCCTGCCGGCCCACGGCGCCCCCGACCGGATCGCCGCCGGTGGCTACGACATCGGCCTCATCGCCGCCAACCGTGCCTATCTCCAGCGGCTCCTTGTCGGCGAGGGACGCGACGGCGTGCCGCTCGCGGCCTTCGTCGCCGATGACGTGGCGGCCGGCCGCATCGGCTATTTCCCGCCCTATGAGGCCGTGCATCGCGCCAATCTCAAGGCGCTCGCAGCGGCCGGGCTCTGAAGCCTTGCCGCTGCGATTGTGTTGGCCTCAGCCCTTGAGGGTTGCGGCGTTGTCCTTCACCCAGGCGGCGACGGTCCGGGCCGGATGGCCGGTCAGCGTCGGCACGTCGGCGGTGACGACGGCCGTCCAGCCCTGCCGTACCGGGTAGAAGATCGAGGCGAGGAAGCGGGCATAGACTTCCGGCACGCCGGCACCGACAAGGTTGTCGACGAAGGCGTCGTCGTCGATCGCCTGATAGGCCACCGGCTTGCCAATCGCCTCGGAGATCAGCGCGGCGGCCTCGGCATAGCCAAGCGCTTGGGGGCCAGTGAGATTGAACGCCTTGCCATCGAAGCGATCCGTCGTCAGGGCAGCAGCGGCGCTGTCGGCGATGTCGCGCACATCGATGAAGCTCGACTTGCCGTCGGCGGCCGGCACGGCGATGACGCCTGCCGCATCGATGCCGGGCTTCCAGTAGTTGATGAAGTTGTCGGTGAACCAGTTGGGACGCAGGATGACATAGGGCGTGCCGGATTTCTCAAGCGCGATTTCGACCTGCCGGTAGGGGATGGACTCATCGGCATCGACGCCAAGCACCGACTGGAACACCACCTTCACGCCGCGCGAGGCGGCCGCCTCGATGACCGGCGGCAACAATGCCTTTGCCTCAGTGTAGCCGCCGGGCATCATGACGAAGGCGCGGTCGACGCCGTCAAAGGCCGCCGGGAAGGTCATGGGGTCGAGGATGTTGAAGACGACGCCGTCGGCACCTTCCACCGGCTTGCCGTCACGCGACGCCGCCCGAACCGCTTCGCCCTTGGCGACCAGAGCCCGAACGAGCGGGCGCCCCACGTTGCCGGTGGCGCCGAGAACCAGAATCTTGCCAGTCATATCGAAACTCCCTAGTATCTATCGGAAACTTTGTTTCGACTCGGAACATAGTCAATTCGCGAAACCCTGAGAAGAAGGCACCTTCCAGGGACCTGGTTTCGTCCAGGAAACCACCCGAAAGGACCTGCATGGACCGCCCTTACGACGTCTTCGACGACCGCTGCCCGACTCGGCTGGTACTTGATCGCCTTGCCGACAAGTGGTCGCTGTTATTGCTCGACCGGCTGGACGCGGGGCCGGTCCGCTTCAACCAACTTCGGCGCGACATCCGGGGCCTGTCGCAGAAAGTCCTGTCGCAGACGCTGAAGCGGCTGGAGCGCGACGGCCTAGTTGAACGCACGGTGCGCCCGACCGTTCCAGTCAGCGTTGACTATGCGCTGACGCCGCTCGGTCGGACGTTGACGGACACGGTGGCCGCTTTTGCCCATTGGGCCGAGCGCAACATGGACGCCGTCATCGCCGCGCAGACCGCCTATGACACCGCCTTGGCCGGTTGAAGCACCGGTGTCGGCAATCTCACGCTTTTTCCAGCGCACCGTCCATGCTATCGCCGGAGAGGCTGATGCCGCCCCGGGAGATCCAGCATGCGTGCCATTTTCTACGAGCTTTTCGGCCAGCGGCCGGAGATTCGCACCCTACCCGACCCGACACCGGAGCCGCACGGCCTGGTGCTGAAGGTCGAGGCGTCGGGCATCTGCCGCTCCGACTGGCACGGCTGGATGGGCCACGATCCCGACATCGCCCTGCCACACGTACCCGGTCATGAATTCGCCGGCCGCGTCGTCGCCGTCGGTCGCGATGTCAGCCGCTTCCGGGAAGGCGATCGCGTGACCATGCCCTTCGTGGCCGGCTGCGGTCGCTGCCCGGAATGTGGGTCTGGCAACCAGCAGGTCTGCCGCAACCAGACGCAGCCCGGTTTTACCCACTGGGGGTCGTTCGCCGAATATGTCGGCGTCCATCACGCCGACGACAACGTGGTGGCGCTGCCTGACGACATCGACTTCGCGACGGCCGCCAGCCTCGGCTGCCGCTTCGCCACCTCCTTCCGCGCGGTGGTCGACCAGGGCCGGGTGCGCGGCGGCGAATGGGTGGCGGTGCACGGCTGCGGCGGCGTTGGCCTTTCGGCGATCATGATCGCGGCGGCGATGGGCGCCAACGTGGTCGCCGTCGACATTGCCGACGACAAGCTGGAGTTTGCCAAAACCATCGGTGCAACGGCGGTCGTCAACGGCCGGACCACGCCGGATGTCGCCGGTGCCATTCGCGACCTGACGGGTGGCGGCGCGCATCTGTCGATCGACGCGCTTGGCCACCGCATCACGGCGCGCAACTCCATTCTCGGGCTCAAGCGACGCGGTCGCCATGTGCAGGTCGGCCTGATGCTCGGCGATGACGCCGAAGCACCGATCCCCATGGCCCGGGTCATCGGCTGGGAACTCGAGGTCTACGGTAGCCACGGCATGCAGGCCTGGCGCTACGACGACATGCTCGCGATGATCGCCGCCGGCAAGCTCGCGCCGCAAAGGCTGATCAACCGCCACGTCGGGCTCGACGAGGCGATCGACCTTCTTATCGGCATGGACCGGTCGCAGGAGATCGGCATCAACGTCATCACCAGATTCAACTAATGCCGGCGGCCCCTTGAAAGGGTCGCCGGCATTTCGGTCACTCAACTGGCGGTGAAGAAGGCCGGATGAAAGGTGATCCTTGCCCAGGCCGGTGGCGGCACACCGAGGGCGAGCGCCTGCACGTAAGGGTCGGGCACGCCTTCACAGGCGAGCCCCGGCCGGGTGGCGAAGCCGAAGCGACCGTAGTAGGCCGGTTCGCCGACCAGCACGACGCCGGCCGCCCCCATGGTCGCAAGCTCTGCGAGACCGGCGCGCACCAGCGCCGAGCCAACGCCGGTGCGCTGCTCGCCCGGCCTCACCGATAACGGCCCCAGGCCAAACCAGCGGCCGGGCATATCCGTTTCGACGGGAGAGAAGCCGGCATGGCCGACGATTTCCCCGGCCGCGCCAGCGGCGACCAGTGACAGGACCAAGGCGCCGGCGGCCCTGAGGTCGCGGACGATCGCCGCCTCGGTGCCACTTGAGTGGGTGGCCGTCAGGAAAGCGGTGGTGGTAAGGTCTCCGATAGCGGCGTGATCGGCCGCCGTTTCACTGCGGATGATGAAGCTCATTTTCGCTTTTTCCGATTGCAGGACAACACCGCACGCCCCCAGCAAGGGTGGCCATGCGTCGATGATGCGCCGGAACGAGCCGAACCCGGATCAATGATCCGGGCGCGGCTCACCCCGCAGTGTCCGATCGGAAAAGGGGCTTCATCTTGCCAGCCGTCAGAACGGGATGTCGTCGTCGAGATCCGACGAGAAGCCGCCAGAGGCCGGCGCGCCGCCAGCCGGCCCGCGACCGGCGCCACCCGACTTGGCGGGCGCACGCTCCATCGGCCCGGAGGAACCGTAGTCTGCCCCGCCATCCCCCCCGAAGTCGCCGCCCTCGCCGCGACCGCCACCCTCGCTTCGGCTGTCGAGAATGGTCAATTCGCCGCGGAAGCGCTGCAGCACCACTTCGGTGGAATAGCGCTCCTGCCCGGACTGGTCGGTCCACTTGCGGGTCTGCAACTGTCCCTCAATGTAAACCTTGGAGCCCTTCTTCAGGTACTGCTCGGCCACCTTGGCGAGGTTCTCGTTGAAGATCACCACCGAATGCCACTCGGTGCGCTCCTTGCGCTCGCCGCTCTGGCGGTCACGCCAATTTTCGGAGGTGGCAATGCGGAGATTGACCACGGCATCGCCTGATCCCATCCGCCGCACCTCGGGATCGCGCCCGAGATTGCCGATCAGGATGACCTTGTTGACGCTGCCTGCCATGGCTTTCTTCCCTCGACTTCGCTAACTTCGGCCCGGCGCATCGGCGCGCCCGACCCGCCGGAGCTTTCGCTCGGCAATATCGCTGCACGTTATCGCCGGCACAGGCCCCGCGATACCCCGGCTTGGCCGACCACCCGCCTTTTCCACAGTGAGAAAAGGACTGGCGCCCGCCCTCTGTTCCTGATACGTTCTAGACGTTTCAAGTGGATGCCGCAACTGGAATCCGAGGTTTTCAGCGCTTTCTTCTCCGGAACCGGCGGCATGGCAGCTGTGCGCACCGACGGCTTGCCGGTTGTCGGTTGATCCTGACAGGATGCGTCAGTAGCCCTGGACTAGCGTGGCGAGCCCACCGATCAACCGGTTCACGCGTTTTGGGCAAGCGATTTCCGCCTCCCGTCCCTTCCGGTGACGCGACAAGGACGACGACAGACATGCCGAACAAGCCGACCAGCATTTTCAATCAGGCCCGGCGCTCGCTTTCGGTGCGCGGCGCGCGCGAGCACAATCTCAAGAACGTCGACGTCGACCTGCCGCGCGACAGCCTGATCGTCATGACCGGCCTGTCCGGCTCGGGCAAGTCGTCGCTTGCCTTCGACACCATCTACGCCGAGGGCCAGCGCCGCTACGTCGAGAGCCTTTCGGCCTATGCCCGCCAGTTCCTCGACATGATGCAGAAGCCGGACGTCGATCAGATCGACGGCCTGTCGCCCGCCATCTCGATCGAGCAGAAGACCACCTCGCGCAATCCGCGCTCGACGGTGGGCACGGTCACCGAGATCTATGATTATCTGCGCCTGCTGTATGCGCGCGTCGGCATTCCCTATTCGCCGGCCACCGGCCTGCCGATCGAGAGCCAGACGGTCAGCCAGATGGTCGACCGCACCCTGGAACTGCCCGAGGGCACCCGTCTTTACCTGCTGGCGCCGATGATCCGTGGCCGCAAGGGCGAGTATCGCAAGGAGTTCGCCGATCTTCAGAAGAAGGGGTTCCAGCGCGTCAAGGTGGACGGCAGCTTCTATCCGATCGAAGAGGTGCCGGCTCTCGACAAGAAGATCAAGCACGACATCGACATCGTCGTCGACCGCATCGTCGTCAAGACGGACCTCGCTGCGCGCCTCGCGGACAGCTTCGAAACGGCGCTGGCCCTTGCCGACGGCATCGCCGTGCTGGAGCTGGCCGATCTCGCCGAGGGCGAGAGCGAGCCGCGCCGCATCACCTTCTCGGAAAAGTTCGCCTGTCCGGTCAGCGGCTTCACGATTTCCGAAATCGAGCCGCGCCTGTTCTCCTTCAACAATCCGTTCGGCGCCTGCCCCAAGTGCGACGGCCTCGGCACCGAACTGAAGTTCGAGGCCGAACTGGTGGTGCCCGATGACAGCCTTTCGCTACGCGGTGGCTGCGTTCTGCCCTGGGCGAAGACGGGCGCTTCCTCCCCCTATTACGCACAGACGCTCGAGGCGATCTGCCGCCATTTCAAGGCGTCGATGACGACACCCTGGAAGGACCTGCCGCAGACGGTTCGCGACGTCATCCTCACCGGCTCGGGCGTTGAGGAGATCGCCTTCACCTACGACGACGGCCTCAGGACCTACACCACCAAGAAGGCGTTCGAGGGCGTGGTCGGCAACATCGAGCGACGCTGGAAGGAAACCGATTCCGACGTGGTGCGCGAGGAACTGGGCCGCTTCCAGTCCGACCACCCCTGCGACACCTGCCAGGGCTATCGGCTGAAGCCGGAGGCGCTCGCCGTCAAGATCGCCGGCCTGCATATCGGCCAGGTCACCAACATGTCGATCCGCGCAGCGGCGGCCTGGTTCGCTGACCTGCCGGACAAGCTGACAGCCAAGCAGAACGAGATCGCCGTCCGTGTCCTGAAGGAGATCCGCGAGCGCCTGCGTTTCCTCAACAACGTCGGCCTTGAGTACCTGTCGATGTCGCGCGCTTCAGGCACGCTATCCGGCGGCGAGAGCCAGCGCATCCGTCTCGCCAGCCAGATCGGCTCCGGCCTGACCGGCGTGCTCTACGTGCTCGACGAGCCGTCGATCGGCCTGCACCAGCGCGACAACGACAAGCTGATCGAGACGCTGAAGCACCTGCGCGATCTCGGTAACACGGTGATCGTCGTCGAGCACGACGAGGACGCCATCCTCGCCGCCGATTATGTGCTCGACGTCGGGCCGGGTGCCGGCATCCACGGCGGCAAGATCGTCTCGGAGGGTACACCAGCCGAAATCATGGCCGATCCGGCGAGCCTCACCGGCCAGTATCTGTCCGGCACGCTGGCCATCCCGCTGCCCGACAAGCGGCGCAAGCCGCAGAAGAACAAGTACATCCGCGTCGTCGGTGCCCGGGCCAACAACCTCAAGAATGTGACCGCCGACATTCCCATCGGCCTGTTCACCTGCGTCACCGGCGTGTCCGGTGGCGGCAAGTCGACGCTGTTGATCGACACGCTGTTCAAGGCGGCGGCGCGGCGCCTCAACGGGGCCCGCGAGCAGGCGGCGGCGCATGATCGCATCGAGGGGCTTGAGCTGCTCGACAAGGTGATCGACATCGACCAGTCGCCGATCGGCCGTACACCGCGCTCCAACCCGGCCACCTACACCGGCGCCTTCACGCCGATCCGCGACTGGTTCGCCGGTCTGCCGGAGGCCAAGGCGCGCGGCTACGGTCCGGGCCGTTTCTCCTTCAACGTCAAGGGCGGCCGCTGCGAGGCCTGCCAGGGCGATGGCGTCCTGAAGATCGAGATGCACTTTTTGCCCGACGTCTACGTCACCTGCGACGTCTGCAAGGGGCATCGCTATAACCGCGAGACGCTGGACATCCACTTCAAGGGCGAGTCGATCGCCGATGTGCTCGACATGACGGTCGAGGAGGCCTGCGATTTCTTCCAGGCGGTGCCGGCCATCCGCGACAAGATGACGGCGCTGCGCGACGTCGGCCTCGGTTACGTCAAGGTCGGTCAGCAGGCGACGACGCTGTCGGGCGGCGAGGCGCAACGCGTCAAGCTCGCCAAGGAATTGTCGCGGCGAGCGACCGGCCGTACGCTCTACATCCTTGACGAGCCGACGACGGGCCTGCATTTCCACGATGTGGCCAAGCTTCTGGAGATGCTGCACGAGCTGGTCGAGCAGGGCAACACGGTGGTGATCATCGAGCATAACCTCGAAGTCATCAAAACGGCCGACTGGCTGGTCGACCTCGGTCCCGAAGGTGGCGACGGCGGCGGCCGCATCGTCGCAGCCGGTACACCGGAAGAGGTGATGAAGGTGGAGGCCAGCTACACCGGCCGTTACCTCCGCGATCTGCTCGACCGTCGTCCGCAACGGCGCAACGCGGCCGAGTGATGGCGGTGGGCGAGTCCACCCCGCCGGCCGGCCATTGGCTCGTCGGCGGCTCCGGAGGGGGACGTCAGTCCTTGACGGAAGAAGACGACGTTCTGCAAGAGAGTCCGCATCGCCTTTCAACATATTGATTTTAATTTATTTTTCGGCTCTTCACCCACTGATTCAAGTCAACGTATCCTCACACTCAGAATCAGGATGAAGCGCTTCAGATGCGATGGCCGAGTGGCCGCTTGCCAGCAGCCGGCGCGCGGGCTACCTCAGAAGCCCGGTCTACCCTCTGACGCCAGCCATCCAGACGCGAGCACGCCCATGGTCCTCTCCTTCCTGCCCGACCTCGGCAAGCGCACGCTGGTGATGGGCATCCTCAACGTCACGCCCGACAGCTTTTCCGACGGGGGACGCTTTGCCTCCATCGAGACGGCGCTCGCCCATGCTCGCCGCCTGACCGACGAGGGCGCCGACATCCTCGACATCGGCGGCGAGTCGACGCGACCGGGCGCCACCGCGGTGCCGATGGCCGAGGAGATCGCCCGCGTGGTCCCGGTGATCGCGCGCCTCGCCACCGGCGATTTTCCCCCTATCTCGATCGACACCTACAAGGCGGCCACGGCGGAGGCGGCGCTGCGGGCCGGCGCGGCCATCGTCAACGACGTCTGGGGCCTTCAGCGCGAGCCGGACATCGCGTCTGTCGCCGCCGCCCACGGCGCAGCGGTGATCGTCATGCACAACCGCGCCGGGATCGACCCGACACTCGACATCATCGAGGACATGAAGGCCTTCTTCGGCCGCTCGCTGGATATCGCCGGCAAGGCGGGCATTCCGGACGACCACATCATCCTCGATCCCGGCGTCGGCTTCGGCAAGACACTCGAGCAAAACCTTCAGGCCGTGGCGCGCGTCGGCGAGCTCAAGACGCTCGGCCACCCCGTGCTGATGGGCACGTCGCGCAAGCGCATGATCGGCGCCCTGATCGGCGCCGAGCGGCCGGTTTCCGAGCGGCTGCATGGCACCATCGCCTCCAACGTCGCCGCCATTCTCGCTGGTGCCGATATCATCCGCGTCCACGACGTTGCCGCCCATCGGGATGCCGCAGCCGTCGCTGACGCCATCAGGAAGGAGATGCGATGAGCGACCACATCCGCGTCCATCGGCTCGCCGTCTTTGCCCGCCACGGCGTGCTGCCGGAAGAGGCGGCGATCGGCCAGCGCTTCTTCATCTCGCTCGACGCGGCGGTTGATACTCGTGCCGCTGGCGCGAGCGACGACCTGACGAAATCGGTGTCCTACGCCGACATGGCCGACGTCGCCGTCGCCGTCGCAACGGTGCGCCGCTTCAATCTGCTGGAAGCGCTGGCCGAGGCGATAGCCGCCGACATTCTCGCCGGCTTCCCGCTGATCGAGACACTCACCGTCCGCGTCGATAAGCCGTCGGCGCCGGTGCAGCACGTGCTCGACAGCGTGTCGGTGGAGATCACCCGGAGCCGCGCCGATGGCTAGGGCAGCGCTCAGCCTCGGTGGCAACATCGGCGACGTGCGTGCGACCATTGCCAGCGCGCTGCACCTGCTGGAGACGGCGGGGGCGCTTGTCATCGCCCGCTCATCCAACTATCGCACCCACCCCTGGGGCAAGACCGACCAGCCGGACTTCACCAACGTCTCGGCCGTGGTGGAAACCACCCTGCCCCCGCTTGAGCTGCTCGCCGTCTGTCTCGACGTGGAGCGCCGGCTCGGCCGCGTCCGCCACGAGCGTTGGGGGCCGCGCGTCATCGATATCGACATCGTCGCCTATGGCGAGGTTCGCATGGAGACGCCAGAGTTGACGCTGCCACATCGCCACGCGCATGAGCGTGGTTTTGTGCTGATTCCGCTTGCCGAGATCGCGCCGGAGCTCTTGATTGGCGACAGGACCGTCGGCCAGCTGGCGGCGCGATTCGCCGACGATCCGATTGAGAAGCTCTGACGCGCCGGAGGCAACCATGACCATTTTTCAGGTGACCACCGCCACGTCGGAGGAAGCGCAAGCCGCCGTCGCTGCCGGTGTGACACTGCTGTTCGCCGCCGGCCGTGCCGAGGGGACGCCTCTGCCGATTGCCGAGCTGAGCGCTGTTGTCGCGACCGCCGACGATCGGGCGGAGGTGGTGGCCGCCGCAGGTGATCTTGCATCCGACGACCTGGCCAACCTCGCCGCCACCGATGTCGCTGCACTGGTCGTCGCGGTGCCGACAGGCGATGCCGGTGCTGCCCTGCTGTCGCGAGTTGGCCGGTCGCTGGCGACCAGGGTCAAGCTGATCGCCGCCTTTTCTCCGGATGCGGGGCCGGATTTCGATCTTCTGCCGGTGGCGGCCATTGCTGGGTTCTCCGGCGTTTGGCTTTCGGCGTCCGAGAGGACCGGAGCCCTGACCGAGGCCGTCGAACTCGCCGATATCGCCCGTTTTGTCGCCGCCGCCCGCCGAGTCAGGCTGACGGTGGGTCTTTCCGGCGGCCTGCGAGTCGTCGACGTCGGCACCCTCCTGCCGCTCCGTCCCGACTATCTGAGCTTTCGGGCGGCGGTGTCTGAGGATGAAGATCCGGCACGGCCACTCGACCCGGCGCGCATCCGCGCCGTCGCCGCCGCTTTCGCCATCCATGCTGTCCGTCCCACACCGGAGGCGTGAGCAAATGTCGAGCCTTGCATAAAGCGCGCCGAGACGCGCCAGATAGCCGTTTCAGGAGAGGTCTGCGCAGGCTGTCTGAGACCGTTTCTCAAATTCGCTCCGGGGAGTCGGCTGGCACGGCTTTCGAGAACCGGAGCGCGGTGGACGTTGGGTCCGTGAGCCCCGGAGGCGCAGAAAGTCGCGCCCGGAACATTCGCTGAAGCGCCCGCCGGGGTCGAATTTCAAACGGTCTCTCAGGCGATCCAGCCGCTTTCGAGAGCCGATGCCCATTCAAGCCGCCCCGCCTCGCGGGCAAGGCGGACGACATTGGCGGTGTCGTAGGGAACGGCGTGGTGCACCACGGCCCAGCCGGCGACGCGCTTCTCGGCCACGGCGTAGCGGGCTTCGGGGGCGCCGACTTGCATGATGTGCACCGGCGCATCATCGGTGTAGCCTTGCAGGCCGACGCTGCCGGGGTTGACCACCACAGCGCCCGATTTCAGACGGACGATACGCGGCATGTGGGTATGACCGCACAGAAGCAGGCTCGACGGGCCGACGGTTACGGCCGGTGTGGGCGCCCGAGCCTCGACCGTGTCGCGGTCGGCCAGCCGCATGCGACCGCCCTCCACCGTCTCCAGCCAATACTCGATGTCCGAGGCTGGCGTGCCGTGCCAGGCGATCACCGGCCCGACCGACAGCGAGGCCGGCAGCCCCTTCAGCCAGGCGATATGCGCGCCGGAGAGCTGGTCATAAGCGTGGCCATCCGAGAGGCCCATCTCCGAGCGAGGCGTGCCAACCAACGCCCGATCATGGTTGCCGGCGATGCAGGCGATCGGTGAGGCCATCAGCATGTCGGCGGTCCGCCGCGCCTCCAGCGGCCCGGACAGATGGTCGCCGAGGCAGACGGTGGCGTCGACCGAGCGGCCGGCAAGGTCGTCGAGCACCGCCGCAAAAGCGTCGGCGTTACCGTGAATGTCGGAGAGAATAGCGATGCGCATGGAGGCGTCCTGAGACCTGTTCGCAAGCCATAGCGGATTCCGTTCCTCTGTCCAACTCTCTCCCCACAGATGGGGCGAGCTGGAGAGAACAACCGACAAGCGCTCAAGAGTAGAAAGGGCCGCACGGAGTACCGCGCGGCCCAAAATCGATCGGCTCAGCCCCGCTTATCCTCAGGCGAGCCGCGCCAGCGCCTCGCGCACCTTGGCCAGCCGTTCGGCATAACCGTCGCGCTTGGCCTTCTCCTCTTCGACCACCTCCTCGGGGGCCTTGGCGACGAAGGCGTCGTTGCCGAGCTTCTTGTCGATGCGCTCGATCTCGCCCATCAGCTTGGTCTCCTCCTTGCCGAGGCGGGCGCGCTCGCCGTCGAGATCGACCACGCCGGACAGCGGCAGGGCGATGACGCCGTCGGCGGTGACGATCTGGGCCGACTGGCCCGGCGCCACGTCGGCGGCGGAAGCCTCCGACACACGGGCAAGGCGCAGAATGGCTGGTGTGTGGGTGGTCAGCCAACCCTTCACCTTTTCGGAAGCGCCGACCAGGACCAGCGGCAGCAGCGTTGCCGGCGCAATGTTCATCTCGGCCCGCACCGAGCGGATCTCGGTGATGACACCGATCAGCCAATTGATCTCGTCAGCGGCGTCGGTCGTCTCGCGGCTGCCCTCCGGCCAGGTGGTCAGCACCAACAGATTGTCGCGGGCCGGACCGGTCTCGCCGGTCTTCGCCCACAGCTCCTCGGTGATGAACGGCATGAAGGGGTGCAGCACCTTCAAGATCTCGTCGATTACCCAGGCGCAAGCGGCCCGCGTCTCGTCCTTGGCCGGACCGTCGTCGCCGGTCAGCACCGGCTTGGTGAACTCGAGGTACCAGTCGCAGAAGGAATTCCAGACGAAGCGATAGATGGCGCCGGCCGCGTCGTTGAACCGGTAGGCGTCGAGCGCTTCGGTCACCTCGGCCTGCGTCTTGCGCGCTTCGGTGACGATCCAGCGATTGAGGGTTTCGGTCGCCTTGTCGGGATCGAAGCCGGCGACGCGGACGCAGCCGTTCATTTCGGAGAAGCGGACAGCGTTCCAGAGCTTGGTCGCGAAGTTGCGGTAGCCACCGACGCGGCTGGTGGCCAGCTTGATGTCGCGGCCCTGAGCGGCCATGGCGGCCAGCGTGAAGCGCAGGGCGTCGGCGCCGAACTCGTCGATCAG
>JAGSYU010000072.1 GCA_018262575.1 Pseudomonadota bacterium | reverse complement strand
ATCGGCGAGGGCAAGGTCGCCGCCTTCATCGCCGAGCCGATCCAGGGGGCTGGTGGCGTCATCATTCCGCCGGAGACCTACTGGCCGGAGATCGCCCGCATCTGCCGCGAACGCGACATCCTGTTCGTCTCCGATGAGGTGATCTGTGGCTTCGGCCGTCTCGGCAACTGGTTCGGTTCCGAGCATTTTGGGATCAAGCCCGACCTGATGCCAGTCGCCAAGGGCCTGTCCTCGGGCTACCTGCCGATCGGCGGTGTGCTGGTCTCCGACAAGGTGGCCGGGGTGATCGAAGACACCGGCGAGTTCAACCACGGCTTCACCTATTCGGCCCACCCGGTCTGCGCGGCGGCGGCGATCGCCAACCTCAAGATCCTGCGCCAGGAGAAGCTGGTGGAGCGCGTCCGCGACGATATCGGCCCCTATCTGCGCGAGCGCTGGCTGAAGCTCGGCGATCATCCGCTGGTCGGCGAGGCACGCATGACCGGCCTGATGGGCGCGCTGGAACTCGTTCCGGCAAAACCATCGCGTCGGCGCTTTGCCGGCAACGGCAACATCGGCCTGCGCTGTCGCGAGCATTCCTTCAGGAATGGCCTGGTGATGCGTCATGTCCACGACACCATGGTCATCGCGCCGCCCTTCGTGCTCAGTCACGCGGAGGCCGACGAGTTGATCCGGCTCGCCGCCCTGACGCTCGACATGACGCACGCCGATCTCAAGCGCGACGGCCTGATGGGCTGAGCCTGCCCAACGGTTGGGCGGTGGCCTGCCCAACTTTCGGTTACGCAGATTCGGTTGTTTCGGATAGGGTGCCGCCGACAAGACGCGGACGACGCTGAGGCGACCGGGAGGACGGCCCCGTGGCGCAGGTTGGCCGACCTTTCCCATCTGCCGAAGCCCCGAGCTCCGGCAAGACCAGTTTCGAGAGCGAGCCGCATGTTCTCCGCACCGACCTTCATGCCCGCCGAAGGGCGAGCCCCGCACGTTGATTCCTGGTATGCCGCCTCGGCCGGCGACATCCCGACCTATCCGTCCCTGAAAGGGCACTGCCGGGCCGACGTCGCCATTGTCGGCGGTGGCTACACCGGTCTTTCCGCCGCGCTGTCGCTGTCCAAGGCCGGTTATCGGGTGGTGGTGTTCGAAGCCAACAAGATCGGCTGGGGCGCCTCGGGCCGCAATGGTGGCCAGATCCATTCCGGCCAGCGCCAAGATCCCGACTGGCTGGCCGCCCGGGTCGGCGAAGGACCGACACGCGACCTCCTGCGGCTCGCCGACGAGGCCCGCGATCACCTCGACCGGCTGATCACCGACAACGATATCGACTGCGACCTTCGGCCTGGCCTCATCCACACCGTCCACAAGCCGCGCTGGGTGGAGACGGAGAAGCGCCACATTGACCGCCTTCGGACCAAATGGGGCATCGAGCGCCAGTTTCTCGACCGGGACGAGACGGCGCGCCGGGTCGGCACCGACGTCTACCACGCCGGCAGCTTCGACCCGAAAGGTGGCAAGCTGCATCCGCTGAAATTCGCCCTCGGCCTCGCCAGGGCGGCGGTCGCCGCGGGTGCGACGCTCTACGAAGACAGTCGCGTCACGGAAATCCGGCATTCTTCCAAGCCGATCGTCGTCACCGCCGATGGCGAGGCGATGGTCGACACGGTGATCATCGCCGGAAACGGCTATCTCGGCGGCCTCGACGCCGAGACCGACGCGCGCGTGCTGCCGATCAACAACTTCGTGGTCGCCACCGAGCCGCTTGATGACCTGCTGATCCCAGGCGAGGAGGCGGTGAGCGACAGCCGCTTCGTTGTCTATTACTGGCACCAGACGCCCGACCGGCGGCTGGTATTCGGCGGCGGCGAGACCTATAGCCACGCCTTTCCCGAGGACATCGCCGCCTTCGTGCGGCCGCATCTTGCTCGCGTCTACCCCAAGCTTGCCAACGCGCCGATCAGCCATGCCTGGGGCGGCACGCTCGGCATCACCTTCAATCGCATGCCGTTCATCAGCCGGCCCAAGCCCAACGTTTATATCGCCGCCGGCTACTCCGGTCAGGGCGTCATGCTGGCGCCCTTCGTCGGCCATGTCATTGCCGAAGCAGTGGGCGGCGCCATGGGGCGGTTCGACGTGTTCGCAAAGGTCCCGGTGATGCCCTTCCCAGGCGGCCCGCTGTTGCGCTGGCCGACGTTGGTCGCCGCCATGACCTGGTTCAAGCTGCTGGACAGTATCTGACCCGCGCAGACGCCCATTTTTTGCGAAAGATAGGCTATCTCCTTTGTAGTCTTTCAACAATCCGGCGCGGACGGGATGTTTTTTCCGCCGCCGCCATGCTTTTTGAAACGATGACGCAGGCCCTTGGCTGGGCGATCGACTATGTGTCAGTCAGGATTACCCTGCGGACGCCGGAACGCCCATGCTCGAAATTCTGACTGCCAATCGACTTTCCGACGGCGACGTCGTCTACCGCACCGCCGCCGGTGATTGGGTCGACACCATCGACGACGCCGAGTTGATCGACGACACGGACCAGCTCACCGTTGCGGTGGCTGCGGCCCAGGCCGACGTCAAGGCATCCAGGGTGCTGGATGTTGCGCCGATCGCTGTCGAAACGGCAGAGGGCCACATCGTGCCGAAGCGGCTCCGCGAGCGTATCCGCGCCTTCGGCCCCACCGTCAAATCCGACCATCGGCCCGGTGCCGTCTGAGGCCCATGCCATCTAGGGAGGGAGGCCGTCATGTACCGCTACGACGAATTCGATGCCACCTTCGTGCGCCAGCGCGTCGCCCAGTTCTCCGATCAGGTTGAGCGGCGGCTCAGGGGCGAGATCACCGAGGACGAGTTCAGGCCGCTTCGCCTGATGAACGGCGTCTATCTGCAGCTTCACGCCTACATGCTGCGCATCGCCATTCCCTACGGCACGCTGTCATCGACGCAGATGCGGCGCCTCGCCCACATCGCCCGCACCTACGACAAGGGATTCGGCCACTTCACCACCCGGCAGAACCTGCAGTTCAACTGGCCGGCCCTGAAGGATGTGCCGGCCATCCTCGCCGAACTGGCCGAGGTGGAGATGCATGCCATCCAGACCTCCGGCAACTGCATCCGCAACGTCACCGCCGACCATTTCGCCGGTGCTGCCTTCGACGAGGCCGACGATCCCCGCCCCTATGCGGAAATCCTGCGGCAATGGTCGTCGCTGCATCCGGAGTTTTCGTTCCTGCCGAGGAAATTCAAGATTGCGGTGACCGGCGCCGCCCATGACCGGGCAGCCATCCGCCTGCATGACATCGGTCTGGAGGTAAAACGCGGAGACGACGGCGGCATCGGCTTTGCCGTTCACGTCGGCGGCGGCCAGGGCCGCACGCCGATGATCGCCCGAGAGATCAACCCTTTCGTGCCGGAAGCCGACATTCTCGCCTATGTCGACGCGATCCTCCGCGTCTATAATCTGTTCGGCCGGCGCGACAACAAGTTCAAGGCGCGCATCAAGATCCTTGTCCATGAGACCGGCATCGACGAACTGCGACGGCTGGTGGAAGAGGAATTTGCGCAAATCCGTGGCGGCGTGCTCGGCCTGCCGGCCGAGGAAGCGGAGCGCATCCGCGCCTATTTCGCGCCGCCGGCCTTCACGGCGCGACCGGCAGCGTCCGCCAGGCTGGACGCCGCCCGGGCCGGCAACCCGGCGCTCGACCGCTTTTCCCGACAGAACCTCCATCGCCACAGGACGCCGGGCTATACCTCGCTGACCGTTTCGCTGAAGCCGATCGGCGGTATTCCCGGCGACGCTTCGGCCGACCAGATGGACGCCGTCGCCGCCATCGCCGAGCGGTGGGCCTTCTCGGAAATCCGCGTCAGTCACGAGCAGAACCTCATCCTGCCGCATCTGGCGCTCGACGACGTGCCGGAGGTGTTCGCCGCGCTGGCCGAGGCCGGGCTCGCCACGGCCAATGCCGGTGCCATCACCGACATCATCGCCTGCCCTGGTCTCGACTATTGCGCGCTGGCCAATGCCCGCTCGATCCCACTTGCGTCAGCGCTTTCCGAGCGCTTCGGTGCGCCGGACAGGCAGGACGAGATCGGACCGCTGTCGATCAAGATTTCGGGCTGCATCAACGCCTGCGGCCATCACCACGTCGGCCACATCGGCATCCTCGGCGTCGATCGCAAGGGCGAGGAGTTCTACCAGATCAGCCTCGGCGGCAACCCCGACGAGAGCGCTTCGATCGGCGACATCATCGGCCCGGGCTTTTTCGCCGACGGTGTCATCGACGCCGTCGAAACCGTCGTCGACACCTATCTCAAGCTCCGCACCTCGCCGGGGGAAACCTTCCTCGCCGCTTATCGCCGGCTTGGCGAGGCACCGTTCAAGGAGGCGCTTTATGGTGCTTGACGCACTCGGTCTCGCCATTGATCCCGACCAGGGCCTCACCGCCGAGGCGCGCCTCCTGTCCGCCCGCCATGAGGGGGAGGCCGCCGAGGCGATCGTCGCCGCTGCGCTCGATCTTTACGCCGGCCAGATCGCGCTGGTGTCGAGCTTCGGCGCCGACAGCGCCGTGCTGCTCGCCATGGTGGCCGACATCGACCGCGCCCTGCCGGTCATCTTCCTCGACACCGGCAAGCTGTTTCCGGCGACCATCGCCTACCGCGACAGGCTGGTGGAAACACTCGGCCTCACCGGCATCGTCACCCGCGGCCCCGACGCCTCCGACCTCGCCGCCACCGATCCGGCCGGCGCCTTGTGGATGGTCGACACCGACGCCTGCTGCGAGACGCGCAAGGTCAAGCCGCTCGCCGCCGCACTCCAGCCCTATGCCGCCTGGATTTCCGGGCGCAAGCGCTATCAAGCCGACACGCGGGCGAAGCTGCCACTGTTCGAGACCGCCGATGGTCGGATCAAGGTCAACCCGCTGCTCGGCTGGGATCGAGCGCGCATCGAGGCCTATCGCGAGGCGCGCCACCTGCCGCCGCACCCGCTGGTCGCCGAAGGTTACCCATCGATCGGCTGCCTGCCCTGCACCGACAAGGTGAAGCCAGGCGAGGACGAGCGGGCCGGTCGCTGGCGCGGCAAGACCAAGACCGAATGCGGCATCCATCTCGGCCGGCCATCGGGCGCGGTCATTCCGGGGATCTGAATCATGGTTGCCACCGCCATCGTGCCGCAGGGCGCTGCCACCGGCACCTCGACGCCGGACGTCTACCGGGCCGGACGCTTCGAGCCCAACGATTTTGCCATTGCCGCCGAGGACAGCGGTGGCGACGGTCTGATCCTGCCGCTGTCAGCGTTGCGGGCGACACTCGATGGCAACAGCGTCGGCAACCGCCGGCTGGGTCTTCTGTTCTCGCCGGCCGACCGCCTCGAAGACGCGCTGCCTCTCATTGACCGCATCGCCGTCATCGCCATCGATTTTCCGAAATACACCGATGGCCGCGGCTTCAGTCACGCCGCCCGCCTCGTCCGCTCCGGCTTCGCCGGTGAGATCCGAGCCGTCGGGGACGTGCTGATCGATGAGATCCCTCTCATGCGCCGCGTCGGCATTACCGTCTTCGAGGTCAGGAACGAGACGGCCCGCCGCTATCTTTCCGAGGGCCGCGACCCCTCGCCCAATCTCTACTATCAGCCGGGAGCCCTGCCCGAGCCACCAGCCGGCACGCGCCCCTGGCTGAGGCGTCGCGCGACCTGATCCGGCGATCCTTTCCGGGAAACGACGGCCGCGGGGAGACGTGAGAGCCTAAATGTTACATTTGCGTACACTTTCGCCGCTTTCGTATCTCAAGTTTTCCGGATTATCCCTTAGGCTACGTCGCCGAAACGGAGCCGGACCATGGCCTTGTGGAAACAACTAGCGCTCGCCCTGCTTCTGGGGCTGGCGGGTATCGTCGGCTGGGGTGCCCTCGACCCGGCGGCGCGGCCCCGGCTGATTGCTGCTGGCCTTCCCGAGGTACTGCTGCCTGAATGGGTCTTCCTGGCGCCCGCCGACAGCGCGGCCGCCGCGGCGCCGAAGGGAGACGGCGCCCGCCGTGCCGGAAGCGGGGCTGGGGCTGTCGCAGGCGGCCCCGCCGGAGGAAAAGCGACGCTGGTCGTTACCGCTCCCGTTGTCATGGCCGAGACCGCCAACCGCGTCAGTGCCATTGGCACCGCCGAGGCAGCGCGCACCGTTGTGATCTTTCCGCGGACCACCGGCATGGTGGCGGAGATCGCCTTCACACCGGGCCAGCGCGTGGCGGCCGGCGCCACGCTGATCCGCCTCGACGACGACGGCGAGAAGATCGCTGTCGAGCAGGCGAGGATCGCCCTCGCCGATGCCGACGCCAAGGCAGCGCGCAACGACCGGTTGGCCGACACCAAGGCAATTTCCGACGCCGAACGCGACACGGCCCGCTTCGAGCGATCCAAAGCGCGGCTGGCGCTGCAGGAAGCCGAACTCGCCTTTAGCCGTCGAACCATCGCCGCGCCATTTGCCGGCGTCGTTGGCCTCACCCCGGTGGAGGTGGGCGACATGGTATCGAGCTCTACCGAGATCGCCACCATCGACGACCGCTCCGACATCAAGGTCGAATTCCGCGTGCCGGAAGCCTTCGCCGCCCGTCTGGCCATTGGTCAACCAGTCGAAGTGGCGACGCCGTCGCAGCCGGAGGGCCACTTCACCGGCGAGGTGACCGCCGTCGGCAGCCGAATCGAAGCCGACAGCCGAACTCTGGTGGCGCAGGCGACGGTGAGAAACTCTGATGACGTGCTTCGCCCCGGCATGTCTTTCGCGGTGACCGTTCGATTTCCCGGCGTCGAAGAGACCGCCGTACCGGCGCTTTCGGTGCAGTGGGACCGCGACGGTGCCTACGTCTGGACCGTCGACGCCGGCAAGGCAAAGCGGGTGGGTGTCGGCATCGTCGAGCGGAACGCCGGCACCGTGCTGGTGACCGGCGATCTCAAGGCCGGCGACCCGGTCGTCGTGGAGGGCATCCAGTCGGTACGGGCCGGCGGACCGGTGCGAATGGCCGGCGAGCCGGAGCAGACGGTTGGCAAGGCCGAAGGGACGAAGCCATGAGCGGCTACGCCCTCACCGCGCTGTTCGTCCGTCGTCCAGTGTTGGCGCTGGTGGTCAACGCGCTTGTCGTCGTTGCGGGCCTCGCCGCCTATCGTGACGTGGAAGTGCGCGAACTGCCGGACGTCGACCGGCCCGTGGTGACGGTCACCGTCGGCTACGACGGCGCTGCGCCGGAGACCATCGATACCGACGTCACCGCTCGTGTTGAGTCGGCGGTTTCGCGGGTTGCCGGTGTCACGTCGATTTCCGGCCGGTCCAGCTTTGGCCGGTCGCGCGTCACCATCGAATTCTCCGAGACCACCGATCTTAACGTCGCCGCCAACGACACGCGCGACGCCGTGAGCCGAATCCGCAACCAGCTGCCGGACGACATCGACGAGCCGCAGATCGTCAAGGCGGACGCCGACGGCGACGCCATCATCCGTCTCGCCGTGACGTCCGACCGCGTGTCGCTCGAGGAGCTCACCAGCCTCGTCAACGATCGCATCGCCGATGAACTCGCCGCCGTCGACGGTGTCGCTGACGTGCAGGTGTTCGGCGACCAGCAGCCGATATTCCGCGTCGACATCGACCAGACGGCGCTGGCAGCGCGCGGTCTCACCGTCACCGACCTCACCCAGACGCTATCCACCGTGTCGATGGACAGCCCAGCCGGATCGCTGGCCAGTGGTGACCTCAGCCTGGTGGTTCGCGCCGACGCCCGCGTCACCGACGCGGCCGGCATGGCCAATCTGCTCATCGATGCCACCACGCGGCTTGGCGACATCGCCACCGTGACGCTCGCCCCCGACACCGGCACCTCGCAGCTGAAGATCAACGGCAAGGCCGGCATCGGCATGGGCATCGTCCGTGCCGCCCGCTCCAACTCGATCCAGATCTCGACCGACGTCGCTCGCGTGGTCGAAAATCTCAAACCGACGCTGCCCGACGGCGTCGAACTCGCGATCACATCCGACGAGGCACGCTTCATCAACGGTGCCCTGCATGAGGTGATCCTGGCGCTCGGCCTGGGTGTCGTCATCGTCGTCGCCGTCATCTACCTTTTCCTGGCCAACTGGCGGGCGACGCTGATTCCAGCCGTCACCATCCCGGTGTCACTCGTCGGCACGCTGGCGGCCATGTGGCTGACCGGCTTCTCGATCAACATCGTCACACTGCTGGCGCTGGTGCTCGCCACTGGCCTCGTGGTCGACGACGCCATCGTCGTGCTCGAGAATATCGTCCGCCGCCGCCACATGGGCATGCAGCCGCGCGCAGCGGCGGTGCTCGGTACCGAGGAAGTCTTCTTCGCCGTGCTCGCCACCACGGCAACGCTGGCCGCCGTCTTCGTGCCGATCTCCTTCCTGCCCGGCACGGCCGGCAGCCTGTTCCGTGAATTCGGCTTTGTGCTGGCCATCGCCGTCACCATCTCCGGCTTTACGGCGTTGACCTTCGCCCCCATGCTCGCCGCCACCATCCTGCCAGCCGAGGAAGGGCTGAAACGAGCCGTCATGCCGCGCCTGCTCGGCGCCGTCGGCCGGCCCCTCGCTGCGCTCTACGGCCGCCTGCTCGGCGCAGCGCTCGCCGCCCCGCTTATAGTCGTCGCCCTGTCCATCACCTTCGCCGCCGTCGCCTGGGGTGTTTTCCAGGGTCTGCCCAGCGAACTGACACCGCGCGAAGACCGGGGATCGGTGATGCTGATGATCACCGCGCCGCCGGGCATCTCCATCGACAATATGGGGCGGCAGATGGATAAGGTCGCCACCGTCATCCAGCCCTATCTCGACAGCGGCGAGGCGACCGCCAGCTTCGCCATCGCCGGGCGCGGCGACACCAATTCCGGCTTCATGATGGTGACGCTCGCTCCCTGGGAAGCGAGGGCTCGCGGCCAGGCGGAGATCACCGCCGAGATAAACGGCAAGCTCGCCACCATCCCGTCAATCCAGGCGCGGGCGATGAGTTCCAACTCGCTCGGCATCCGCGGCGGCGGCCAGGGCCTGCGCCTGTCACTGGTCGGACCGGATTTCGACGGCCTGTCCAAGGTCGGCGGCACCTTCATCAAGGCGCTGGAAACGCGGCCGGAGGTGCGCGGCGCCACCCTCGACTACCAGCCGACGCAGCCACAGCTTTCCGTACGCATCGACCGCGACCGGGCGCAGGACCTCGGCATTCCCGTCGCCGGCTTGGCGCAGGCACTGCAGGCCGTGCTCGACGGCCGCAAGGTGACCGATGTGTCGGTGGGCGACCGGATTGTTCCCGTCAAGCTCCTGTCGACCGCCACACCGATCGATGATCCGACCGACCTCGGCAACGTCTTCCTTCGCACTGCCGACAAGCGGATGGTGCCGATGAGTGCCATCGCCACCCTGGTTGAGGGATCGACAGCACCGGGCCTGTCGCGCGACGGCCAGCAACGGGCGGTGCCGATTTCCGTCGACCCCGCTCCCGGCGTGGCACTCAGGCAGGCGATGGCGGTGGCCGACGAGGTGGCGGTATCGGTGCTGCCAGCCGGCTACGGCATCAAGCAGACCGGTGAGGCGGCGGCGCTGGCCCAGACCTCGGCGGGGCTTGCCACCACCTTCGGCTTTGCGCTCGTCGTGGTGCTCCTCGTGCTCGCCGCCCAGTTCGAGAGCTTCGTGGCGGCGCTGATCATCATCGCCACCGTGCCTTTCGGCCTTGCCGCCGCTGTGTTCGCCATCCGCTTCACCGGCGGCACGCTCAACATCTACAGCCAGATCGGTCTGGTCATGGTGGTGGGCATCATGGCCAAGAACGGCATCCTGATCGTCGAATTCGCCAACCAGCTGCGCGACGACGGACGCAGCGTGCGCGAGGCGATCGAGGCGGCGGCCCGCATCCGCCTGAGGCCGGTGGTGATGACCATGATCGCCACCATCGTCGGGGCCGTGCCGCTGGTGCTGGCCTTCGGAGCCGGCGCGGAAGCCCGGATCGCCCTCGGGTGGGTGCTGGTGGGGGGGCTCGGATTTGCGACGGTGTTCACGCTGTTCCTGACACCGGTCGCCTATCTGATGCTCGCCGGATTCGCCAAGCCGCGCGGCCATGTCGAGCGGCTGCTGTCAGGCGAACTCACAGCCGCCGAAGCGATCAGTCTCATGGAAAAGGAGACTGGCGATCCAGCCAAGCCGAAGCTCGCCGCCGAGTAGCCTGGATCAGGCGATCCGATACCGCCGCGCCTCGGCCGGGTTGGCAAACACCTCGCGGTCAAGGCGCGTCAGCATGTAGGAAATGAGGCCGGTCATGATCATGTCGGTCTGCCAGGGCAGAGTTTCGATCACCGTCGATCGCCGGAGATCTTCGACCAGCGCCGCCTCGATCGCCGCCTTCAGCCCCGGCTCGAACAAAGGATAGGCGCGCACCGAACCACCAGTCAGAACAATGCGGCTGGGATTGATCAGCGCCATCAGACGAGCCAGGCCGTAGCCGAGCGTCTCGCCGGCCCGATAGTAGATCGCCCGCATCGCCTCGTCGCCAGCGTAGGCAGCCGCCTCATGGGCGATCAGCTCTCCTCGTGTTGGCCGCACGCTGAGTGGCGGTGCATCCTCCGGCAAGCCAAGCGCCTGACGGTGGATGGCATAGTCGGCGATATAGGCTTCCAGGCAACCGCGCCGGCCACACTGGCAGAGCGCGCCGCCGGGCAGGTGGTTCATGTGTCCAAATTCGGCCGCCGAACCGGCAGCGCCGTGATGCAACCGGTCGCCGACGAACAGGCCAGCCCCAACGCCCTGGTCGACGAAGATCACCGCAAAGGTGCCGTTGTAGACGTCCGGGTTGGCCTCGTGCAGGGCCTGGGCGATCATATTCGCGTCGTTGGAGAGAATGCAGTTCCGGCCGGTGAGCGCCCTGAGCGGCTCGACGAGGCGCATGTCGCGCACCCGAAAGGCCGGCGACCACATCACCGATCCCGTGTTGGTGTCGACGAAGCCCTGCGCACCGATGGCAATCTCGGCCACCTGGCGGAAATCGATGCCGTTGGCGGCGACGATATTGCCAAGGAGGCTGGCAAGCTTGACGGGGAAGCTGTCGCGCGTCTCCTCATAGGTCGAGATCACCGGCTCCTGCCGATCGATGATCCGGCCGTCGAAATCGGCGAGCTGCAGCACGACGCTGTCGCGCGATATCTTGGCTGCCAGCACATAGCCGGCCGTCGGGTCGAGCCGGAGCATGACGCGAGGCCGGCCGCGTCGCACCGGTTCGGTGTGCGCCTCGCCACCTTCCGCCTCGTCGTCGCGCGCCTCGACCAACCCCTCGGCGATGAGGTCGGCGGTGATGGCGGTGATGGTTGCTGGCGACAGGCGCGTCTCGGCGCCGAGGTCGACGCGGGCGATCGGCTCGCGTCGGCGTAGCGCCGACAACACCAGCGACCGGTTTTGCCGCCGGACGTGATCGCTGTCGGCCTTGCCGATGGAAGCGCGCCGCGATCCATCTCCACGCACGGTCATGATGACGCCTGTCCTCCCGCCGCCAGGGGTCTTCGCCCTCTCCGGCGCCCCACTTTCCCCGCCAGAGCAAAAGCCGATCGAAAGCTGCTGCCCAAGCAAATTGTCTGAAGCAGTCGCCTATCGACCTGATGTTTCAATCAGATCGGCGAACGCCATAGAGATGAAGTCAGCTCGCGACGAATCCGTCCGCCCCGTTCCCCTCGCAGCGCCTCCCAAGCGCAGAAACCCGACGCCCGAACCGTTCGTCCGCCCCCCGACGGTCCCCGATCCAAACCAGCCCGGATATTGACATCGCCCTCCGCCCCGGTCCACGCTTTTTTTGAGCTTCAAAGATAATCATTGGGTCGGAGGGGCCGTCGCCCCGCTTCACAACGCCTGGCCTCGCGCGTATTGTCCGCGCGCCGATGGAAAGACATTCGGGGGGACGTCTTCGACATGCGGGGGGGGCTTTCGGCCATCATCCTCGGGCTGTTCTGCCAAGCGGCAGCAGCGGCGCCGGTGATCGGCGTCAGCTGGCCGGGCGACACCATGCGTCAATGGAAGGCGGACTCGGAGACGATCCGCAACGCGGTGTCGGCTGCCTCCGGCGCCGTGATCGAGACCGACGCCCGGTTGTCGGCCGCCAAGCAGATCCTTGACGTCAAGAGCCTCATCGACGCCAATGTCGACGTTCTGATTGTCGCCGCGGTCGACCCGCGAGCGCTGGAGCTGTCGATCCGGGCGGCGGTGGCCGCCGGTGTACCGGTGATCGGCTACGACCGGCCCATCGGTCTTGACGGCGTATTTTCGGTCGGCTTCGATCAGGTCGGCGTCGGGCAGTTGCAGGCGCTTGCCCTCTACGCGGCGCGACCACGCGGCGATTGGGTGCTGCTGAAAGGCGACTTCGACGATCCGCAAACCGCCCGCCTCTACGCCGGGCAGATCGGCGTGCTGAAGGATTCGATCAGTGCCGGCCTGATCAGGATCGCTGGCGAGGCCTACACGCCCGGCGGCCTGTCGCTCAACGCCCGGAGGGCCTTTGGCAACATCCTCGACGACACCCGCAACATCGTCGATGCTGTGCTGACGCCCGACGACGCCAGTGCCCGCGAAGCCATCTCGGTACTGGAAGAGCGGAATCTCGTCGACAAGGTGGCTGTCGTCGGTCAAGGGGGCGACCCGGAGACGCTCAACCGCATCGCCCGCGGACAGCAGACGGCTACCATCTGGGAAGATCACGCGGCGCTGGGCCGCAAAGCGGCTGAGTTGGCGTTGAAGCTGGCCGACGGCCGAACGCCGCAGGACCTTGGCGTGGCCAAACCCGCCGACGACGGCCATGGAACGACCTACGAGCTGCACTTGCAACCCTTCACGATCACCGTCGACGCATTGGGCTTGGCGCTCACGGCCGGCTGGATCGACGCAGAACATCTTTGCCAAGGCGTGCCGGCCGGCCGGATTGCCGACTGTCCCTGATACAAACGCACCAAGACGCTGCGGCAGCCGGACGGGCGTGTATTTTCTGTCTGGCGCTCAGACGAACAGCTCAGGCTGGCGCCGACGAAGTGCCTCGACGAGCAGCCGCGTCTTGAGGTCGAGCACCTCGCCGCCATCGGCGAGATCGGCCAGCACGGACAGCGGCAACTCGACGACCTCGATCTCCTCGTTCTCCTCGGCAAGGCCGCCGCCCTTGCCGCGTGGCGCGGCTGCGTCGATTTCGCCGAGATAGAGCCAGAGCCGTTCCGTCAACGCGCCCGGCGAAGCGTAGGCCCGGCCGAGGAACTCCAGACTGCCGACGACGCAACCCGCCTCCTCCCAGGCCTCGCGACGTACCGCCGTCTCTCCGTCCTCACCATCATCAACGATGCCGGCGATTGCCTCGAGCGTGATGCCGCTGCCATCCGCGAGCAGCGCAGCGGCGCGCACCTGCCGCACCAGCACAGCCGTTCGGCTGGCGGAATCGTAGACGAGGACGGCCGCGCCGTCGCCATGGTCGTGCACCTCGCGCCGCACCAGTCGGGGCTCGCCATGCACCGTGGTCTCGAGGACGGCGACCTCCAGTGTCAGCCAGCCATCGTAGACGGTCCGGCGTTCCTTGATCGATACGGGGGGCAAGCGGTTCTCAGCAAGTTTGTCCGCCATGTGGAATCTCCCCCTGTCGCCATTGGTCCGTTCCTTGATAGCGCCCCATTGCCGCCCCTGCCAGCGCTGCCAGTCGGCGGACCGGAACCGAAGCCGCCGGTCAACGGACGCTGTCGCGCGGGGGCAACAGTCGAGCGCCGCGCACCGCACCACCATGACAGGCGCGGACGGCGCTTGACCGGTGCCCCCCGCCTCGGCCAAATGCATCGACTATCGTTTGGGAGCCCAGCATGACCGATCAGTCCTGTCTCGCCGTCGTCCTCGCGGCCGGAGAAGGCACGCGCATGAAATCCGACCTGCCGAAAGTGCTGCATTCGGTCGGCGGTCGGCCGCTCATCGACGCCGTGCTGGAAAGCGCCCGCGCCGGCGGAGCCGGCCGACTTGCCGTGGTAATCGGGGCCGGCGCCGACAAGGTGCGGTCCCATCTCACCAAAGTCGCCCCCGACGCACAGATCTTCGAGCAACGCGAGCGGCTCGGCACGGCGCATGCGGCGCTCGCCGCGCGCGCCGCTCTCGCAGGTCACGAGGGGCCCGTCCTCGTGCTGTTCGGCGACACACCGCTCGTCCGCCCATCCACCATCGCCGCCCTCACCGAACGGCTGTCGGCCGGCGCGGATATCGCCCTGCTCGGCTTCACGACGGAAGCACCGACCGGCTATGGCCGATTGATCGTCGAGGACGGGCGGCTCGTCGCCGTCGTCGAGGAGAGGGACGCCGACGTAGTGACGAAGGCGGTCCGCCTCTGCAATTCCGGCATCATGGCCTTCAGGCCCGGCCTGTTGCCGGAGCTGCTCGAGGCGATCGGCAACGCCAATGCCAAGGGCGAGTATTACCTGACCGACGCCATCGCCATCGCCACGGCGCGCGGTCTCCGGGCCGAAGCGGTGATCGGCGACGACGAAAGCGAGTTCGTCGGCATCAACGACCGCGCCCAGCTGTCGGACGCCGAAGCGATCTTCCAACGACGCGCCCGCACTGAGGCGATGGCGGCCGGCGTGACGCTGGTGGCGCCGGAGACGGTCTTCTTTTCCTTCGACACGCGACTCGGCCGCGACGTGGTTGTCGAACCCAACGTTGTGTTCGCCCCTGGTGTGGACGTGGCTGCGGGCGTGGTGATCCGCGCCTTCAGCCATCTTGAGGGCGCCAGGGTGGCCGGGGGGGCGGTCGTTGGTCCCTACGCACGCCTCAGACCGGGCGCCGACCTCGCAGAGAACGTCCACGTCGGCAACTTCGTCGAGATCAAGAACGCGCGCGTCGACCCGGGCGCCAAGGTCAACCACCTGACCTATATCGGCGACGCGACGATCGGCGCTCGCACCAACGTCGGCGCCGGCACCATCACCTGCAATTACGACGGCGTGTTCAAGCACAAGACGATCATCGGCGCCGACGTCTTCGTCGGTTCCAACACGGTCATGGTGGCGCCGGTCAGGATAGGCGACAACGCGCTGACCGCCGCTGGCTCGGTGATCACTGCCGATGTGCCCGACGGCGCCATGGCCTTTGGCCGGGCCCGTCAGGAGGTAAGGGAAGGCATGGGCGCGACAAAGAAAGCGATGCTCGTCGCCAAGAAGGCCGGCGCGAAGCCGGCCGGCTGAACGGAGCCGCGGCTCAAGCAAACGACTCTGGAGCATTCGCATCAGCCAGATGATTCATTCTGGTCGGCAAAGGCTCTCGCCGTCGGGAGACTGATGCCGCTGGTGCCCCTCGCTGGCGGGGCGGCAGATGCGCCATGCGGGGGGAATCATTCCCTTTTGCCACATTTATCATGTCGGGAAATGGCACCCGTGATCACGTAACTCACGTTGACCGGTTGCGCGCAGATCCGATCTCGATACAGAATTTCGGCAAGGTGCAGCCTCGACGAGGAAGAGGCAAAGGCGTCACCGTGCTTCGCGCTGGTGCCAGATTGGCGCGTTTGGCGGCCGAACAGGCCTCCACCGGCGGTCCGCTAACGTTTTCGGAGCCAAGAGCCGACCGAAACGTTCACTAAAACATGGACGATTCTGCCCAATCCCATCGCATGGACAGGCGCTGCCAAGCCAACCCTCCGTGAAATAGGAGTAAGGGCGGCAAATCTGGACGCGAGATTCGATAAACGAATTAACAGCCTATAGTTTTATATAATCCCCAAATCTCAACCCAGGATTTATTTTTTGTACTTTACCTATAAAAATTTTGTTCGATATTCGAATTTATAAGTTTACGATCTTTAAAAACCGCTCAAAATTCACCTAAAGTCGAATTTTCTCTTTTGATTACGGCATGTTGGATGAGCACCATATTCCCCTCCAATGAAAATGCAAGGGATTGCACGGATAAGGGCGGGGCTTGCGAAGCGGGCGGCGCTTGGCTAAACTATTACATAAAGTCGATCCGGCGCCTGGGAAGAGGACTGGATATCGCGGCTGATTTGGGGGAAAAATCAGGTATGATAGGGAGTTGCGAGCGTGATGCCTGCGGCAGTGCGCAGCCCAAGGCTGATGCTGTCCAGCCGTTGGCGGCGCATCAGCCCCACACAACAGTGCCGCGCTTGGTCCGACAAGGTATTTCGTCCACGGACAAACATGTCACCGGCAGCCATCAGGCGACCGGGATAGCTGGAGGATTATCCTCCTTGTCGCATTCGGGCGCTACTGTCGCCACCGACATCGCCAGCCCACGGGCGGGCCGCACCCTGCCCTGGATGCGCGCCGCCGCGTTAGTCAATGGTCGGTGCCGCCTGGGTCTAGACACTGGCGCGGTTTCGGCGAAACTGCCGATGGGAAAGCAGGCAGCGCGCGCCGCCCGCGGGGTGGAGTTTGCCCGAAAATTTCCGGAGAACTCCGGAATGCATGGTTTGCTGTCCAGTTTGGGCAGCATCGCGGTGGCGGTCGGTCGGCCGTCCTCCGCATCAAGGAGGTCCTTCTCCCTGCCTCAGCATCGGACGGCATGGATGGAAGGTGTGGATCCGGCGGCAGTCCGTCGCCAGACTCCACAGGGAATAAGGCGGGAACGTCCTGCTTTATGAGGACGTCAGGGGCGACAGTGCCTGACGAAATTGGTCACTAACTCACACGAAATTCCCGATGAGGGGCGGCAAGTCGCCAAACCTCGTGGGATTGAAGGGGGAGAGAATGAAGCTTACCAAGATTCTGGCTGCCACGCTCGTGATTGGCGTTTCCGCCATCGCCACCGCGTCCTACGCCGCCGAGAAGGGCAAAGTCGGCATCGCCATGCCGACGCAGTCCTCGTCGCGTTGGATTTCCGATGGCCACAGCATGGTCGAGCAGTTCCAGGCTGCCGGCTTCGAGACCGACCTTCAGTACGCTGAAGACGACATCCCGAACCAGCTGAACCAGATCGAGAACATGGTGACCAAGGGCGTCAACGTCCTCGTTGTCGCCTCGATCGACGGCACGACGCTGACCGACATCCTTGCCAAGGCTCATGAGGCCGGCGTCAAGGTGTTCGCCTATGATCGTCTGATCCGCAACTCGCCGAACGTCGACTACTATTCGACCTTCGACAACTTCCAGGTCGGCGTGCTCCAGGCGTCCTCGCTCGAAACGCCGCTCGGCCTCAAGGACGGCAAGGGCCCGTTCAACGTCGAACTGTTCGCCGGCTCGCCCGACGACAACAACGCCACCTTCTTCTTCAATGGCGCCATGAGCGTTCTGAAGCCCTACATCGACAGCGGCAAGCTCGTTGTCCAGTCGGGTCAGACGGACTTCGCCCAGGTCGCCACGATGCGTTGGGATGGCGCCACCGCCCAGGCCCGCATGGATAACATCCTGTCGGCCAACTACACCGACAAGCAGGTCAATGCCGTGCTGTCGCCCTACGACGGCATCTCGATCGGTATCATCTCGTCGCTGAAGGGCGTCGGCTATGGCACCGAAGGCACGCCGATGCCGTACGTTTCCGGCCAGGACGCCGAACTGCCGTCCGTCAAGGCGATTGTCGCTGGCGAACAGTATTCGACGATCTTCAAGGACACCCGCGAGCTCGCCAAGCAGACCGTGAAGATGGTCTCGCAGGCCCTCGAGGGCAAGGAAGTCGAAGTCAACGACACCAAGACCTATGACAACGGCGTGAAGGTCGTTCCGTCCTTCCTGCTGAAGCCGGTCCTGGTGACCAAGGACAACTACAAGGAGATCGTCATCGACTCCGGTTACTACAAGGAATCGGACCTCTGATCTGGTCCTGATTTCCTGACTATCCGCGCGGGGGCCACGTTCCCCGCGCGGGCTTTAAATTTGTCCGCTGCGCGGATTGGCGCACCCTCTGGGTGCCCTGGCGGCACTACACCAACAACAAGAACGTCCTGCCTATCGCCCACCGGAGATCGGCGGACAAAGGAGCCTCGCGTGAGCACGAACGTGATCCTCGAGATGCGCAACATCACCAAGACGTTTCCAGGCGTGATGGCGCTGCGGGACGTCAGCTTTTCGGTTGAGGAAGGCGAAATCCACGCGCTCTGCGGTGAG
>JAGSYU010000071.1 GCA_018262575.1 Pseudomonadota bacterium | reverse complement strand
TCAGCGACGCTGCGAGGAGGCGAAGCCGAAGGTGAACAGCAGGGCGAAGACAAGGACGAGGCCCTTGACGAAGTCCTGCGCGTAATAGGGGGCGTTGAGCATGGTGAGGCCATTGAGCAGCGTGCCGACGAACAGCGCACCGACTGCCGTGCCGAACACGTTGGGCTTCTTGGCGCCGAGCACCGCGTAGCCGATCAGCGCAGCGGCCACCGAGTCGAGCAGCAGCGACGAGCCGGAGGTGACGTCGCCGCGACCGACGCGGGCGGCAAGCAGGATGCCGCCGATCGAGGCAAACAGGCCGGAGATCATGTAGGCGGCAATCTTGTAGCGCTCGACCGGCGCACCGGCGAGACGGGTGGCCTTCTCGTTGCCGCCGATGGCATACAGCACACGACCGTAGCGCGAGCGCTCCATGAACACCCAGAGGATGACGGCGGCCACCAGCATGATGATCACCGGCAGCGGGACCATGTCAAACAGGCGGTAGCGGCCGAGCGCCAGGAAGGCGTCGGTGAAGGTGCCGGTCGCCGCCGAGCCATCCGACAGGGTCATGCCCTTGGCGATCGAGCGACCGCCGGTCGGGATCAATTGCAAGCCGAGCAGCAGGAACATCATGCCGAGCGTCGCCAACAGGTCGGGAATGCGACCCTTGACGATCAGCACGCCGTTGAGAAAGCCGATGAAGGCGCCGAGCAGCAGACAGACGACGACGGCAAGGACGGTGCCCTGGTTGAGGATCACCATCACGTAGCTCGAGGCCATCAGCGACATGGCCGCCGTCGATCCGATGGACAGGTCGAAGCCGGCGATGGCCAGCGTGACGGTGACACCGAGCGCCAGGAGTGCCGTCACCGACACCGCCTGCAGGATGGAGAACATGTTGCGGGCGTTGGCAAACGCCGGCTCCAGGCGCCAGAAGACGATGACCATCACTGCCAGGATGATCAGCAGGCCGAACTTGATAATGAAGTCCTTGACGGAGAAGGCGGACTTGGCGGCACCAGCTTGCGCGGCGGCCGTCGGCGCGGCCGGATTGGGAGCCGGAGTCGGGGATGGGGTGCTCATGATGGAAAGCCTTTTGTCTTGCGAAGCGTCAGGCGAAGGTTGCGTGGGTTCCGGCGCCGCTGATCTCGGCGACCAGCGCGTCGAGCGACAACCCGTCAATCGAGTGACCGCCGACCACCGAGAAGTCGCGCATCACCAGGATGCGGTCGGCGATTTCGGTGGCCTCCTCAAGGTCGGCGCAGATCACCAGCGTTGCCCGGCCGGGGGCCGTTTCTCGCAGTCGACGGCCGATATCCTGGCGGGCGCCGATGTCGACACCCTGGAAGGGCTCGTCGAGAATGAGCAGGCGACACGGCTGGATCAGCCAGCGACCCAGCACCACCTTCTGCTGGTTGCCGCCCGACAGCGACCCGATCGGCACGTCGATCGACGGGCACTTGATGGCAAGGTCACTGACCTGCCCGCCGGCAGCCCGCCGCTCCTGGTCGGGGGCGACCAGAGACAGCCTGGAGAAATGCCTCAGGAAGGGCAGCGTCATGTTGTGCATCACCGAGAACTCGGCGACCAACGACGAATTGCCGCGGTCCTCGTGCGCCATGAACACGCCCTCAGCGATCGCCTGCTGCGGCGAGGTGGCACGAAGCGGCTTGCCGTCGATCGTCACAGAGCCGGCATGAGCGGCGGCTGTGCCGAACAGGCACTCGGCAAACTCGGTCTTGCCGGCACCGATCAGGCCGGTCAGCACGACCACCTCGCCCTCACGAAGGTCAAGGTCGAACGGCGTCGAGGTCGGCGTGAGAGCGAAATCGCGGATCTCGATCACCGCCCGGCCGCCGGCGATGGCGCCGCGGGCGCCCTCATGGAGGCGATGGCCGACCATGGCGTGAACGATGGCGTCGAAATCGAGCGGGCGGGGGAACTCGGCGCGGGTACGGCCGTCGCGCATGACGACGGCTCGGTCGGCGAGGCGCCGGATGTCGGACATGCGATGACTGATGTAGATGATGGCGACGCCGCGCGCCCTCAGATCTTCGATCAGCGCAAACAACCGGGCGGCCTCCGTCTCCGACAGCGACGAGGTCGGCTCGTCGAGGATCAGCACCTTGGGATCGTGCGACAAGGCGCGGGCGATGGCGACGAGTTGGCGCTCTGCCTGGCCAAGCTCACTCATCGCTCGGCCGAGTGGCAGATCGAGACCTAGGATCGCCTGGATCTCGCGGGCTCGGGCGGTGATGACCGCCCGGCTCAGGAGCATCGGCCCCTCGGGCCGACAGATCTCGTCAAGCGCCAGATTTTCGGCGACGGTGAGCTGCTGCACGACGCCATCGTTGATGATCTGGTGGACGGTGTGGATGCCGGCGGCGCAAGCCTCGAGCGGCGAACGGAAGCTCACCGTCTCGCCATCGATCTCCATCGTTCCGGAGTCGGCGGGATGCACGCCGCAGAGGATCTTGATCAGCGTCGACTTGCCGGCGCCGTTGGCACCCATCAGTGCCAGCACCTCGCCGCGCCGGATGTCGAGATCGACGTCGATGACCGCATGCGTGCTGCCGAACCGCTTGTTCAGCCCGCGAATACGGATCACCTCCCTCTCTGGTTCTGTCATGCCGAAAACCGCCTCCACGGATGCTTGGCAGGAGGGTCTCCTCCAGACCCGATGGCGGCAACCTAGCCATCCATACATCAATTGTCAATGCGCCTTGACAAATGACCAAATCCGGACCAACCTTCGCCTCCAACAACCTCTGCCAGTCGTGAGGATCGACAGGTTGTCGGGGCAGTGGCTGAAGAAGCGAGGGATGGAGAAGACCCCATGACAGACGTTCGGAGCGCCCGCACCGGCGGCGCCGATTATCGGCCGATGACCGAGGGCACGCTGGCGCCCTATCTCGCCGGCTTCTCGGAAGTCGCAACCATCCTGGGCGGTGCGCCGCCGCAATGGACCGTCGCCGAAGTCGGTGACGGCAACCTCAACCTGGTGTTCATCGTGCGCGGCCCGAAGGGGGCGCTGATCGTCAAGCAGGCCCTTCCCTACGTCCGCCTGGTGGGCGACTCCTGGCCGCTGCCCCTCGATCGCTCCTTCTTCGAAACCCAGGCCCTGATCACCGAGGGCGCCGCGGCGCCGGGACTGGTGCCGGAGGTGGTATTATTTGACGCCATGCAGGCGCTGGTGGTCATGGAGTTCCTCACCCCGCACATCATCATGCGCAAAGGCCTGATCGACGGCGTCGAGTTCCCCCGCTTTGCGGCGACGCTGTCGGAATTCATGGCGCAATCGTTGTTCAAGACCTCCGACCTCTATCTGCCGGCCGCCGAGAAAAAGAAGCAGATGGCGGTGTTCTGCGCCAACACCGAGCTCTGCCGGATCACCGAGGACCTGGTGTTCACCGACCCCTATCGGGCCGCCAAGCTCAACCACTGGACCTCGCCCCAGCTCGACGACATCGCCCTCGAATTCCGTGCCGACGGCCCGCTCAAGGCGGCTGCCCAGGCGATGAAGCTCAAGTTCCTCTGCCACGCCGAAGCTCTGGTGCATGGCGACTTGCATTCCGGGTCGATCATGGCGACCAGCACTGACGTCCGCATCATCGATCCAGAGTTTGCTTTCTTCGGGCCGATGGGCTTTGACGTCGGCGCACTGATCGGCAACCTGATCCTCGCTTATCTCAGCCAGACCGGCCATGAGGACGAGAAAGGCGGGCGCGACGCCTATCGTGCCTGGATCCTGAAGCAGATCGTCGACGTATGGACGCTGTTCTCCGCCCGTTTCGTGGAGTTGTGGTCGACCGAAGGCAAGGGCGACGCCTTCACCGCCGAGCTGTTCACTGATGCGGCAAGCCGGGCGGCGCTGGCCGAAGAGCAAGGCCGTTACATGCGTGCGCTGTTCGAAGACATGCTTGGTTTTGCCGGCTGCAAGATGATCCGCCGCATCCTCGGCCTCGCCCATGTCGCCGATTTCGAGAGCATCACCGACAAGGATGTGCGCGCGAAGGGCGAACGTCGGGCGCTGCGGCTCGGCCGCGACCTGGTGGTCAACCGCGCGCGCTTTACCAATATTGAGGCCGTGGCGGCCGCCGTGGTCGCCGCCGACGCTACTCGCTGACGGCCTTCGGGCCGCATTCGACTGACCCCGAGGGCGCACTGCCGCCCGCCATAAATGGACCGCCGGTCGCGCCTCAAGCGTGCGACGGCGACCGGAGGCCTTTCATGAAAATCTACGGCAAATCCATGCGGACGATCTGGGTTGCGGATGATAGCTGGGGGGTCGAGATCATCGACCAGACCAAGCTGCCGTTCGAGGTCAAGACGCGGACGCTACGCTCCTGGCAGGAGGCGGCCGCGGCAATCCGCGACATGGTGGTGCGCGGCGCGCCACTGATCGGCGCCACCGGAGCCTACGGCCTGGCGCTGGCCATGCGCGAAGACTCCTCGGATGACAACCTCGAGCGCGCTTACACGGCGCTGCTCGCCACCCGGCCGACGGCGGTCAACCTGCGCTGGGGACTCGACGACCTCAAGGGCCGGCTCACCAAGGTCGCTCCGTCAGAGCGCATGGGCCTTGCCTATCGCCGCGCCGCCGAGATCTGCGACGAGGATGTCGAGACCTGCAAGGCGATCGGCCGGCACGGCCTTTCCATCATCCGCGACCTCTGGGAAAAAAAGGGCAAGCCGTCGCGCTTCAACGTCCTGACCCACTGCAACGCCGGCTGGCTCGCCTGCATCGACTGGGGCACGGCGCTGGCGCCGATCTATATGGCCTTCGAGGCCGGCATTCCCATCCATGTCTGGGTCGATGAGACGCGCCCGCGCAATCAGGGTGCCAGCCTTACCGCCTTCGAGCTCGGCCAGCATGGCGTCGACCACACGGTGATCGCCGACAACCAGGGCGGTCATCTGATGCAGCATGGCCTCGTCGACATGGCCATCGTCGGCACCGACCGCACCACGGCGACCGGCGACGTCTGCAACAAGATCGGCACCTACCTGAAGGCGCTGGCCGCCCATGACAACGGCGTGCCCTTCTACGTCGGGCTGCCATTCACCACCATCGACTGGACGCTTGACGACGGCGTCAAGCAGATCCCGATCGAGGAGCGCGACGCCCGCGAGCTCAGCCACATCACCGGCCGCACGGCCGATGGCCGGCTCGAGACGGTGGACATTCTCCCGAAGGGTAGTCAGGCGCTCAACTACGGCTTCGACGTGACGCCAGCCCGCCTCGTGACCGGCCTGATCACCGAGCGCGGCGTTGCCGCCGCCAGCCGCGATGGCCTGATCAAGCTCTATCCGGAGCAGAAGACCAAATGACGACCCGCCCCTGCCCAGCATCGGACATCCGGGCCGGCGCAGGGGCAAGCGCCGGCTCTCCCCCCAGGCCGGCGCTGCTTTTTCCGGCCTCCGCCATGCGCGAAAAGGCCGCCTTTCGGGCGCAGGTTTTACAGTCTCCCGAGAATATTACGCGCGGTCGGCTCGTCGGTGATCAGCGCGGTGACGTAGCCGCCACGCAGGGCACCGAGGATGGCGTCGGTCTTGTCCGGGCCGCCGGCTGCGGCGATGCGCGTCGGCACGCTGCGCACGTCGTCCAGCGTGATGCCAATCATCCGATCGTCCATGGTGCCGCGCAGCCAGTTGCCCTCGATGTCGTAGAAGCGGCCGGCGATGACTCCGACGGCGCCGTTGGCGATGTAGTACTTGCTCTCGTCGACGGAGATCAGACCGGACGCGAACACCAGGCTGTTGGCCTTCACCGTGCAGACGCCGAACAGCAGCTTGTTGCAGGAGCGGATGCGGGCGAACTGTTCCTGGATGGTCGGCTCGCGCATCAGCGCGTCGCGCAGTGCCGCGTTGGACAGCGCTGCCGGCGCATGCAGGTTGATCGAGCGGGCGTGCAGCCGGCGGGCGATGAAGGCAACGCATTCCTCGGCCGTGAAGCCGTCATAGGCCGAGCGCTGGCTGCCGATCACCTGCACGACACAGCTGTCCGGCATGGCCTTTTCCGGCAGGTTTTCGGCCAGCGACAGCACCGTGCGGCCCCAGGCAACGCCGAGCACGTCGCCATTCATCAGGATCTGGTCAAGATACTGGGCGCCAGCCCGGCCGATGCGCTCGCTCGGCGGCCGTATGCCGCCGTCGAAGGGAATGACCATGCATTCAGAGAGGCCGAAGGCCTGCTTGATCTGCTGGGCGAGATCGATCGAGTTGAGCAGTTCCGGCCGCACCACCACCTTGACGTAATGCAGGTCGCGCGCCTGCTGCAGGTAGTTCACCACCGTCCCCCGCGACACGCCCATCAGGTCGGCAATCTGGCTCTGCGTCAGCTCATCGTGATGGTAGAGCCAGGACGCCCACAACAGCGGATCGGCGAGATATTCCCCCGGCCGCGGCAGCGGCGCCCGATTGTCCGTGTCGGTGGTCGCCGACCGGTCGGCCTTGTCCTTCGTCCTTGAGCGTAGCGCCATGATCTTCCCAGCCCCATCGTCCGAAGCGCGACACTTCGGCCCGACAATTGACAATCTGAGTTAACATAAGCACCTATTCGCGCCAAGTGCCATTGCTCGTCCAGCGTGTCAAACACGCTCGCCAGCCCCCTCATCGAGGACACCCAGAATGCCTGCTCTCTCCGCCCCCTCCCATCTCGCCCTCAGGACCGAGATCATCGCCACCTGCCGCGAAATGAACGCTTCGGGCGTCAACCAGGGCACCTCGGGCAACGTCAGCGTCCGGATCGGCGAGGGGCGGTTCCTGGTGACGCCGACCGGCATTCCCTACGCCGGCATGACCGAGGACCAGATCGTCGAAATGACCTTCGACGGGACCTATTATGGCCCGTGCCGGCCGACCAGCGAATGGCGCTTCCACCGCGACATCCTGCTCCACCGGCCGGATATCGACACGGTGATCCACACCCACTCCATGTTCTCGACGGTGATCTCCTGCCTGCGCCGCGACATTCCGGCGGTCCACTACATGGTGGCAGCCGCTGGCGGCGAGAACATCCGGTGCGCCGACTACGCCACCTTCGGCTCGCAGGCCCTTTCCGACCATGCGCTGAAGGCGCTGGAAGGTCGCCTGGCCTGCCTGCTGGCCAACCACGGGCTGATCGTGCTCGGCGCCAACCTCAACAAGGCCTACTCGCTGCTGGTCGAGGTGGAGACCATCGCCGCCCAATACTGGCGGGCGCTCGCCATCGGCACGCCGGTGATCCTCGACAGCGCCGAAATGCAGAACGTCTTCGCGATGTTCAAGGTCTATGGCCGGCAGGATGTGGGCGACTCCGACCTCCGCTGCGGCGGCGCCGCCGCGCCCGCCGCCTGAGGCTCGCCCGAAGCATCAGGCCGGCGTCGTATACACCTCAACGTCGGCGCCCCTGACTCCGGAGAGTTGGTCCGGCGTCATCAGGACCGCTGCCGTCGACAGGGCGTCGGCGAGCGCCGCTTCCGGCGCCACGACGCTGACGGCCGAGAAGGCGGAGGGAACAGCACCCTTCCTCGGGTGAAAGATATGGCCAACACGGCCGGTGGCGTCGAGAAGCGTGCCAGCCATCATCGAGGTGGCAACCGCGCGGTCCGTGAGGCGCAGCGTCGCTCTCAGCGCGTCGCTGTCTGGCCCGGCGGCGAGGCCAACCTTCCAGCCGCCGCCGTCGCGGCCGCCGCCGATGGCCCGGATCTCGCCGATATCGACCAGCACGTCGGTAAAGCCGCGCGCCTTGAGGAGATCGGCGACGCGATCGGTGACATACCCTTGGGCAATGCCGTTCAGCGTCATCGCCATGCCCGGACGGGAAAAGCGCACGGCGCCCTCGTCAAACACCACCTGATCGAAGCCGACCAGCTCCAACCTGTCGGCAAGTACGCCGCCAGGCAGTGCATCAGTTCGCCCGCCGGCATAGTGGGCGGCGTAGGCGGCAAACAACGGCTGAACGGTGGGGTCGAACAGGCCACCTGTCCGCTCATGAACGCCTCGCGCCAGCGCGAGCAGGCGCAGGACGTCGGCTTCCGGCGCGTCGAGGCGGCCAACGGCGTTCAGACGCGACAGAGCGCTGTCGGGCCGGTAGAGACTGAAGAGCGCCTCAAGTCGGACGATTTCCTTCTCCACGGCCGCGAAGGTGACGTCGGCGAGAGCCGCGTCGACACCGACAAGCTCGATCGAGGCATGGGCGCCGAGCGCGCTGCCGGACCAGCGGCGGACGGGCGGAGCAGCCAGGGCGGCGGGCACGAACGCCGCGGCGGCCAGTGCCGCACCGATGCGGATAAAACGGCGCCGACCGACCGGATGGGCAAGGAGATTTGCCATAATGCGCCTCACATCTGCATGTCGGAATGGCCGGTCTGCTCAGCGTTGGCCGGACCGAGATAGGTGTCGGGGATGTCTGCTAGCTTGACGATCGCGCCGCCTTCGCGGGCGACGAAGTCATCGGCTGCCTTGCGGCTGCCGAAAGGGATCGCCTCGGGCGTGCCCATGGCACCGGCCTGCCGACTGCCGATCACATACACGGCTGCGTCGGCGTCGATCCAGTTGTCGCGGCCAGGCTCGGCCCAGCTCGGCGCCTTCTCCATGTCGGAGACGTAGATGGCCGTCACATCGCCTCGCTTCTCGCCTCCGCGCAAGTAAGTCACGGCGTCGCTCACCTGCGAGAACCACAGGGGATGCTCTTGCCCCTTTTCATGGATCTGCGCCTTGGGGCCACCGTGATCGGCGAGGTACATCTGGCAATAATAGCCGAGCGCCTCGTCGGTCATGGCGACGGCGACGGGTTTGGCCGCCGTCTCCTCCTTGCAGGCGGCGAGCGGCAAGGCCAGGGCGGCAGAGAGCACCAGGGCGGAGAGGATGCGGGCGATCATGGGCGGATTCTCCGGGTGAGGGCCCAGGCGGCGGCAAGACTCGCGAAAAGCCACAGGACGAGCACGACGAGCGCACTGGAAACCGGGAAGGGAAGCGTGTGGGCGAGGCCGTCGAGGCCGGCAATCGGGGCGGTTGCTTCAATCAGCGCCAGATTGTACAGGCGAAAGGCATCGCCGGGATTGGCGAGGACGAGAGCGGGGAATATCGTCTTGGTAAAGGCGCCGCCCTGGTCGACAATGACCGCACCGAGCAGGGCAAGGTCGTAGAGCACCACCAGCACCAGCCAGGCGCCGATGGCCAGCGCCGCGGCGGTACCGGTCTGGCGTGGCAGGCCGGACAGCGTCATGCCCAGGCCGATGAAAACGGCGCCGAGTAAAACGGCGGTGGCGAGCAATCGTCCCCAGGCAAGAAGGCCGGCGTCGGTGTAGCCGTGAACGGCGGCGATCACCGCACCGGCGATGCCATAGCCGACGGCAATGGCCATCGCCAGCACCGCAAGATGACCGCAGAATTTTGCCAGTACCAATTCGCCGCGCTTGAGCGGCGTCGCCAGCACCAGCGCCAGCGTACCGCGCTCGATCTCACCGGCGATGCTGTCATAGGAGACGAGCAAGGCCATCAGCGGCACCAGATAGACGGTGAGCGTCGCCAGGCTGGCCGCCGTCAGCGTCAGCGCATCAACCTTGAGCGCACCGCTTGGTCCGGAGCCAAGGAAGGCCAGCGCCAGCGCGAACAGGGTGAAGGCCAGCGTCGCCAACAGGACCCAGCGGTTGCGGAAGGCGAGGCGAAATTCGGTGGTGGCCACCGCCGCCATGCGGTCGATGCCATTCATTGGGCCGCTCCTTCGATGGGGATGCCGGAGTAATGGCGATAGACATCGTCGAGGTCCGGCAGGGCGATGCCGATATCGACAATGTCCGGGCCGAGCGCGGCGAGACGGGCGAGCGTGCCCACCTTGTCCTCGGCCCGGCAGGTGAGGACCACCGACTGGCCATTGACGCGCTCGCCGCCAAGACGCGCCTGTACGGCCTCAACCCGTCCCGCGGCCGCCTCGACGCGAATCTGAACCGGCAGGCCAGCCTGGCGCGACAGCTCGGCGAGCGATCCTTCGGCACGAAGCTGCCCCTTGGCCATGATGGCGATGCGGTCGATACGGTTTTCGATCTCCGACAGCGAATGCGAGGACAGGAGAACCGAGGTGCCGGCACGGGCCGAGGCCTCGAGCACGTCGTAGAATTCGTGCCGCGACACCGGATCAAGTCCCGAAGTCGGCTCGTCGAGCAGCAGCAGGCGCGGCGCGCCGATCAGTGCCTGAGCAAGACCGAGGCGCTGGCGCATGCCCTTGGAATAGGTGCCGACGGCCCGGTTGGCCGCCGCGGCAATACCGACGGTTTCAAGCAGCGGCAGTGCCGCCTTCGGTGCGACACCCTTCAGGCGGGCAAAATAGGTGAGCACTTCGGTACCGGTCAGCCCTTTCGGGAACACCACCTGCTCGGGCAGGTAGCTGACGGCGCGGCGCGCCACGTTGGAACCGGGGGCCGCGCCGACGATGGCGAGGCGGCCAGCGGCCGGCTTCAGAAAACCGAGCACGGTCTTGAACAGCGTCGACTTGCCGGCCCCATTGTGGCCAAGCACCGCCACCCGCTCACCCGGCATCACGGACAGGCTAACGCCATCAATCGCCGTCACGGCGCCGAAGCGGATGGTGAGGTCCTCGACGGTGAGGATGGCGGCGTCCGTCATGTCAGTTCTCCTCTGCCGGGACGAAGCCGACCATTTCCGGCGTGGTGAGCGGACGTGGGCCGCTGCCCTCGGGCGACATCAGCGGGTGGCTGTCGATGACGCCGCCGGGCAGCAGGCCGGGAAAGCGCGACTGTGCCCAGCGGATGAGCTGCACCGCCGGTGCGCCCAGGAGAAGCCGGGTCATCGGCTGGCTCCAGGTCAGCACGTCCACGGTGTCGTTGGGCCGATAAGGGCTGTCGGCGATGCCATCGCCGTCGATGTCGAAGGCGACATGATCGGACCAGAAATTGCCAAGCGGCTTTTTTGTCTGCCCGACGTTTTCTGGAGCGCCACTCCACTCAAGCCAGCGGGTGCCGACGTATTTCACCTGGGTGCGATTGCCGATGACGGCATTGCCGGTGAAGACGTTCTCGGCCGCACCGCCGGTCAGGTGGACGCCGATGCCGCACCCCTCGAGGCGGTTGCCCTCGAATTGATTACGCGTCGCGGAGTAGACGAACAGGCATTTTTCGCCGCCGTCTCGCACCTCGTTATGGATGACGCGCGCGTTGTTGACCGAGTTGAGGAACAGGCCATGGGTGGCGTCACCCTCCGAAAGATTGTCAGTCGCCGTCACATTGCGGGAGAACATGAAGGCAAAGCCGAGCACGTTGCCGCGCGACACGTTGTGTTCCAGCACGATGTCGTTGGCATTCATCGAGTGGAAGGCGAAGCGCAGCTCCTGCATGCGGTTGAAGCGGTAGCGTGCCTTCATCGACGTCGTGACGAAGATGCCGTCTCGGCCACGGCGGATGTCGTTGTGCTCGACGAGGAGGCCCGGCGCATTCCAGACGTAGACGCCCGAGCCCATTTCGGCCCGGTGGAGGTCGGTGCGGCCGACGATGGTATTGCCGCTGACCGTGGCATCGATCGCCCCCTGCACGTCGACGCCGATCAGGTTCATGACGATGCGGTTGGCCTCGACGCGGGCGCGGCGCGTGCCCTTGGCAAGCGCGATGCCGCTGTCGAGCTTGTCGAGCTTGCGGCCGGAACCGGTGATGTAGAGCCCTTTCAGCGTCACATCGTCGGCCTGGACCGAGACGACCGTGCCCTCGCCATTGCCAAAGATGCGGCTGTCGCGTCCACCGATCAGCGTCAGCGGCCGGTCAATGACGATCGGGCCGTCGTAGCGGGCGTTGCCGAGCCGGAGGATATCCCCCGGCGCGGCGGTTTCGATGGCCATGCGAAGCGCGTCCGGCGCATCGCCGACAGCGATCTCGGCGGCACCGGCGGTGCCAGAGCAGCAGAGAAAGACGGTCGCGAGGAGACGGACGGCGTTCATCATGTCCTATTCTCAGGCGGACTTGGGCTTCACCAGCATGCGACCGCGCATCTCCATGTGGAGGGCGTGGCAGAACCACTGGCAATAGTACCAGTGCACACCGGGCCGGTCGGCGGTAAACGTCACCGACGCCGTGGCCTGCGGTGCCACCTCCATGGCGACGCCATAGTTGGAGACGGTGAAGCCGTGGGTGAGGTCCTCCACGTCGTCAAGGTTGGTGATGTAGACGGTAACCTCGTCGCCCTCATTGACTTCGAAGCTATCGAGGCCAAAGGCGGGCGCCACCGACGTCATGTAGACGCGCACCTTGTTGCCGTCGCGAATCACCGTGCTGTCAGCCTCGATGTCGACACCGTCGGCCTTCGCCTGCTTGACCGCATCGGCAAAGAACGGATCGTCACGCTTCCACACCGACAGCGGGTTGACGATGTCGGCGCGGACCAGGATGCTGTCATGCGGCTCGGCGAAGGTCGGGCTGTCGTGGACCAGGATCATCTCGTCGCCGGAGATGTCGATCAGCTGTTCGTTCTCCGGCTTGAGCGGACCGACGTTGAGATAACGGTCCTTGGAGAACTTGTTCATCGACACCAGCCACTTGCCGTCGGCCTCCTTGGTTTCACCCATGGACGTCGAGTTGTGGCCGGGCTGGTAGGCGACGTCGATCTTCTGCAGGATCGGATCGACCTTCTCGCCAGCATAGGCACGGAGGGCCTTGGCGATGTCCCACTTGACGATCTGGCTGTCGAGGAACAGCGTCGTATAGGCGTTGCCGCGGTTGTCGAAGGCGGTGTGGAGCGGGCCGAGGCCGAGCTCCGGTTCGCCGACGATGCAGGTACGCGGGTCGGCATTCTGCGTGAACAGCGGCTCCACCTTGCTGACGTCGATGACCGACACCGTGGGCGACAGCTTGCCGTTGATCATGATGTACTTGCCGTCCGGCGTGGCATTGACACCGTGCGGGCTGTTGGGAATCGGGATGTAGCGCGTGTATTTGGACTTCTTGTCCTTGCGGCCGTCGAGCACCTTGACGCCGTTCAGCTCCTGGTAGTCGCCGGCAGCCACACCCGCCTCGATCGCCTTGATGTCGAAGACGACGACATGATCGACCTCGTTGGCGGTCATCTCGGCAAGGTTGACGCCCATCTCTGAATTGTAGGAGGTGGAGAAAACATACTTGCCCTGATAGTCGGGACTGGTGTTGTCGAGGTTGCCCGAGACGATGACCTGCCAGGAGACTTCCATCTTGTCGCCGTCGACGGCGGTGAAGATGTTCACGTATTGCTTGGGATCGTCGAGGATCTTGCCGTCGTTGACCAGCGGCGCCTCGTGCTCGCCGTTGGCGAAGATGTAGCCGGTGCGCGGGAACTTTTGCGGCCGCAAGCCATGGATGTCGGAGGCGTTGGGGATCTCGATGATCTTGTCACAGCGCATCACGTCGCAGCGGACGCGGGCGATGCGCGTGTTGGCCTTGTCGTTCATGAACAGATAGCGGCCGTCGTAGGTGCCGTCGGTGAACGACATGTGCGGGTGATGCAGGTCGCCGTTCTGATAGGTCTTGAGGCCACGCTTGGCCAGGAGTTCCTTGGTCTCCGGCAGGAGACCTTCGGTCAGGACCTTCAGGCTCTCGTTGGTCTCGCCCCAGCCGGTGGCCGAACAGCGGTTGAACACCGGCACGCGAATGATCTCGCGCATCGACGGCACGCCGAGAATGCGCAGTTCGCCGCTTTGGCCGGACGACCAGAAGCCGTAGTATTCGTCGAGTTCGCCAGGCTTCACCTCGGCCTTGTTGGCCGGCTCCGCCGCCTTGCTGCCGCTGGTGGCCATCAGGCCGCCGACGGCGGTCGCCGCGACGCCGGCAAATACCGCCGTCTTGGCCGTGCCGCCCAATAGCGATCGGCGGGACAGATTGTGCGTCTCTTCAGTCATAGTGCTCTCCTCGGTTTTCTTTTTCACGCTTGCGCCGAACCATCCGCCACACTCCGAGAGGCGAGCCCCCCGGAGATCGCTGCCGCCCCCGTCTGGACGAGACCATTCTGGCGGTCGAAGCGCTCCCGCTTGCGCAGCTTGCCGATCACCACGGGGCAGCGGTTCTTGCTCTGATAGAGCACCTGGCAATGCAGGCAGGAGACGCATTCGTTGGGGTTGATCTCACCCGTCGGGTGGATCGCCTGCACCGGGCATTCGTTGGCACAGGTCTGGCAGGGATTGCCGCACTCGCGGTAGCGCTTCAGCCAGCGGAACATGTGCAGCCGGGCAGGAATGGCGAGGCCACCGCCGAGCGGACAGACATAACGGCAGTAGAAGCGCTCGATGAACAGGCCTGGGGTGAGCATGGCGAGTGCGAACAGCACGTAGGGCCAGGGTCGGTCGAACTTCAGGATGATCGCCGTCTTGAACGGCTCGACCTCCGCGTAATGCTCGGCCAGGTCCAGGGAATAGAAGGACATGCCGAGAAGACCGAGGAAGATCACATACTTGATCGGCCAGAGTCGTTCATGCAGCCCCCAGGGAAGGCGGATCTGCGGTATCTTCAGCCAACGGGCGATCTGGTTCGACCATTCCTGCAGGGCGCCGAACGGGCAGAGCCAGCCGCAATAGGCGCCGCGTGCCCAGAACAGCAGCGCCGCCGCCACCGAAAACCACAGGATGAAGATCAGCGGGTCCATCAGGAAGGTTTCCCAGCGGAAATCGCTGACCAACGCCGACAACAAGGCGAGAAGGTTGACCACCGAAAGCTGGGCGTTGGCGTACCAGCCGATGAACACCAGCGTGAAGGCGAGATAGGAAAGGCGGATGATGCGGAACACCCGCTCATTGCGCGTCGCGAAGGTCTGGAAGAAAAAGATGCCGGTCAGCGCCGCGAGCCCCGCGATGAGGATGGCGACCTCGGTGCGCTTGACCTCCCAGATGCGAAGCCATAGCTGGTCACGCGCCGGGGCCTCCTCTTCGGCGGCAGCCTGTGGTGCGGGCGTCGGGGCTGTGGCGGCGGGTGCCGGCCGCGGCGCGGCGACGAGATAGGCAGGCGGCAGCGCATAGTCCAGGTCGTAGGTCAGGAACAGCTTGTCGATCGCACCGAGGGCCCGCGACACCAGCATCTGCAACCGCCAGGGCGAGGCCGGGTCGAAGCCGGACGCCTTGGGAACGACGAAGAGATCCATTTCGTGAAAGGTCGGCGCATCGGCCGGCGCCATGCGGACGACGCGCAGGTGTTCCTTGTCGCGGAAGCGGGCAGTGGTCTCGCCTTGCAGTAGCGTGATGCGGTCGAAGATGCCACCACGCACATAGCCCGAGCCCTTGAAAGACCAGCGGCCGGTGCTGGCCACGAAGATTGCCTCGTCGCCCTCGCCCAGTCGGCGCATCAGATTGGCATAGGCGGCCTCGCCGAGCAGGGTGCGACCGATTGAAGGCTGGCTGACCAGTCCGACATAGAGATCGATGTAGGCATCGGAATCGGGGCCCGCTTCGTGATGGGCTGCGCCCCGCGGATCGCCCAGCTTGTCGAAGGCAGCGTTGATCTCGCCCACCGACAAGGTGAAACGGCGCACAGAACCGTCGCCGAGCAGCGTCGTCCAATCGCGCACCGCGTCCTTGCTGCGGTCCACCACCTTTGCCTCGGCCGTCGAGGCGGCTCCGGTAGCGGCAAATCCCTCGAGCCCGAGGGCGCGCGCCGCCTTGAGGCCTGACCGGCGGACAGAATCATCGATCACCATGATCGTGACGGTGGCACCGGAGACGATGTCGAGGTCGTGGGCGGGACCGGCCACCTCACGCTTGAGGTCGAGACCGGTATATTTATCGATCACCGCGGTGATCTTGGCCTCGGGGATGCCAACCAGAACGATGGGCTCGGAATGCTTGACGAGGCGGGCGCCGGTGATCACCGCCTGGTCGTCGACGCCAATCAGGATGTTGATCGGCTTGCCGGAATAACCGGTTGCGGGCACAAAATCGGTATTGAGGAACACCCAGCCGATGCGGGCTCCCGCCTTGAGGGCCGGGGCCGCCGGCATATCCTCGCGTATCGGTCCGTAGGCATCGGCCCCCGGCATCAGGTCCGATGGCGCCACCTTGTCGAGGAAGTCGGCAAGGCTGGCCGCCTGCGTCGGCGCCGCCACGAGAGCCAGCGCGAACACCAGGCAAAATGCCGTCATCATCCTGGCAAGCCAGGGTGCCGCTTTTTCTGCCCGTTCCATCCTGCCCCTCCGGAATCAATCAAGATGAATTATGCCATCAACTTTCCACGAGATGGCATGGACCTTCGTTGTGCTGGCGCAAACTCGGCTTGATCCAGATCATGCCCGCCCGCTGACCCGCGGCCCGACTAGGATGCCGGCGTAGCCGATGGCAAAGGTCAGAAAAGCCGCCGCCCACAGCAGGCCAGCGCAACCGATGACGTGGAGATAGGCCTCGCCCGCATAGGGCGCCGCCATGCGCAACAACGCGCCAACCGATACCAGGGCATAGATGACAAGCTCGAGCTTGCCCGCGACCAGCGGTCGGCCGGTATGGCCGCGGCTGACTCGCGTCATGACGCCGAGCACCGTCAGCCCGACGCTGCCGGCGGTCCAAAGGTGCACGGCGGCGGTCGGGTCGACGACGTCGGGCCAGAGAATGGCCAGCGCCTCGACGATAAAGCCGACGGAGATGGAGCCGATGGCGACGTGCAGCACGAGAAGCAGCGGCTCGCTGCACGTGGCAAGCCCCCGCCAGCGGGTGAGACGGGCGGCCGTCGATACGCCGGCAAGTGCCAGCCCCACTGCTGAGCCAAACCATGTGGGGCCCACCGTCCAACAGACGAAGGCGATGCCCGAGACAATCATCGCCGCGGCGTCGAAGCGATTGAAGGGTGTTGGCAGGCGACTGTCGCCGCGCGCCTTCAGCCAGTTGCGCGTAAAGGCCGGCGTGATGCGGCCACCCATCAACAGGATGAGCATCAGTACCGCCGACAGCGCAGCACGGGCGGAGACATCGGCAAGGCCGTGCCACCCCGCCTCAAGGTGGAAGCCGGCATCTGCCAGCCCCAGGAGAAGGATGAGGCCGACGACCCGCAGGTTGCGCCAGCTGCCGGCCAGCATCACTTCGCGGCCGAGCACGGTGGCGAGTGTAAGTGGAAAGGCAAGATCGATGACACCCGCCGCGACCGGCCCGATCAGCGCCGATACGGTGATGGCAATCCGGCCGGCGAGCCAGATCAGCACCAGAATGGCAAGCGGCCAGCCGACGATGGTGGGTCGGCCGGTCCAACTCGATACGGCGGTCAGCGTGAAGCCGGCGATGATTGCCGGCACACCGCCGAACAGCATGGCGTGGATATGCCAATCACGCGGGGCGAAGGCGGTGGGCAGCGTGGCGTGCCCCATGTAGAGGGGCACCCAGACGACGATCGAGCCAGCCATCCATAAGGCCGCCAGCAGGAAGAACGGCCGAAACGCGCCCGAGAGCAGACGCTGCCGCCCCGCGATCTCGATCATGTCAGAGACTGCCCAGCAGTTCCGTGAACACCTTGCCAGCCTTGCCGGGGTTTTTTGCCGTCTTGGCCGCCTCGAGATTCGGGGCAGCGTCACCCACCACGACAACGGCCACCATGCCCATGACGTAGTGCGGCTTGCACTTGACGCCGTAGACCCCCGGCTGGGCGAAGGTCACCACGACGTCCTTGCCGATCTTGCCTTCGAAGGGTTGGGCACCATCGGGCAGCATGCCGGGCACGCTCATGGCATCATGTCCGGGATCGGTGGCGACGAAGGTGACCGTGTCACCAGGCTGAACCTTGATAAGGTCGGGCTCGAAAACCATCATCCCCTTGGCGCCCTTGTTGAGCATCTTGACCTGAAAGTCGGCGGCGATGGCCGGGAAAGCCGCGAGCGCGAGCGCAGCGGCGAGGAGGATCGTTTTCATTTTTCAACCTCGTTATGTGGACTCTAAATCTCAATATACGGGGTACTACGCCACGAACATTGCGAAAACGCAAACTGCGCCATGAAGGTTCCATTTTCTGCACAGACGCATCGAGCGGGAGGCACGGCCATTGGCGGCATCATTCCCGTCTGAACTCGATTGGGACTGTGACCTTGAAGGGTGCGTCGAGGGTGTTTGGCACGGGCGGGAAGCTGCCGACGCGCCGGAGAAGACGCTCGGCGGCAGCGGCGACGGCCGGGGCACCGCCGACGGCGAGGCCGATGATGGCGCCGTCGCGGCCGATCGACAGCGACACCGTCGCCCGGCCGATGGCGCCATCGGCG
>JAGSYU010000189.1 GCA_018262575.1 Pseudomonadota bacterium | reverse complement strand
GCTGCCGGCCCATCACGAGTTCCCCTACACCATCCGCGTGGTGTCGGAGATCACCGAGTCGAACGGCTCGTCGTCGATGGCCACCGTCTGCGGTTCGTCACTTGCCCTGATGGACGCTGGCGTACCGCTGAAGGCGCCGACCGCCGGCATCGCCATGGGTCTGATCAAGGAAGGCGAGCGCTTCGCGGTGCTGTCCGACATCCTCGGCGACGAGGATCATCTTGGCGACATGGACTTCAAGGTGGCCGGCACGGCGCAGGGCATCACCTCGCTGCAGATGGACATCAAGATCACCGGCATCACCGAGGAGATCATGAAGGTCGCCCTCGCCCAGGCCAAGGGCGGTCGCGAGCACATTCTCGGCGAGATGTCCAAGGCGCTGACCGGTGCCCGCTCGTCGATCGGCGAGCATGCGCCGCGCATCGAGATCATGAAGATCAACCCCGACAAGATCCGCGAAGTGATCGGCTCGGGCGGCAAGGTCATCCGCGAGATCGTCGAGAAGACCGGTGCCAAGATCGACATCCAGGACGACGGCACCGTCAAGTTCGCCTCCTCCGACCTCAAGGCGATCCAGGCCGCCATGAACTGGGTGAAGGGCATTGCCGCCGAGCCGGAAGTCGGCGCCGTCTATGAGGGTACCGTGGTGAAGTGCGTCGACTTCGGCGCCTTCGTCAACTTCTTCGGCACCCGCGACGGCCTCGTCCATGTCTCCCAGCTCGCTCCCCAGCGCGTCCAGAACGTCAAGGACGTCGTCAAGGAAGGCGACAAGGTGTGGGTCAAGTTGATGGGCTTCGACGAGCGCGGCAAGGTGCGCCTGTCCATGAAGGTCGTCGACCAGGCGACCGGCCAGGAAATCAAGCAGGACGACAAGGCCGAGTTGGCCGAGTAATCCTTCGCTGATTGAAAACCAGAGCGCGGCCGGCACGGGACATCCTCGTGCCGGCCGCTTTGTTTGCGGCCGCGGTTGCCGGCGGGCGTATCGACCTTGGCTTCAGCGCTTCGCGCGCGGCACGGCTTGGCGCGGAAGCCGCCTTGCGGCTGCGGACGACGTTCAGTTTGGATCCGTCCGTACTTGACAGAGGGCCGCCGCTGGCTCTTGATGCGCGCCGACGAACGCGCTGTGAACAACACGCTGCATCCAGGACGCAATTTCATGCTGGTCAAGACCGACAACCTGCCCCACGAGGTCCGCTATACCAAGACCGACGCCGTCATTTCGGCGATTGGGGCAACGCTGTTGATCGTCTCGGAGATGCTGGGCGCCATCGTCGCCTTTGCCTGGGCCGTCGGCAGCATGCTCGGCCTTGGCGAGACGCCGATTCTGATCTTTATCGGTGTGATGGCGGTCCCCGGTCTGGTGCTGTCGGCGACACTCACCCGCCGCATCCTGCGCGTCGAGCATTCCCTGCGCGACAGCGGCAGTTTCTGATCCGCCTAGACAAAATTGAGTGTGGGCGTGGCGATTGGCCGCGCCCTTTTCATTTTGCGCCGGTATCGCCCTCCCCGTCGAGAGCACTCGCCCAGTTTGACGGCCCCACCGGGTCGGCAAGCGGCCACCGCTGCCTGCTCAGCTCGATAACTGCTGCTTACGGAGGTGGGAGTTCTTGCCAGTGCGTCAACCTTTTGCTCACCCAACCGGGCGCTATCGGCGAATCCGTCGAATGTCCACGTTGTCATAGCGCAAAGCCATGCTATTTCCGCAGATGTAGGGTGGCTGCGCAAAAGGAGAGTTCGATGATATTTCACAGGGAGCTCATCGTTCGAATCGACGCCAGCCTCGCCCAAAGTCAGGCCGCGCAACCGCCTGTGGATAGCCTTGACGAAATTGCGACCGTGGCACTCGGCTTGGCCAAGGGCGACCGAAACGTGGCGCGAGCGCTTATCCTCAACGATTTCGAGGATTGGTTGTCGCGTACGGGTCGTCTGAATTCCAGCTACACCTTCGCCAGCTATCCCCAATTCCGGACGAGCAAGCGACAGATGGGCCTGTTCAGCGCCCTTGCCTGGACCTATCTGCTGCCGATCCGTCCCCGTCGCTCGCCGCAATATGCGTGACGGGCTCAGCGCTCGCCGCGCCGGTAGGGCTGCATCAGCGCCTGTGGCACGCGGGCACGCCGCGCCATGACGCAGAGCGCCACGATCGACAGGATGTAGGGCGTCATCAGGAACACTTGATAGGGCACGCCATCTATCGCCGTCTGCAAGCGCAGTTGGAAGGCATCGAAGAAGGCAAACAGCAGCGCGCCGAACAGCGCCCGTCCCGGCCGCCATGAGGCGAAGACGACGAGGGCGATTGAGATCCAGCCGCGCCCCTGCACCATGGTCGGGAAGAAGCTGTTGAAGGCCGACAGCGTCAGGAAGGCGCCGCCCACCGCCATCAGCGCCGAGCCAACCATCACCGCTCCATAGCGCACCGCCATCGGGTTGACACCCTGCGCCTCGGCGGCGTGCGGGTTCTCGCCGGTCATACGGATGGCGAGGCCGAGCGGCGTGCGAAAAACGACATAGCCAAGCACCAGCGCAAGCAGCAGCGCCAGATAGGTCGGCGGCGTCTGGGTCAACAGCGCCGGCCCGACAAAGGCGAGGTCAGTGAGGCCGGGAATAGCGATCGGCTGAAAGGGTACGATGGTCGGTGGAGAACCGGCCAGAGGCACGATCAGGCGGAAGAGATAATAGCTGAGGCTGGAGGCGAACAGCGTGACGCCAAGGCCGGAGACGTGCTGGGAGAGGCCGAGCGTCACCGTAAGCGCAGCGTGCAGCAGGCCGAAGACGGCGCCGGCCAGCGCGGCGACCAAAAGGCCGGTCCACAGATCGGCGCCGTGGTAGACCGCCAGCCAGCCGATCATCGCACCGAAGGTCATGATACCCTCGATGCCGAGGTTGAGCACACCGGCTCGCTCGCAGAGCAAAGCGCCAAGCGTGCCGAAGATCAGCGGGGTGGCGATCCGCAGCACCGCCGCCCACAGACCAGCCGAAGCGACGATGTCGAGGACGGTGCTCATCGGCGTATCCTGTACTGGGCAAAGAACACCGCCACCAGCATGGTGATCAGCGACAACGCCACCGTGACGTCGGCGATGTAGGTGGGAATCTTCAGCGCCCGGCTCATGCCGTCGGCACCGACGAACATGGTGGCTGTGAATAGCGCCGCCAGCACGACACCGAGCGGATGGAGGCCGGCCAGCATGGCGACGACGATGCCGGAGTAGCCGAAGCCGGGCGACAGATCGGTGGTGACATAGCCTTTGACGCCCATCACCTCGACGGCGCCGGCAAGGCCGGCAAGGCCGCCGGACAGGCAAGCAACGAGCAGCAATGTCCTGGCAAGCGGCACACCGGCGAAGATGGCACCCTCGGGGCTGAGGCCGGCGGCGCGCGATTTCAGGCCGAACACCGTGCGGCTCTGCACGAAGTGGACGACAAAGGCGAGACCGAGGGCGATACCGACCCCCCAGTGCAGGCGCGAGCGGGCTACCAGCTTTGGCAGCATTGCCGCATCCGGCACCGCCTGGCTCTGCGGCCAGCCAAAGGCCAAGGGGTCCTTCAGCGGCCCGTCGATCAGCATGGAGACAACAAGCACGGCCACGAAGTTGAGCAGGAGACTGGTCACCACCTCATCGACTGAGAACTTGAGCCTGAGCCACAGCGGAACGATCAGCAGGATCATGCCGGCGACGGCGCCGGTGACCAGCAGCAGCGGGATTGACAGGAAACCGGGGGCGTCAGCCAGCAGCCGCGAGCCAACAGCGGCAACGGCGATGGCACCGAGGTAGAATTGTCCCTCGCCACCGATGTTCCAGACGCGAGCGCGAAAGGCGACGGCGGCGGCGAGACCGGTCAACATCAAAGGCGTTGCCCGGGTCAGCGTCTCGGTGGCCGACAGGCGCGAGCCGAAGGCGCCAACGAGAATACGCCAATAGGCTTCGAGCACTGGTGCGCCGGCAGCGGCGATCAGCAGGCCGGACAGCGCCATCGCGGCGGCAACGGCGAGCAGCGGCGTCAGGATGACCAAAGCGAGCGGGCGGTGCTCGCGACGTTCAAAGCGCATCAGGCCGCCTCTTTCTTCCAGGCGCCGGCCATCATCAGGCCAAGGGCGCGCGCGTCCACCTCGTCGGTCGACACCGGCGCCGACAGACGGCCGCCGACGATGGCCTGAATGCGATCGGCGAGGCCGATCACCTCATCAAGGTCTTCGGAAATCAGCAGCACGGCGGTTCCGGCCTTTCTGGCGTCGAGAATGCGGGCATGGACGGCGGCGACGGCGCCTTCATCGAGGCCGCGTGCCGGCTGGGCGGCAATCAGGATGCGTGGCCGGTCGGCGAGGTTTCGCCCGAGGATCAGCTTCTGCATGTTGCCGCCCGACAGGAGGCGCGTGCGGGTGAGTGGCCCGCCGCCGCGCACGTCGAAGCCGCTGATGATGGCCTCGGTGAAAGCGATGCTGGCTTTGCGATCGACAAAGCCGCGCCGCGAGAAGCGCGGCTCATCGATGCGTTCCAGCACGACGTTTTCCCAGACAGCCATCTCGCCGATCGCCCCGTCGCGGGTGCGGTCTTCCGGGACGCGGCCGATGCCGGCGGCGATCGCGCCGGCCACCGAAAGATCGCCAATCGCCTCGCCATACAGCAGAATGTCGCCCGAGCTGCGGGCCAACGTGCCGGACACCATGCGGGCGAGCGCCGCCTGACCGTTGCCGGAGACGCCGATAATCCCGAGCACCTCGCCAGCATGCAGGCGGAAGCTGACGTCCTTCAGCCGGTCGACGCCGTCGATGCGGACGGAGACGGCCGCCGCCTCCAGCACCGACGCGCCGCGCTCATGTGCCTCGCGCACCGGCCGGGCTACCCTGTGGCCGACCATCAGTTCGGCCAGCTCGGCCTTCGAGGTGTCGGCGGCCCGGCGTTCGGCCACCACCTTGCCGCCGCGCAGCACGACGACGCGGTCGGCGGCGGCCATCACCTCGTCGAGCTTATGCGAGATGAAGATCAGCGACAGGCCCTGCCGCGCCATTTCCTTCAGCGTGACGAACAGCGTCTCGGCCTCGAGATTGGTCAGCACCGCCGTCGGCTCGTCGAGGATCAGGATGCGGGCGTCGTTGTAGAGCGCCTTCAGGATCTCGACGCGCTGTTGCTCGCCGACCGACAGGTCGCCAAGCCGGGCGTCGGGATCGACGGCGAGGCCGAAGCGTTCAGCGAGCGACGTCAACTTCGCCCTGGCGCGGCCAGTCTCCGATCGCCATGACCACAGCGTCTCGGTGCCGGTCATGACATTTTCGAGCACGGTGAGGTTGGACGCCAGCGAGAAATGCTGGTGCACCATGCCGATGCCGGCATGGATGGCGGCGCGCGGCCGGCCCGGCGGCAGTTCGGCGCCAAAGACGTGGATGTGTCCCTCGTCGGGCACGTAGTGGCCGAACAGGATGCTCATCAAGGTGGTCTTGCCGGCTCCGTTCTCGCCGAGCAGGGCGACGATCTCCCCCCGTGCAAGCGTCATCGAGATGGCATCGTTGGCCTTGTTATCGCCGAAGCTCTTGCTGACGCGGTCGATCTCAAGAACCGTTTCGGTCATGACGGCAACCCGGCCACAGGGAAGGGATGGTGCCAACGGCCTTCCTGCTCGAGCGTCGCGGCGAGCGACAGCAGCCGGCGATCGGCGCCGATCGGCGCCATCAATTGCACGGGCAGCGGCAAGCCGTCGGCATCGGCGCCAAAGGGCAACGTCAACGCCGGGAAGCCGGAGACGTTGGCGAGTGCTGCGAGCGGCGCCAGAGAGGTCATGCGGCGAAGATGAAGGTCGGTGTCCTCATGGTCGGCTGGAAACGAGCCAACCGGTGGCGGCGGCGTGGCGAGCATCGGCGTCAGCAGGACATCAACCTGGTCGAACAGGCGCCAAAGATCGCGTGACACCAGCACACCCGCGGTCTGCGAACGCCACAAGGCGGTGGCGGAAAGCGCCCCGCCCCGTGCGGCGAAGGCCTGCGTCATTGGCTCTGCCAGAGAGAAATCGATGCCCGGCGTCTGCGACAGAACCGCCAGGTTGACGGCGACGATGTCGGCGAACAGACGCGCCGA
>JAGSYU010000188.1 GCA_018262575.1 Pseudomonadota bacterium | reverse complement strand
TCGGGCATCGCCCTCGGCTTCGAGCGGCTGGTGGTGCTGGCCAGCGGCGCCCGTTCCATCGACGACGTCGTCTGGGCGCCGGTTTGACCGATCAGGACGTGATCTCGACGCGGATGCCGTCGGGCGCGGCGATCACCGCCTCATAGAAGCCATCGCCGGTCCGGCGCGGCCCCGACAGCAGGCAGCCCTGATCGGCGCAGCGGCCGGCCAGCGCGTCGACGGCCGCCTCGCTGCCCAAGGATATGGCGATGTGATCCCAGCCGGTCCGTTCGGCCGGTGGCGCCGCCTCCACCCATGGCCCGGCCATCAATTCGATGCCACCGCCATCGGGCAGTCTTGCAAAGCGCGACCGGAAGCCCGGCCGGTTACGGCTCTCGTAGAGCTCACCGACCTCGGCGCCGAAATGACCGCGCCAGAAGGCGGCGGCGGCGTCGAGGTCGGTGGTCCACAGGGCGACGTGGGCAAGGCGCATTGATCCCTCCTCGGGGCATCGGACCGAAAAGTGGAATCCGGTTTTCGGCCCGATGCAAAGAACACAAGACTGGATCACCTAAGTCCGCCAGGACGCTTGATGATCTAGTGCGGCCGACCGGCCACCCGGCCGGCCGTCAGCGTCACCAGCAGGAGCAGCGCCGTCAGCATCCACAGCGAGGCGGGAAGGCTGGTCAGCTGGGCGACGAAGCCGATGCCGGCCGGCCCCACCAGCATGCCGGCATAGCCCATCGTGGTCACGGCGGCGACGGCAAGGCCGGCCGGCATGATGGACTGATTGCCGGCCCGCCGGAACAGCACCGGCACCGTGTTGGCAAGTCCGATACCGACCAGCAGAAAGCCGGCCATGGCGACAGCAACGATCGGAGCCGTCAGCACCAGGACGAAACCGACGATACCAATGAGGCCGCCCCAGAACAGGGTCGCCCGGTCACCGATCCGGCCGACCACGGCATCGCCAGTGAGGCGCATCACCGTCATGGCAATGGAGAATACCATATAGGCCATGCCGCCCTGCTCCGCCCCGGCAAGCCCTTGGCCGGTGAGGAAGAGCGCGCCCCAATCGAGCACGGCGCCTTCCACGAGAAAGACGATAGCCGTCAACACGGCAAGCAGCAGCACGAAGCCACGCGGCACGGCGAACAACGGGCCACCGTCGGCCTTCACAGTCGTGAGCAGGCGTGGCGCAATCACCAGCGTGGCAGCCAGCATCAGCGCGGCGGCCACCAGCATGGTCGGCAGTGGCCCGATCTGCACCGACAACAGGAAGGTGGCGAACATCGAGCCGATGAAGCCGCCGACGCTGAACAGGCCGTGGAAGCCGGACATCAACGGCCGTTTCGCCGCCTTCTCCACCTCGACGGCGTGGATGTTCATGGCAACGTCGAGTGAGCCGAGCGAGCCGCCGAACAGGAACAGCGTGGCGCCGAGCATCAGCGGCGTCGATGCCACGGCGAGCAGCGGCAGGACGATGGCCATGCCGATCGCCCCGCCGATGACGATCGGCTTGCTGCCATAGCGGGCGCTCAGCATGCCGGTCATCGGCATGGCGACCACCGAGCCGATGCCGAGGCAGAGCAGCAGCAGCCCGAGCACGCCGTCATCGACGGCGAGCCGCGCCTTGGCATAGGGGATCAGCGGCGCCCAGCAGGCGACACCGAAGCCGGCCACCAGGAAGGCGAGGCGCGTGGCAAGCCGGGTGGCCGGCCGATCTGCGGATATCATGGTCCAAAACTCCAGGAGCATCCGCTTGGTCCGAGAAAGTGCGGACTTTTCGGACGGATGCGTGAAAACAAACAGAAACTCATGTTGGGTCGCCAGCCACCAGCACCTCGGCGCCGGCTGTCCTGAGATCGGCGAGACGCGCCACGGGCGCATCCTGTTCGACGACGACGTGGGAAAAGGCGGCGGCCGGCGCAATGCGGTAGTGGAAACGGGCGGCGAACTTGTCGCTGGTGACCAGCGTGGCGCTCCGCCGGCTCGCCGCCATCACGGCGCGCTTGAAGATGGCGTCGGCATGATTGAGGGCGCCGACGCCGCCCTCGGCCGACACGCCGCAGACGCCGACAAAGGCAAGATCGATGGCAAGGCGCGTCGCCGCCTCGACGGCGACGGCGTCAACCGCTCCGCCGATGGCAGCATCCACCGCCCCGCCGATCATCAGGAGGTCGATGTCCTGCCGGGCGAGCACGGCGGCGGCGACATCCACCGAGTTGGTGGCCAGCGTCAGGCCGAAATCCTCCGGCAGCGCATCGACCAGCGCCACGTGCGTGCTGCCGGCGTCGAGGAAGATCAGATCGCCCCGCCCGACGAGGGTTGCCGCGCAGGCCGCCAGCGCCCGCTTGGCGCCGACGCCCTCGCCGAGCCGCGCCGATATCGGTCGTTGCGCCAGCGGCAAGGCGCCGCCGTAGACCCGGCGGCAGCGTCCTTCGGCGGCCAGCGCCCGAAGATCGCGGCGGACGGCATCTTCGGACACGCCGAACTCGGCGGCCAGTTGGACAGACGCCACCGACTGTCCGTCGGCGAGACGGGCGGCGATCAGGTCACGGCGGGCAAGGGGCAATTCATCAGGCATGCCACCTTATAACGTGCACAAACGAGAACGACAACACGCATAAACAAGTATGAACCGATTTTATGAATCGTTACATAACGTCTTTTGGGGCGAAATGATCAACCAGCAAGCCATCAGGGAAGGAACCGGACAGTCATCGGCAACGGAACGCAAGGAGGCTTTTTCCCTCCGGGGAATCCTATATGTGCCTTCCGCCCTTTTCGGTCCGCGGCGATCCGCCTTCACGGCCACTTGGCCAAGGGCGGCATCGACGACAGGATGCTGTCGACGTTGCCGCCGGTCTTGAGGCCGAACACCGTGCCGCGATCATAGAGCAGGTTGAACTCGACGTAGCGGCCGCGCCGCACCAGTTGCTCCTCGCGGTCCGCCGCCGTCCACGGCGTCCGCATGTTGGCCCGGACGAGGCGCGGATAGATGTCGAGGAAGGCCAGCCCGAGGTCGCGGGTATAGGCGAAATCAGCCGCCCAGCCGGCGTCCGAATGCAGATAGTCGTAGAAAATGCCGCCGACGCCGCGCGACTCGCCGCGGTGCTTCAAAAAGAAATAGTCGTCGCACCAAGCCTTGTAGTCGGCGTAATCGATGTGCGGATGGGCGGCGCAGGCCGCCTTCATGGCCGCGTGGAAGGCGATGGTGTCGGGATCGTCCTGCGTCCGCCGGGCGTCGAGCATCGGCGTCAGGTCGGCGCCGCCGCCGAACCACTGGCGGCTCGTCACCACCATGCGCGTGTTCATGTGGACGGCCGGCACGTGCGGGTTCTGCATGTGGGCGATCAGCGAAATACCGCCGGCCCAAAAGCGCGGGTCCTCCTCGGCGCCGGGCATCTGGGCGCGGAATTCCGGAGCAAACTCGCCGTGAACGGTGGAAACGTGGACGCCGACCTTCTCGAAGACGGCGCCGCGCATCAGGCTCATGACGCCGCCACCGCCCGACGCGCCACTGTGGTCGGTGCGCTGCCAGGGGGTGCGCGCAAAGCGCCCCGCCTCCATGCCCGCCGCCGCCGCGCCCTCGTCCTCGATCTCTTCGAAGACGGCGCAGATGCGGTCGCGCAATTCGGCAAACCAGTTGGCGGCGAGCGCCTTTTTGCCCTCGAGATCGGGCGGCAGCTCGGTCGGGGCGAGGGAAGCGGCGCTGGTCGGCATGAACGGTCACTCCGGTGTCACGGAGCGTGATTTAGGCGCTTTCACCCTGTTTTGCCAAGCGCCGGGGTGAGGCGGCGGCGCAAACCGCCGTCTCGCCCCGGTCTGTCGTCAGCGATAATAGGGCGAGTAGCAGGGCTGGCGCGGCCCACGGTTGGGCTGGAAGGTGTTGGAATAGCCATCGTAGGACCGATAGCGCGACTGGCACCAGCGCACGTGTTGTACGGGCAGCGCCATGCCCATTTGCGGGCGTGGTGGCCGCTGGGCAGCCATGCCGCCCATGATCGCCGCGCCGAGGCCGAACACGGCCAGCGGGTACCAGAAGCCGTCGTTGTGGCGGCGGTAGCCCGGGCGGTAACCGCGATAGCCGCGATGGCCGTGGTAATAGCCGGGACGATCCGCATACCGTCCATCGCGGTAGCCATCGCGATACTGGGCCTTCTCGATCGGCACCGGATGGCCGCCGATGAAAATCGACGTCGCCCCGGCGGGGACGACGGACGTGACTGCCATGACGACAGAAAGAGCGGTAGCAGCAAGGATCTTGATCATGGTTGGGGCCTCCTGGGCATGCCCAAACAACGCGCCACGCCCCGCGAGGTTCCCCAGCCCGGTCACTCGCTATTCGTCGTATTCATACTGGGCGATCGTCCACGGCTCGGCGCGGCCAGCCTCGACCCACTCGGCATAGGCCGGCAGCGTCCGGACGGCCTCCATATAGGCCTCGGTCTCCGCATCGACCGGCCAGGAATAGGTGGTGAAGCGACCAACCACCGGCGCATACATGGCGTCGGCCGCCGAAAAGGCGCCATAGAGGAACGGCCCGCCCTGCCCGAAGCGCTGCCGCGCCTCCTTCCACAAGGCGATGACCCGCTCCCCGTCGGCCAGCGCCGAGCCGTCGCCGCGCACCTTCCAGGCATACTGCCGGCGCCAGTTGCAGCCGTAGTCGCGGCGCAGGTTCGGAAAGCCCGCGTGCATCTCCGCCGCCGCCGACCGGGCATGCGCCCGCGCCGCCACGTCCGTCGGCCAGATGCGGCGATCGGGGAACTTTTCGGCGAGATACTCGATGACAGTAAGGCTCTCCCAGACGGTGATGTCGCCATCTACAAGGCAGGGCACCTTGCCGCTCGGCGACAGCTTGAAGATGGCCTCCTTCCAGCCCTCGACATACATCGGCTGCACGATCTCCTCGAAGGGGATGCCGAAATGCCTGAGTACCAAGAAGGCACGTTGCGACCAGGACGAGTAACCCTTGTTGGCAATGAGCAGCTTCATAGGAGACCTCCAAAATCTGATGCCGGCAGGATCGGGGAAAGCCGCCCGGCCGTCCAACGCATTTCGATGATGCGGTCGATCAGCCTCGATGAAGCATTGGGAAGCCGCCGGTCTGGCGCAGTGCCTCGCCCATGATCATCGCCGCCGACAGCGCCACGTTGATCGACCGCGCGTCCGGCCGCATCGGAATGATCACCCGGGCATCGGCGCGCTCGTGCACCGCTGGCGGAACGCCCGCCGACTCCCGACCCATCAGCACGATGTCGCCGTCACGGAAGGCGAAGTCGGCGTAGGGAATCGCCCCCTTGGTGGTCGCCAGCACCAGGCGCCGCCCCGCCGCCGACGCGAAGGCCTCGAAATCGGTCCAGCCGACATGCCGGACCACCGTCGCCAGCTCGATATAGTCCATGCCGGCCCGTTTGAGGTTGCGATCGGACAGATCGAAGCCGGCGGGACCGATGACGTGCAGCGTCGTGCCGAGACAGGCGGCCAGCCGGATCAGCGTGCCGGTGTTCTGGGCGATGTCCGGCTGATAGAGGGCGAGGTCGATCATCAACGATTCCGATGGATTTCGATCGATTTGAGTGATGGAGAGTGGCTTTTCTGCCACCCTCTTGAATCGTCTTAGTGCGCCGGCATCCGACCGGTTGCACTCGGACCCCCTTCTGCTACCGTGCCGCTGCTCCAGTCACAAGGAGGAGCGTCGAATGGTGGTTCTCTACTCATAGCTTGACCCGGTCGGGCCGGTTTGCCGGCTCGCAGATCCGAGGTCAGTTTTGGACCGTGCCCGCATTGCGCGCGCCGTCCCGAGCCCCTTCGCCCCTGTTTCCACCTCCAGCTCGTATGCCGCGGCCATCCGGTCGCCGGCTCACCGCCTTCATTCGGTGCTGTCATGTTTGCCTTCTTTGAACGCCTTATCGACCCCTACGCCAAGGGGCCGGGTGGTCAACCGCCCGACCGCCTCATTCCCTTCTATTGGCATTATCTCCGGCAGGTCTGGCCGAGCTTCGCCGCCGTCATGGTGGTGGGCTTCTTCGTGGCGGTGATCGAGGTCTCGATCTTCCGCTACATCGGCGACATCGTCGACTATCTCGGCACCACGCC
>JAGSYU010000070.1 GCA_018262575.1 Pseudomonadota bacterium | reverse complement strand
CCGCGCGACTACCAGCTCGACCCGGTGACCGACACCCTCGTCCACGTCGACTTCATCCGCGTGTCCGACACCACCAAGGTGGCGGTGGACGTGCCGGTGCATTTCGTCGGCCAGGAAAAGTCGGTCGGCATCAAGCGCGGTGGCGTGCTGAACATCACGGCCCACGAAGTGGCGCTGCTGGTTTCCGCCAACAACATTCCCGAGTATCTGACCGTCGACATCGGCGCGATGGACATCGGCGATTCCGTGCACATCTCGGCCGTGACGCTGCCGGAAGGCGCGAAGCTGATCGGTCATGACGACTTCTCCGTCGCCGCCATCGTCGGCTCGGCTGCCGGTACCTCGGAAGAGACCGCCGCTCCGGCCGCTGCCGAGGCAGCTCCGGCACCCAAGGCCTGATTTCTCCGGCCCTGTGCTTGACATTCGGGGTTCCGGTCGCGAGACCGGAACCCCTGATCTTTTCGGGAGAGGCGCGTGCTCATCCTCGTCGGTCTCGGCAATCCCGGCGCCAAATATGCGTCGAACCGCCACAACATCGGCTTCATGGCGGCCGACGTCATCCACACCCGCCACCGCTTTCCCCCCTGGCGGAAGAATTTCCAGGCCGAGGTGTCGGAAGGCACCATCGGCGGCGAGCGCGTGCTGCTGATGAAGCCGCAAACCTACATGAACGAGAGCGGCCGCTCGGTCGGCGACGCCGTGCGCTTTCTGAAGCTCACCCCGTCCGACGTCGTCGTCATCCATGACGAACTCGACCTGCCGCCCGGCAAGCTGCGCATGAAGGTCGGCGGTGGCCACGGCGGCCACAACGGCTTGAGGTCGATCACTTCGCAGATCACCGACGCCTACCGCCGCATGCGGCTCGGCATCGGCCATCCCGGCGACAAGGCGCTCGTCCATGCCCACGTGCTCAGCGATTTCGCCAAGGCCGACCGCGACTGGCTGGTGCGCCTTCTCGACGCCATCGCCGACAACGCCGAGGAGCTGGTGAAAGGCGCCGACGCCACCTTCGCCAACCGCGTCCACGCCGTCACCGAACCAAAGCCCGAGCGCAAGCCCAGGCCCGAGGCGACCACCGACAAGCCGGCACCGGCCGGCGAGACCACCCCGGCCAAGCCGCCGGAGACCAACGCCATGGCCGCCATCCTGAAGGCCCTGCTCGCCCAGAAGACCCGGCGGTAGAGCCTGAGCCGAAACTCGCTGGTGGCGAGCCAGGTGGTGACGAGTTCAAGACCCGGAGCGCAGCGGACTTGAGGTCCGTGAGCACCGGAGGCGCAGAAATCGAAGCTGGATGCCGCGCCCCGGTAGGGTTTCGGCTCAGGCTCGAGACAATTTCCTTGACGGCCGGCGGCACGCTTCCCTAGACCTCGGCCAACCTTCCTCTTCGCTCCAGACGAAAGCCTGATCACCGCTCCAGACGAAAGCCTGATCACCATGGGTTTCAAGTGCGGCATCGTCGGTCTGCCCAACGTCGGCAAGTCCACGCTCTTCAACGCGCTCACCAAGACCGCCGCCGCCCAGGCGGCCAACTACCCCTTCTGCACCATCGAGCCTAACACCGGCGAAGTGGCGGTGCCCGACCCGCGCCTGACGGTGCTGGCCGAGAAGGGCAAGTCGGCGCAGATCGTGCCGACCCGCATCACCTTCGTCGACATCGCCGGCCTGGTGCGCGGCGCCTCGAAGGGCGAGGGCCTCGGCAACCAGTTCCTCGGCAACATCCGCGAGGTGGACGCCATCGTCCACGTGCTGAGGTGCTTTGAAGATACCGACATCACCCACGTCGAAGGCCGCATCGATCCGGTCAGCGACGCCGAAACGGTGGAAACCGAGCTGATGCTGTCCGATCTCGACAGTCTCGAGCGGCGCGTCGTGCCGCTGAGGAAGCGCGCCCAGGGCGGCGACAAGGAGATCAAGGAGCAGGTCGAGCTGATGGACCTCGCCCTCGAGGTGCTGCGCGACGGCCGGCCGGCCCGCACCGCCACGTTGCCGAAGGGCGCCGAGACCGCCTACGCGGGCCTCAATCTCCTGACCTCCAAGCCCGTGCTCTACGTCTGCAACGTCGAGGAAGCCGCGGCGGCCACCGGCAACAGCCAGTCGGCGCGCGTCTTCGAGATGGCTGAGAAGCTCGGGGCGCGGGCCGTGGTCATCTCGGCGGCCATCGAGGCGGAGGTCGCCCAGCTCGACGACGCCGAGCAGAAGGAATTCCTCGAGACGCTCGGCCTTGAAGAGCCCGGCCTCGACCGGCTGATCCGCGCCGGCTACGAATTGCTCGGCCTGATCACCTATTTCACCGTCGGTCCGAAGGAGACCCGCGCCTGGACGATCGTCAAGGGCACCAAGGCGCCGCAGGCGGCCGGCGTCATCCACACCGACTTCGAGCGCGGCTTCATCCGCGCCCAGACCATCGCCTTTGAGGACTTCATCGCCTATGGCGAAGTGAAGGCCAAGGAGCTCGGCAAGGCGCGCGACGAGGGCAAGGAATATGTCGTCGTCGATGGCGACGTCATGCTGTTCAAGTTCAACACCTGATCGCCTCGTCTTTGCCGCATTTATGACGCCGCCGTGGAACTTCCCGGCGGCGTTGGCGTTTCCCTTGGAGACGGTGCGTTTACCACACATTTACCGCGATGAACGCGAGATGAACGGCCGGTTCGGTGGCCGTTCAAGCCGGCGGCAATAAGGTGACATCATGGCGCGGAAGTGGCTGCGCCAGAGAAGCATCGGCAGCACGCCATGGCCCGCAAGACCAAACTTCTGAGCTGGATCGCCGCCACGATGGTGGCGCTGACCACCATGGTCGCCGCCCGGACCCTGCCGGATCGGGTGTGGCCGGGGGACTTCACCGTCACGGTCGAGATCTCGGCGGTGGCCGGCGCCGGTGTCGCCACCAGCTGGCAGGCGCCCTGAGGGCAGATCACACTGATAAATGACAAAGCGGGCATGCCGAGCACGCCCGCCGGGAGACGGTTCGGGACAGGGATCAGGACCGGCGCATCGTCGGTCCGTCCCAATCAGCTGGCGTGATAGGCGCGGCGGCTCGCCACTTCGTCGAGCGTGTCCTGCTCGGCGGCGTCCTGGGCGGTCCTCTCGCGCATCTGATCGCGCTCCTCCAGAAGCTCGATCTTCTTCATCTCCTCGACCGCCTCGCTGAGCGCCGCCTGCGCCGCATCGAGCTGCCCCCTCAGATCGTTGGCCGAGCCGATCAGATTGTCGCGCCGGCCCATCGCCGCCTTGGCGAAGGTCGGATAGGCAAAATGCCCGACATCGGTGATGCCGCTGCGCTTCTGCTCGGTCAGGATCTGCTCGTCGAGTTCAGAGGCCATGCGCTCGAACTCGGCGATCATCATTTCGATCTGCATCACCTGCCGACGCTTCTCGTCGACCTGAAACCGCTTGAGCCGGATGAGACTGTTGCGAGATTTCATTTCAAATTACTCCCCGGAATGCGGGTATCGTAAACCGACAGTGCTTTCCAAAAGGTGAGCAAGATCGTCGTAACCGTCATGACGACGGGTGCATTCGTCCTTTCCTTGCGTCAGAAAGGTCTCAAGCGGGCCAGACGCGTCGATCGACTGGTCGACTTCGGGGTTGCTGCCGCGCCGGTAGGCGCCGAGGCGGATCAGTTCCTCCATGTCGGCGAAGGTGGCCATCAGCCGCTTGGCGTCGCGGATCATCGGCCGGATCTCCGGCTCGACGCAGTTGGGCATGGTGCGCGACACCGTCTTCAGGACGTTGACCGCCGGGTAGCGGCCGCGCTGCGCACGGCGTCGGCCACCGGTTCGTTGTGGTTGTCGCCGTCGACCAGCACGGTGAACAGGCCGGTGATGGTACCACCGCCCACCGGGCCGGGACCGGCACGCTCCAGAAGGCGCGGCAGCTCGGCGAATACCGTCGGGGTATAGCCCTTGGAGGTCGGCGGTTCGCCGGCCGACAGGCCGATTTCACGCTGGGCCATGGCAAAGCGCGTCACCGAATCCATCAGGCAGAGCACGTCCTGCCCCTCGTCGCGGAAATGCTCGGCGATGGTCAGCGTCATATAAGCCGCTTGGCGCCGCATCAGCGCCGTCTCGTCGGAGGTGGCGACCACCACCACCGAGCGGGCAAGACCTTCCTCGCCGAGGTCGTCCTCGATGAACTCCTGCACCTCGCGGCCTCGTTCGCCGACCAGACCGATCACCGACACGTCGCAGGCGGTGTAGCGGGCCAGCATCGACAGCAGCACCGACTTGCCGACGCCGGAGCCGGCAAAGATGCCCATGCGCTGACCGCGGCAGCAGGTGGCGAAGGTGTTGAGCACGCGCACGCCGAGATCGATCGGCTCGCCCACCCGCGCCCGCTCGGCCGCCAGCGGCGGCGACGCCCTGAGCGGCATCTCGCGAGAGCCGGCCGGCAGCGGCCCCTTGCCGTCGAGCGGCTCACCAAACGCATTGACCACCCGGCCGAGCCAGCCTTCCGACGGCCGGACCGCCCCCGACGACGCCGAGATCACCGCCTTGGCACCGAGCCGCACGCCCTCCATCGAGGAAAACGGCAGGCAGAGCGCCTTGCCGTCGCGAAAGCCGATCACCTCGATCGCCACCTTGGCACCGCCGAAGCCGCTGACCGACAGGCGGGCGCCGACGCTCATCTCCTGCACCGGGCCGGCGACCTCCACCAGCATGCCTTGGACGCTGGCAACCCGCCCGTAAATTTCGAGCGGCCGGAGAGCGGCGATTTCGGCGGTGAGCCGGTCGAGCGTCATGGCGGGTTTCCGGCAAAAGGTTTCCGATTTGATTCGGATTTCCACCCCAGTGTAACGCTTCGTTAAGGTCGGGCGTTAATACTTTGCTTAAGAGTACGAAGGCGACCGACCGGGGGCTACCGGGGTGTGGACAAGGAATCTTCGTGGAGTCGGCAGAATCGCTTAGGCAAATATCTTAATTTGCTGGATGAGGATAACCGAAGCCGTTTTATCGTTGAGTCTGAAGGACCTGTCCGAACTTTCGTCGGTTTTTCGTCAAAGTGCTTGCGGCTAAGAATCATTGTTTGTTAACCATTCGGGACTAGCCTTGGATCTGAGAGCCTATGTCCGGCGGAAGACCGGACGGCTTCCGACAGAAGGTCGGGCCCGAGGCCCTAGAAAAAGGGGATAACGGAATGCGAGTTTTGCTGATCGAGGACGACAGCGCGACCGCACAAAGCATCGAATTGATGCTGAAGTCCGAGAGCTTCAACGTCTATACGACGGATCTTGGCGAGGAAGGCATCGACCTCGGCAAGCTCTATGACTACGATATCATCCTGCTGGATCTCAACCTGCCGGACATGTCGGGTTATGAAGTGCTCAGGACGTTGCGCGTGTCGAAGGTCAAGACGCCGATCCTGATCCTGTCCGGCCTCGGCAACATCGAGGACAAGGTGCGCGGTCTCGGCTTCGGCGCCGACGACTACATGACCAAGCCGTTCCACAAGGACGAGCTGATCGCCCGCATCCATGCCATCGTTCGTCGCTCGAAGGGTCACGCCCAGTCGGTCATCGTAACAGGTGATCTGATCGTCAACCTCGACACCAAGACCGTCGAGGTCAACGGCAACCGCGTGCACCTGACCGGCAAGGAATACCAGATGCTCGAGCTGCTTTCCCTCAGGAAGGGAACGACGCTCACCAAGGAGATGTTCCTCAACCATCTCTACGGCGGCATGGACGAGCCGGAACTCAAGATCATCGACGTGTTCATCTGCAAGCTTCGCAAGAAGCTCGCCAATGCCACCGATGGCCGCAACTTCATCGAGACCGTCTGGGGCCGCGGCTACGTGCTGCGCGAGCCCGACGAAATCCAGGAAGCGGTCTGACCCTATCCGACCAGACGAGCGGCGGCGCGTTTCACCCCTTATCGCGCCGCCCTCGACTTCGCTTGCCCCGGCTCTGCCGGGGTTTTTTGTTTCTGGGGCTTCCCCTTGCCCTATTCGACGGGTCGGAAAGTCTTCGGCAGCGCCGTGCTGCCCTCACCGCCGGTCTCGGCCCGGACCCAGGCGGCGACGCCGCGCCCGGCCCCGCTGAGCGCCACCACCTCGATGGCCGGCTGCTGGAAGGGATGGTTGGCGACGATCGCCGTAAACAGCGATTCCACGAAGTCCTCGCGCGTCTTGAGGCTGAGGAGCACTTCGTTGTCCTCGCTGATCTCGCCCATCCAGCGATAAACGCTGCGAACGCCCGGAACGATGTTGGCGCAGGCGGCGAGACGCCGCTCCACGGCGAGGCGGGCGATGGCGAGCGCCGTCGCCTCGTCCGGGCAGGTGACGCTGACGATGCGCAGGTCGTCGACGGAATTCGACATGGTGTCTCCGCAGCTTCCGGCGAGCCGGACCGCAATCGCGGCCGGCGCGGCACGTTTCCTTTTGTACGGGGCCATGCTAGAGCATATCTCACGAAAGTGGACCCCCATTTGCGGCGGGCGCGTCGTCCTGATGTCAGCCTGTGGCAGGGACGGCGAAGGCGCAGCCGGAGCAAGACGACTGACGCGACGGACCCGATGCCGCACAATGGACGCCCCTCCTTCGAGCACCTTTCCTTCGTTGCCAGCGACACCACGGAAGCCCAGGAAGCCAAGGCCTGCCTGATCGCCGAGTATGGCGATGTGCCGGCCGAGGAGGCCGATACCATCGTGGCGCTGGGCGGCGACGGGCTGATGCTGCAGACGCTCCACCACTTCATCAATTCCGACAAGCCGATCTATGGCCTCAACTGCGGCTCGGTCGGCTTCCTGATGAACGAGTATCGCGTCGAGGGCCTGCGAGAGCGGCTCTCCGAATCGGTGGTGACCGCCCTGCACCCGCTCGCCATGGAAGCGACGACGGAGACCGGCGACACCCACCTCGCCCATGCCTTCAACGAAGTGTCGCTGATGCGGCAGACCTATCAGGCGGCCAAGCTCAGGATCTCCATCGATGACAAGGTGCGCCTTGAGGAGATGATCTGCGACGGCGTGCTGGTGTCGACGCCGGCCGGTTCGACCGCCTACAACCTGTCGGCCCACGGCCCGATCCTGCCGATCCACGTGCCGCTGCTCGCCGTGACGCCGATCAGCGCCTTCCGGCCGCGCGGCTGGCGCGGCGCCGTCATCCCCGACCGCTGCTCGATCATCATCGACACGCTCGAACCCGCCAAAAGGCCGGTGTCGGTGGCCGCCGACCACCAGGAAGTGCGCGACGTGCTGCGCGTTGCCATCAAGGCCGACGTGCGCCAGCGCAGCCTCATTTTGTTCGATCGTAACCATGGCTGGGAGGAGCGCGTGCTCACGGAGCAATTCCGGACCTGAGGGCGCAACGTTTCCTTAAGCGCGGGCGGCGACAATCGCCACTTACGCCCTCCGGCCGAGTCAGTCGACGGAACAAACGCTGATGTCCAGACCTACCGACTCCACCGAATACATCGAAGCCAAGAACGACCTCCGCAAGAAAGTGCGCGAGATTCGTCGCCGCTCGCCGGCCGACGACCCGGTGAAGCGCGCCGAAGCGGCGTTGCAGATCCTGTCGACGCATTTCGACGACTGGATGCTCGACGAGGTCAAGTCGATGTTCGAGACGCGCGCCGTCTGGGCCGCCGTCGACTATCGCGAGGGCGAGGAAAAGCGCGCCTTCCACCGCGCCGTCCACGACATCAAGGGCCAGTCGACGACGCTCGGCTTTCCGCTGGCCACCCGCGTCGCCAGCAGCCTCTGCTCTTTGCTCGAGCGCGTCACCGACCGGGCGCTGGTGCCGATCGACCTGATCAACCAGCACGTCGACGCCATCCGCGCCATCGTCCGCGAACGCGCCAAGGATGAGCAGAACCGAGTTGGCGCGGCACTGACCCAAACCCTGCTCGACGTCGCCGAAGCCTATCTGACCCACCACGGCCACGTCGAAGAAGAAGACGACGGCGTCATCATCCGCGATCTCTGAGAGCGGTTTGCGCCAGGCCGTCTTCCGGCCCGAGATCGTCCGCCCTCGCGGGCGACGACGGTGAAACATTCCTGTTTTATGGGGGCTTGCCGGTGCCTCAGGCGGCACTCCGACGCCGCTCGCGCCGCGCCGCCATCATCTCGCGCGCGGCCGTGCGGGCGCTTTCGGCGGCCAGCCGCCGCAGCATGGCCAGGAGGTCGTCGACCTCGCCGGGGGCGAATTCCTGGTAGCGGGTGAGGATGCGTTCGACCATCCGGCGGCCGTAGCGCGGCTTGTCGCCGTCGCGGCCGTCATAATCGAGCTCGCGCCAGACGTCGAGCGCGGCGAGGAAGGCGGCGTGGCTGCGCTCGGGCAGGCCGGCGCGGGCAAACAGCGCCCGGAGCGCCCCCGGCCGACCGTCGATCAGCAGCGCGTAGACGCGCGTCGCCGGCAGGCCGGACAGGCGGGCGAGCGCCGCCTCGAGAAAGCGGATGTGGCCTTCGCACATCGAACGGATGAGCAGCGCCGTGGTCAACTGCCCCGAGGCGCAGAGATGCTCGACCAGGGCGGCAAGTTCCGCCTCGTCGGCCGATCCGGCGATGAACACCGTTGCCTTGTCGCAGGCCTCGCGCAGCATGACGCCGGCCCGCTTGGGGGCGATCCAGGCGCGGCCGACCAGGAAGTGGCCGAGCTTTTCGCCAAGCGCCGCAATCAGCGACTGCCGGACGGCGAGCGGCAGGTCGCGCCGGGAAAACAACGCCTCGCGGATGGCACCGTCGCCGCCGAGCCGGGCGGCGATCGTCGCAAAGGCCTCGCCGTCGAGATCGGCGCCGGTGTTGGCCAGCATGGCGAGCACGGCATCGCGGTCGCCCTCGGCGGCGATGGCGTCGGCCACCTCGAAGGAAATCCACGGCCGGCAGGCGATCGCCTTGACGATCGACGGTGCGCCAAGGGCCACCGCCGCCACCAGTTCGCTATCGATCAGGCAGGGCGAGCGGCGAAACAGCGGTTCGGCGACCACCGACAGATCCTGCGACAGCGCCACGACGAGGTGGCGCGGCGCCGTTTCGTGGATCGACAGCGCCTCGGCCAGCACGCGGCGGACATCGGGTGACGGATCGTCGGCAATCAGCGTCAGCGTCGCCTCGATCACCTCGCGCGCCTCGGGTGCGAGATCGCCGTGGACATAGCTCCTGACCAGCGCCGGCACCGCCGACGCCCTGGCCGGGGCCGGGGCATTTTCCATCCAGTCGATGAGCCGAAAGCGCCCCATGCTCGAAGTCCCGCTCCGTATCGCGCCGGCGCAACAGCGCCAGCAGTATCAACGGGATGTTCCCATGCCGACCCTTAAGGATTGGTTCACCATGATAGTGAGCGACGAAGAGACGCTTGCCGAACGTGGTTCACATCACGCTCAGGGTTGCCACCGCAAGGGCGACATAGCGACCTGTCTTGGCGATGGCGACCAGAACGAGGAAGACCGGGAGCGGTTCGCGCGCCAGACCGGCGACGACGGTGAGCGGATCGCCGACGACCGGCACCCAGCTCAGCAGCAGCGACCATTTTCCATGGCGCCGGTACCAGCCCTGCGCGCGATCGAGGGCGGCGGGCGTCACCGGAAACCAGCGTCGATCCCGGAACCGCTCGATGCCCCGGCCCAGCCACCAGTTGATGACCGATCCAAGCACGTTGCCGAGGCAAGCGATCGCCACGACAAGCCAGACCGGATAGGCGCCGGTCAACAGGAGGCCGACCAGCGCGGCCTCCGACTGCAGCGGCAACACCGTGGCCGCCGCGAGCGCCACCAGGAACAGCCCGGCGAGGACGGCAAGATCGCTCATGCCAGCCAACGGCGCGGCCAGACCGCTCCCGCCGACGGACACGCCCGCGGCGATGGGGCCGCATTGGTCAGGCAGCTTGCGGATGAACCAGCACCGGCCGACACCTCAGCTGTCGTTGAGGAAGCTGGCGAGATTGAGCGGCCCGCTCGCCTTGAAGCCGCGATCGAGGATCTGGCCCGGCCGGCTGGCACGCAGCGCCGCGCTGGTGTCGGCCGCGTCGGACACCGCCGACGTGAGGTCCGAGGCGTCGTCGGCGAGCGCCGCCTGGAACAGGTTCGGCGCCAGACTGAAGCCCTGCCAGAAGGCCGCGGCGGCGTTGGCGGTGACGGGGCCGTCGGTACGGTAGATCGACGAGAAGGCGGTGGTCGGGGCCGCCGCGGTAAAGGAGGCGGTGGGGCTGCCCTCGGTCGAGGCAAGCGCGGACAGCGCCGATTCCGCCTCGGCGATGCGCCGCGTCGCACCGCCACCGGTTTCAGCGTCGGTATAGCCGAGCGCCGGGTCCCAGCGGGTGGCAACCGGCTCTTCCGTCCGTTCCAGACGGGCTACGACATGGCCGGCATCGACGGCGACCGGCGCTGCCTCGCCGTGCTTGCCGGTCAGGTTGGCGTAGACCTCGGCCACCGTGCGCTCGCGGCCGCCTTCATAAAAGATGGCGGAATTGGCCCGCGCCGCCTGGGGAAACAGGTCGGCAGCGCTCGACGTCGGGTCGCTGCCGGCGGCGTTGATCAGCGACGACGCGCCCTTGGCGCCCAGGAAATGGGCGATGTACAGTTCGCCGGCCGTCGCCTCGCGGCCGATGTCATCGCGCAAGGATTCGGCGTTGCGGCGGGTGAAGGCGCCAGCCACCAGCGAGGACACTTCGGGGTCTTCGCGCAGCGCCAGGATATTTTCCCGCTCGGTGGCATCGGCCACCTGATAGCGGCCACTGCTGGTCTTGGTGATCTCGTCGCTATACTGCCCGAGGCCGAGGGACGGCCCCTCCTCCTTCACCATCTGCAGCCAGGTGCTCTCGACGAACTGGAACAGCCCGGTCGCCGACGAGGTCGGGGCCTTGGCGTCGGCCTGCAGCGACGATTCGCGCCGGGCGGTGTCGAGGAGATATTGGAAGGACGTGCCGGTGCTGTCACTCGCCGCGTCGAAGGCCTGCTCGATGCGCCCCGAAATGGCGGCACCGGAAATGCCGGTTGACGTCACCGAGGGCGCCGTCGTCTTCTGCGTCCCGTAGACCCATTGGAAAACCGGATTCATGGGCGTTTCACCAGCAAGGGCCTTCCTGTTGACTAGGGTCGGCCAGGAGGGCGCGGTTCACCAGCCTTGGTTAGTTCTTTGTTAATCATTCTCGACGGCAATGGTTAAGGATTAGTAAATGTCGTTCGTCTTCCAGTTACTCGATGGAAACATTGGAAAAGACTTGAAGAATCAACGAGCGTTGCTGTGGCCGGTCCTTTGGGACGGCGACCCGCCACCGGGCGGCGACTTCATCATCGCCACCGCCGACCCAGGCACCGCCCGCACCGCCATCGATGCGGGCGCCCGTGGCGTGCTGGTGGCGGTGACGGACGACGTCTCGCCGGCCGACCGAATGGCCGTGGCGCTGTCGGTCACCGAAGCCGACCTCGGCCTTGCCGACGGCACGCTGGCGCTGATCCTCGAGATCGCCGGCCCGGCCGCCGCCCTGCGCCTGGCGCGCGGCGTGCCGGCGTCGCGGCGGCTGTGCGCCATCGGCATCGACGTCGGCGGCTTCGGGCGGGGAGCGGCGGGAGCCGTCGACGGCCCGCGCCTCGTCGCCGCCGGCCTCGTCGCACTGGCCGGCGCGGCGCTCCACCTGCCCACCTATCTGGCCGGCGCCGGCAGCCTGTCCCCCTCCGGCCTGCCGGCCGTCGCCGGCTTCACCCATGTGCTGGTCGGCGTCGAAGGACCGGCGCACTCGCCTGCTGGCGAGACGTTATGACCGTGCCTTGGGTTCGAAGGGGGCTGGACAGGGCTCCAGGATAGCAACCCATATGAATTCGATGGGCATGTCCCCGTCGGCGCATAGGTTTTCCATAAAGAAAGCCGAGGGGATTATATATACATTCCTATAGTCTATTTTTTACTTGACGGGCAATGATTGATCGCGCTCTCTCCGCGTCGGAGAGCCATGGTTATGCTTGATGAAAATTTGCGGGAGCTTTCTCGCCGACTATCTCAAAACCGCCGGGACGGAACCGTCTCGGACTTGCCCTTCGATGCCTTGCAGACCGAAGACGATGCTTGGTCGGTTCAGTCGGCGGCGGCCTCGGCCTTCGCCGACGATGCGCTCGGCTATGCAATCGTCGGCAGCGCCGCCGCCGTACGCCGCAGTCTTGGGATTGAGGGACCAATTTACAGCGCGATCCCCGTCGGGACCTGTCACGTGGAGTCCCATCATCCCATCCGACTTCCCCCAGGGATCATTGGGGCTCAATGCGACCTGGTCTTCACCATGGGAGCATCGCTTGGCGCCGGCCCGGTAACCCGCGAAACGTTCTGCTCGGCCGTGCTGAGCTACCAGCCAGCCATCGGCCTTGTCGGCCGGCGCGGACATCTGTCAGGTCAGCCACACCTGGCGGCCATCGCCGACTTCGCATTCCACGTCGCCACACTTGTCAGCAAGCATCACGAGACAATCGACCTGACGGCTTTCGACAGGATGAGCCTTCGTGCGTCAATTAATGGCAATGTTGTGCTCCACGCCCGGGCGGATGGCCAACTGGTCGATCCCGTCGCTTCGGCGGTGTGGCTGGTCAACGATCTCATCAAGAGAGGGCGCGGTCTTCGTGCCGGTGATATCATCGCGGCGGGCGCGCTCGCGCCGATCTTGCTGCAAATCCTGCCTGGGCAGGACCTCGAGGTTGAAGTCTCCGGGATCGGAAGCATTGCCGCTCGTTTCACCTGACGTCAGAGCATGAAGCGATCAGCCAGCGGTGCCATGACCGCGCATCACGATCGAGCCCGGCCTAGCTCTTTGATTTTCCAGAATCCGCCGAGGGCCGTCTGCGCAACTTTTCGGCCACCTGCACTAGCGAGAAAGCGGAACTCCCTGTATTTTTCTCAAACGAGCAACTTGTGACGGAGCAGCCGGGCACCCCCCGCACCCCATGGGCTACCTGTTTGAAATTGGCGTCATCTTCGTCCTGTTAATCCTGAATGGCGTTTTTGCCATGTCCGAACTGGCGGTGGTCTCCTCGCGCCGCCCACGCCTTGAGGCAATGGCCGCCAAGGGCTCGAAGGGCGCAGCGACCGTGTTGAAGCTCGCCGCCAACCCCGGACGGTTCCTGTCGTCGGTGCAGATCGGCATCACGCTGGTCGGCATCCTGGCCGGCGCCTATTCCGGTGCGACGCTGTCGGAGCCGCTCACCCAGTTTCTGCTCGCCCAGGGCGTTCCGGTCTCCGTCGCCAACGTGCTGGCCATCGCGCTGGTAGTCGGCCTCATCACCTATTTCTCGCTGGTGGTCGGCGAACTGGTGCCCAAGCAGATCGCCCTGTCCAATCCGGAAGCGGTGGCCTCGCTGATGGCCCGGCCGATGCTGCGCGTCGCCTTCATCGCCGCGCCGGTGGTCTTCATCCTCGAGCGCTCGAGCCGATTCATCATCGGCACCCTCGGCATCAAGTCGACCAGCGAAAGCACGGTCACCGAGGAGGAAATCAAGGCGGTGATCGCCGAGGGCACCAATTCGGGCATTCTCGAACCGGAAGAAAAGGAGCTGATGGCCGGTGTCATGCGCTTCAGCGACCGGTCGATCCGCGCCGTGATGATTCCGCGCCCCGACATCACCGGCATCGACCTCGACTGGGACGACCGGCGCATCATCGAAGCGATCGCCAACTCGTCCCACTCGCGCTACCCGGTGTTCACCGGCTCGATCGACATGGTACAGGGCGTCATCCAGGCCAAGGATCTGCTCGACCAGCGCCTGAAGGGCGAAGCGCTCGACCTCAGGAGCCGCATTCGCCAGGTCGACATGGTGCCCGACACCGCCTCCGCCCTCGACGTGCTCGACACGCTGCGCCGGTCGCCGCTGCAGATGGTGATGGTGATCGACGAATACGGCTCGGTCGAAGGCATGGTGACCGCCGCCGACATCCTCACCGCCATCGTCGGCAACCTTGGCGGCGAGGACAGCGAGGAGGCGAGCGAGATCATCGAACGCGCCGACGGCAGCTGGCTGATCGATGCCGATCTCGGCGTCGATCTGGTGGCCGAGAAGATCGCCTGCCAGGGCCTCAATGACCCCGACCGCGACTACGAGACGCTGGCCGGCTTCGTGCTGTCGGTGACCAAGGCCATCCCGTCGACCGGCGACGTCGTCGACTGGCGCGGCTGGACGTTCGAAATCGTCGACATGGATGCCCGGCGCATCGACAAGGTGCTGGTCACGGCACCGCGGCAATCGAGCTGACAGGACAACGGCCTAAACTGAAATGATCCGCCAAGGCGGATCATTTCGGGCGATAGGGGCCGGGACCGTCACGCGACAGACAACCTCAGTCGTCGCCGGGTCGCGCGCCGATCTGCTCGACGATGCCGGCGCAGGCGGCGGCGCAGGCGGTCACCACCTCTTCGCCGACGGCGGAGGACAGGCGCCCGACGAGGTCGGCATAGACCGATTCGATCGGCGCAATTGTCTTGCGGCCGTAGTCGGTCAGCGATACCAGCGTCTTCCTGAGATCTTCGAACTGCTGGGCGCGGTTGATCAGGTCGCGCGCTTCGAGATCGCGCAGGATGCGCGACAGGCTCGACGCGCGGACGAAGGTGTTGGCGGCCAGCTCGGAGGCGATCATCGGCGACCGCGACCTGAGTTCGTGCAGCACCCGCCATTGCGGTTCGGTGAGGCCGGCCACCTTCATGCTCGGACGCAGCGTCTCGATCACCGATTCGTAGGCCAGCAGGAAGGTTTTCATGAGATCGGGCTCGGCCGCCAAGGCGGCTTCCCCTACGTTTTGGCGAAAGGGCGAAAAGAGGGGACTGGTGACCACTTGCTGCGACCTTGCGGGAATCGGATTGCGTTTTATACCTACTAAACAACAACGCCAGAGATTTCAAGCATGCACGTCGCACATGTCACGAATAGCTCATCCGCCGCCTCAAGACTTTTAGGAAGTTTCCATAAAGCACCGCAGGTATGAAAATTGTTTCCTAACCGTCGCCTAATTACATTTACATACAAGAAGCGGCCAAACTGTTCTTACGATGTGATTAAGATTTGACAGGAACCAGTCTTGACAAGTTTTAAAGTACACAAGAACGACAGGCCGGCGAGGCAGTTGACCGCAAAAACGTTATACTATAACAGTCGCTTCAACTCAAATGTCACGCTAGGGGCCGCCATGCTGCAACATCCGCTTCGCCCCCTGCCCTCCGCCGATGCCGGCCGTCCGGCCACCGTGGTGATCCGTCCGTCGGTGCTGCGCCTCGGCCTCGGCGCCCGCCTCGTCGGCGCGGCCTGCCTCCTCGCCGGCATCTGGGTTCTGATCGGCTGGGTGCTGCAATGAGGAACCTTGGCGAAGACGACCGGCCGGCCGGCGGCGCGGCGCTGGCTTTCTTGAACGCCACCATCGGCTACGACAGCCACCCGGCGCTGCATCATCTGTCGGCGAGCTTTGCCGCCGGCAGCATGACGGCCGTCGTCGGCCCCAACGGCGCCGGCAAGTCCACCCTGCTCAAGGCGGCCATCGGCCACCTCCGGCCGATCGGCGGCGACGTCCGGATCAGCGGCTGCCGGCGGACCGAGATCGCCTATTTGCCGCAGCTTGCCGAGATTGACCGCACGTTTCCGCTGCCGGTGTTCGACTTCGTGGCCATGGGGCTATGGCAGCGGCGCGGCGCCTTCGGCGGCTTCCGCCGTGACGACGATGAGGACGTGGCGCGGGCGCTGTCCGCCGTCGGCCTCGTCGGCTTCGAACAGCGGCCGCTCGACACGCTGTCCGGCGGCCAGTTGCAGCGGGTGCTGTTCGCCCGCCTGGTCCTGCAGGACGCGCCGCTGATCCTGCTGGACGAACCGTTCACCGCCGTCGACGACCGCACCACCGGCGAGCTGATGGACGTCGTTGCCCGCTGGAATGCCGAAGGGCGCACGGTGGTCGCCGTGCTGCATGACCTCGAGCTGGTGCGCCGCCGCTTTCCCCGGGCGCTGCTGATCGCCCGCCGGCTGATCGCCGAGGGTGATACGGCCGCCGTGCTGACACCGGAGCATCTTCTCGCCGCCCGCCGCCACATCGAAGCCTGGGACGAAGCCGCCCCCTATTGCGAGGTCGCGCCCGCCCAATGACCGCCGCCGATCTGATCGCCGTCTTTTCCGATTTCGCCTTCATGCGCCGGGCACTGGTCGGTTGCCTGGTGCTGTCGATAGCCGCCGCGCCCGTCGGCGTGTTCCTGATGCTGCGCCGCCTGTCGCTGACCGGCGATGCCATGGCCCACGCCATCCTGCCCGGCGTGGCGGCCGGCTACCTGTTCGCCGGCCTCAACCTCTGGGCGATGACGGCGGGCGGGCTTGCCGCCGGCCTTGCCATCGCGCTGACGGCCAGCGCCGTCACCCGCCTGACGCCGCTCAAGGAGGACGCCTCGCTGGCCACGCTCTACCTGGTGTCGCTGGCGCTCGGCGTCATCCTGATCTCGGCGCGCGGCTCGGCGGTCGACGTCATGCACCTGCTGTTCGGCTCGGTGCTGGCCATCGACGACACCGCGCTGACCTTCATCGGCATCGTCGCCTCGATCACCGTCGTCGCCTTCGCCGTCCTGTGGCGGCCGCTGGTGCTGGAATGCGTCGACCCCGGCTTTCTCAAGGCGGTCGGCGGACGCGGCGCGCTGATCCACGTCGCCTTCATGCTGGTGATGGTGCTGAACCTGATCGCCGGCTTCCAGGCGCTCGGCACGCTGCTGTCGGTCGGCCTGATGATGCTGCCGGCCGCCAGCGCCCGCTTCTGGACGCGATCGCTCGGCGCCATGACGGCGCTGGCCATGGTCTTTGCCGCCATCGCCTCGCTGACCGGTCTCACCGTCTCCTTCGTCGCCAACCTGCCGTCGGGACCGTCGATCATCGTCGCCGCCGGCCTCCTCTACGCCCTGTCCATCGCCTTCGGCCCGACCGGCGGCCTGATCGCCCGCTTCCGGCCGGCGCGACACCGGACAGGCTGAGCTCTCGACAGACTTTGGAAGCTGCGATCAGCCGGACTGCGGCGCGTCGCCCTTTGCCGGCGGCTCGGTTCCCTTGGCGAGCGCCGACTCGATGCGCTGGCGGGCAACGGCGTTGCGGGCGCGCAGCACCTTCAGCCGGTGGGCGAGGTCGTCGATGCGGGCGTCCTCGTCGGTGTCGCTGCGGACGGACGACCGGTCCGACTGCCGGTCGGCCTTCGCGCCGAAGTCGACGTGGATGACCGGCGCCAGCGGGCTGGTGGGTGCAGATGGCACCACGGCGGGTGGATAGACCAGCGGCGGCGTGTGGGTGAGATCGGCGACGGTCTCGCTCAACACGGCGATGCGCGCCTCGGCCTCGACCAGCGCCATCTTCATGTCGGCGGCCAGCGACTCGGCCTCGTCGCGGCTTTCCTCGGCTTCGGTGGCCCGGATGGCGATCCGGCGCTGCAGCTCGCGCCGCTCGGCATCGACCCGCGCCACTGCCTCATGGGCATAGCGGGCGATCGAGCGGGCTTCCTCGATCCGCGCCTCGTAGTCGGTGATGGTCGCCTCGAAGCCCGCCTTCTCGGCGGCGAGCGCCCGGGCCAGCAGACGGTCCTGCAAACTCTTCAGCTCGGCCACCGCCACCGCCTGCCGCGCCGCTTCGAGTTCGACCTCGATGCGGGCCATGCGGGCGGCCATCTCGGCCCGGATCGCGTCCTTGGCGGCCGCCATCTCGGCGACAGAGCGCGGCAGTTGCTGATCCAGTCGGCGCCGGTAAAGACGCACGGCGCGCGAGTTGATCGCCGGCATCAGCAGCATCGCGCCGAGCCCCGCCGTCAGTAGGCCCGCCAGAAAGATCAGCACCGTCTCGATCACGTCATGCCATCCCGCGGCAGAACAGTCCCGCCTGAGCCATCATTTGTCGCGCATTGTAAACGAAACGGTCAAGGGCGGACCGACGTCCGCACCTGCCGGATGGCGAAAAAAGTAGCTGGAGCGGGCCTGTCGGCCACGCAGCTCTCAGAAGGGGTTCCAGGTCGCCTGCGGCGTGAACTTGAGATAGCCGACGTTGACGCCGAGCCGGGCACCGACGCCGGTGCGCACCGGCACCAGCGTGATGTCGCCCAGGCGCAGCGCGGTGATGCCGAAGCCGCCAATCAGATAGGCCGAGCCGGCCACACCGCCGAAGCGCTGGTAGATCGATCGAATCGCCGGCAGGTTGTAGACGAGGATCATGGTGCGGGCGCCGTCGCCACCGAAATCGAGGCCGAGCGTCGGCCCCTGCCAGTAGACCGGCGCCGAGCCGGCGTTGCGCGTGAACAACGTGCCCTCGCCATAGCGCAGGCCGCCGAACAGCGCGCCGGAGCCCTCCTGGCCAAGGATATAGCCATTGGGCTGGCCGTAGTTGGCGGCGGCCCGCTCGATCGCCGAGGCGAGGCCGCCCGACATTTCGCCGAAAAACTTGTGGCCGGTATCGACCAGTTCCGACGACGAATAGGTCTGCTGCGCCTGCTGGGCGGCGGCGGGCATGGCCACCATGGCCAAGAGGCCCAGCAGGAGGAGCGGCAGCGCTTTCAGCACCGACAAACGCAACATCGGCAATCCCTCCACGACGCGCCACCGGCCATCGGAGTGGCGGGGTAGCGAGACCATCCAAACATTAACCTCGCCGACACCCCGTTAAGGCAAGTTGAACGACGGGAGCGGCCGGTGGCATCATGATCATACAGACGAATCAGACATCACGGCGGCAAGATTGGGTGAGTTTTCTCGCTCGCGCCATTGTCTTGTCGCTGTTTTTCCTCATCCCTTGCCAGCCGGTAAACGCCCTCGACGAAAGGATAGTGTTCGACCCCTACACCGGACTGTCGATCGGCGGCTACGATCCCGTGGCCTATTTCGTGACCGGCAGCGCCATTCAGGGCGTCGACGACTACGAGGAGATCTACGGCGACACCTACTGGCATTTCGCCACCGAAGGCAACGCCGCTGCCTTCCGCGCCGCGCCGGCCGCCTATATTCCCGGCTTCGGCGGCTATGCGATGGCCGCCGTGGCGCGCGGCGTCGCCCAGCCCGGCAACCCCACCCTGTTCGCCATCCACCGCAACCGCCTCTACCTCTTCGCCTCCGAGGACGAGCGACAGGCCTTCTTCGCCGATCCCGAAGCCATGATCACCGCCGCCGCCGCCCGCTGGCCGGAAGTGCTGAAATTGCTGGCCTATTGAAGCGGCATGAACGGCTTGCCCGCATTCGCAACATACCCGTCTGGTAGAATATATTACCAACCTACATTTTCGACGGCCGCTCACTTGCCATGCTAGCTAGAAACTCTTTTGTATATTTCACCAGACCAAATACAGAGCCCAAGGACATTAGCAGGAAAATGACAGCCGGCGCCGTTTGATCAAACAAAAACAGAGTCATAGAAAACATAAAAATAGCCAAGTGAATTACATAAATAGATACCATATACATACATCTATATTTCTTACAGACCTGCGCATCAAACGCAAAGTATTGCACGTACCATCTGTACGTACCGCCACGCGAGAACTCGAGAGGCATATGTTTTTCTATCTCGGAAGACGCAGCAACATACAGATAGGCTCCCAACAAAAATAAGAACACATCAAGAGAAATTACGCCGATAATGGTTACATGCCAATCCATGGTACATCCTTCGCGCACGACTGACGGATTCCATGCTGCCTCAATGACGCCAGGTGCCGGCGTTCATAGGGCCCTGAAAGCATAGGCTGAATTCAACTTCAAAGCGATGGGCGCATGCCGTCAACCAAGGGGGCAGCAGCCAGTGATAAGGCGCCTTCTGTCGCCAATCGCTCTTTCCTTACGAATATGTCATCCTCCATTGCGGCCCCTCGGTCTTCCGGCGCTTGTGAGCACCGGCGGTGGGCGTTATCCATGAGCCCAAATATTCGTCCGATTCGTCGGCGGGCCTGCCGGCCCCGAACCCAATGGAACCGACCATGTCCGATCTGGCCAAGCTGGAAGCCCTGGATTTTGCCGCCCTGCTCTGCTCGCGCGTCTGCCATGACATCATCTCGCCGGTCGGCGCCATCACCAACGGGCTCGAGGTGATGGACGAGGAAAACAACGAGGAAATGAAGGCGTTTGCCTTCGACCTCATCCGCAAGAGCGCCCGCACCGCCTCCTCCAAGCTGCAGTTCGCCCGCCTTGCCTTTGGCGCCGCCGGCTCGGTTGGCGCCGAGGTCGATCTCGGCGACGCCGAGACGGTGGCCAAGCGCTACATGGAAAGCGAAAAGGCCGACATCGACTGGCAGGCGACCCGCCGCCTGTTGCCGAAGAACCAGGTCAAGCTGCTGCTCAACCTGCTGCTGATCTCGCTGCAGGCCATTCCGCGCGGCGGCAAGGTGGTGGTGCGCGTCGAGGGCGATCTGCCGCTTCCGGTCCAGCGCATCGAGGCCACCGGCGCCGCCTCGCGCATTCCGCCCCGCATCGTCGAGCTGCTGGCCGGCGACCTCGGCGACCATGCCGACGCCCACGCCATTCAGCCCTATTACGCCGGTGAACTCGCCCGCGCCGCCGGCCTTGCCATCGAGATCTCCAAGGACGGCGACACCGTGATCTTCGTGGCCAAGGCAGCCGAGACCAACCTTCCGGTCGAGCGGACTGAATAAAGCGTTAATTACCCTCGGCAAATACTTATGGTCAGGGCGATCCGCGAGGATCGCGCCCTGCGGTGACTGTCGACGAGCCGCGCCATGTGCGTCGCTTGCGCAGGTTTGAAGGCGAGACTTCAATCAATATTAACAGTTTGACGGGACACTTGCCTCTAAAGCGGCTGGTAGAGCGAGCGCCTCTTCAGGATGCGGCGCTTCTTGTTCGGCCTTCCCTGGGGGTGAAGTATGGACGACCTTTTGCGTGAATTCCTCACCGAGACAAACGAGTCGCTCGATACCGTAGACGTTGAGTTGGTGAAGTTCGAGCAAGAGCCGAATAACGCTCGCATTCTCGATAACATTTTCCGCCTCGTCCATACGATCAAGGGAACCTGCGGGTTCCTCGGCCTGCCGCGCCTCGAGGCGCTGGCCCACGCCGCCGAAACACTGATGGGCAAGTTCCGTGAGGGCACCGCCGTCACTGAGGAGGCCGTGAGCCTCGTTCTGCAGACCATCGACCGCATCAAGGGCATCCTGGCCGAGCTTGAGGCCAATGAGGGCGAAGAACCCAAGGGCGACGACCGCGACCTGATCGCGGTGCTCGAGGCGATGGCCATGGCCGAAGCCGCCCCCCGCAAGGAGGCGCCGAAGAAAAGCGCCAAGGAAACCGCCGGCACGCTGGTGGCCCAGGTTCTCGAACGCGAGCTCCGGCCAGGTGAAGTGTCGCTCGACGAGCTAGAGCGGGCCTTCCGCGAGACCGCCGTCGAAATGCCGGTCACCGCCGACGAGCCGGCCGCCGCCAAAGCACCGGCCCCGGTTGGCATCGACTTCACCCGTGTCGCGGCCGAGATCGAAGCCCGCATGAAGCAGGCGAACCCCGACGACAAGCCGGAGCGGGCCAAGCTGTCCGTCGAGGACGGCGAAGCCGAAGCCGAAGCCAAGAGCGAAAAGGGCTCGGTGTCGAGCCAGTCGATTCGCGTCAACGTCGAGACGCTCGAACACCTGATGACCATGGTCTCCGAGCTGGTGCTGACCCGCAACCAGTTGCTGGAAATCGTCCGCCGTCACGAGGACAGCGAATTCAAGGTGCCGCTGCAGCGCCTTTCCAACGTCACCGCCGAGCTGCAGGAAGGCGTCATGAAGACGCGCATGCAGCCGATCGGCAACGCCTGGCAGAAGCTGCCGCGCATCGTCCGCGATCTCGCCCAGGAACTCGGCAAGCAGATCGAACTCGACATGGTCGGCGCCGACACCGAGCTCGACCGGCAGGTGCTGGAGCTGATCAAGGACCCGCTCACCCACATGGTCCGCAATTCGGCCGACCATGGCCTTGAGCGCCCCGACGATCGCCGCAAGAACGGCAAGACCGAGAAGGGCACCATCCGCCTCGCCGCCTACCACGAGGGCGGCCACATCATCATCGAGATCGCCGACGACGGTCGCGGCCTCAATATGGACGGCATCAAGCACAAGATCATCGAGAATGGCCTCGCCAGCGAGGCCGAGCTCGAGAAGATGAGCGAAGGCCAGATCTACAAGTACATCTTCGCGCCCGGCTTCTCGACCGCCGCCAAGGTGACCTCGGTGTCCGGCCGCGGCGTCGGCATGGACGTCGTCCGCACCAACATCGAAACCATCGGCGGCACCGTCGATCTGAAGTCGGTGCAGGGCAAGGGCACCACCTTCACCATCAAGATCCCGCTGACGCTGGCCATCGTCTCGACGCTGATC
>JAGSYU010000187.1 GCA_018262575.1 Pseudomonadota bacterium | reverse complement strand
CGGGTTCGCGCCCATCATCCCCATGGTCATGACGTCGTTGAGCTGGAACGACAGGTTCCGATAATCGACCGATCGGCCGGCACCAGCGGCCCGGTTCTTTGCCGCCACAGCGGTTCGCTCGTAATGCGTTTGGACGAGCCCCAGCGCGCGGGCGTGTTCAGTCTCGGTGATCGATCCTTGCGCGACGGCGCGATCGAGCAAGCGCATGCTGGAGTCCAGCTCGCGCGTTGCCCGAAACAGCGGGTCGATACGCCCCTGAAGCCGCTGAAGCTGCCGCTCGACCGACAGCGTCGACTTGCTCACCTTGTCTTCGCTCGTCGCCATCAACGCGCCTGTCTCGGCAACGGCGCGCTGTCCATCGGCGACGCCCTGAAGATCTCGCGCCACTTTGTCGACGCCGTCCGACCGCGCTTCGATCGTCAAACGCCGGATCTGCGACAGAGCAACCATTTGTCATTTCTCCGGAGGATGGCGACGGCGGAAGTCGTCGAGAAGCACCGCGTCCATGCGGCGGATCAGCGTCATGAACAGGCGGAAGTCGTCCGGCGCGTCGAAGCCGATGCGCCGGGCGTAGGTGTCGATGGATGTGAAGGGAATGGCCCCGATGCCGCCGAGGCCGACCGGTCGATCCTGATCGAGATCCATGAAGGCATCGAGGTAGAGCTGAAGCCCCGGCGCAATCGCGGGTCTTTCGAGGAGAGCTTTCGGCGGTGCCTCGCCGGCATCGAGCTTGTCCTCGGCGAGTTCAACCAGGAACTCTTCGCGCCCGCCCCATTCGAGGTGCCAGGCGAGCGCGGCACTCAGTTTTTTACTGCGTCCTCGGTGCCGAGCTTGCCGACTTCCTTGACGATCGCCGCCGCCATGCGGATGGCACTTCGAAGCGGTTCATAGTCCGGATTGGTCAGCAGCTCGCGCGCCTTGGTCGGCGAATAGGCGATGGCGCTGCCGTCGTCCTCGTCGAGGCCATCCCAATCATGAAGGATGGCGAGAAGCACCTCGGTGTCGACGAGGTCGGCGTCTTCCGGCGTCAACGCGGTGACACGGCGGCCGAGCGGGATGTCGCGCACCGCGCTTGCCTGCGCCTTGCGGGCCGTGAAGCCATCAATGGATTCGACCTTGAGGCGAAGGCCCGGCATGTCCGGAACGTCGTTGACCCAGGCGCCGAGGCCAAGGCGATGGTCGCGTTTGAGAGCGGAGAGCTTCATTGGAGATCCTGTGATGTTAGGAGGAGGAAGGTGTTGGCGTCCGATCAGAGGACGGCGCGGGTCATCTTGATCGAGCAGCCGGAGGCCGGGTCAAGCACGGCCTGGAACGGCAAGGTCATCATGACGTCGGTGTTCTTGCGCCGATCGCCCTTGGAGACGTCGCCGAGGACCGCCTTGGGCAGTTCGATCTTATATTTCTCACCAGCGACGCGGCCGAGCACGGCGGTGATCGCCGCACTCTCGTGATCGAGGGCACGCTGGTAGACCTCATTGCTGTCAAAATACGCCTCGATCGAGCCGGTGACCTGGACCGAGCCCTTGCCGAACTCTGCCGAATAGAGATCGTCGATCGCCTCGCGCGTTCTCAGGTTGTTGTTGATGTCGAGTGTCATGCTGCGAACGCGGAAGGTGCTGCCGGCCACAGTGAGCGAGGCAACACCACGAGGCGCGGCCTGGACGCTCTTGGTCGGCGCCGGCGCATAGGTGCTGTCCGCGATCTCCACCGAGCCGGTCACCTCCGACCGCCCCATGACCGAAGCCGTCATGGTGATCGGCTTCTTGGGCTGGAGCGAGAACGACAGCTTGTTGACCATGCAGCCATTGAAGCGACTGAAGAGATCGGCTTCGCCCGCTTCCAACATCTCCTCGAAGGTGAGCGACTTGGTCAGCATGGCGTTTGTCAGGGCATCGCCGGTCCAGTCGTTCTTGAGGGCGACGGCGAAGATGTCGTCCCAGGCGCCATAGGAGAGTTCGCCGCCGATATCGCCGGAGACGTCATAACCGCCGAGCATCAGGTCGGTGATGTTGCCATCGGCGCGGATCTCGTCGGACTCCACGGTCGATTTGACCGTCTTGAGGCCGGAGCTGGCGATCCGGAGGAGTTTGAATGCGGGCGCCGCCGCGAGCACGCCGAAGCTCGATTCCGCCGCGTAGGCGAAGCGAAGCGCGCTGCCGTCTGCAAAGGCCATAGTCTGTCCTTTCTGTATCAGCCGACGAGGTCAAACTCGTAGGCAACCGAGAAGCTGAAGAGGGCGAAGGCACCGGAGTCATCCGGGCCGAAGGGAATGGGCGGGGTCGCCTGTTGCATACGGATCTCGCCGAGCACCTTGCCGCGAAAGGCCCGCCGGAGATCGTCGAGGCGATCATCCCAACCATCGGTACCGGCACCAACCGGAAGCCACAGGATGAAACGGGCGGCGCCGGTCTCACGCCAGATGTCGGCACCCGGTGAGCCGATCGAGGCTTGCTCCTCGTCACCCACTGGAAACTCAAGATCGAGGATCGCCGAACCATCGGCAGGAGGGGTGCCGGTGCCATCATTCGGCAGGCGGATAGGCGTATGAGACCAGCTTGCCGAGAGGCGTTCCCTCACGGCAACCATCACCGGCGCGGACGCCATGCTTCACCTCATCCGGATCAGAATTGCGGGGTTGCGCCGGTTCCAGCCGTTGCGGCTGGCTTCCGCCTTGCCGCCGCCGTGGAACCGCGTGCGCGTTTGCTTGGTCTTCGACGCCCAGGCCTCAAGATGCGTGCCGCCGCCGAGCGGAGCGGCGAAGGTGAACTTGATCGAGGCCATGTTGCCGTACCGGCTCATCGCCATGGCGGCGACACCCTCGAAGACGCCGCCGGGCGCGTATCCCTTCCGGCCGCTCTCGATCTTGCGGGCATAGGCCACCGTCGACACGACGATGATTTCCTCGGCGTCGGAAGCGGCACCAGGCGTTTCCACCTCGACGCCATCGGCATAGATCGCCACCGACTTCGCATAGCGCCCGCTGCGTTTCGGCGCGGTCTTGACGATCAGCCCGACGACGTAGGAGACGACATCCGAGCCGGCGTCGAATTCATAGTCGATGCGCCCCGGAACCTTCACGGTCTCCTCGGTCGCGCCGGCCCTCCCGTCGACAGAGGTCGTCCATGTCGGCTCCTGCCCCGTCAGGGCGCGGTTCGTTGCCGCCGCCTCGTCGCGGAGCTGCCGGGCCATGGCCGCCACCTGCCGCGACTGCGCTGCCGGCGACAGCTCCTCGTCGATGATCAGCGACACGTCCCGGTCGAGCGCGTCGATACGGCCTCGGACCATCAGGCGCCGGCCAGATACAGCTCATAGGCGATCAGCTCGCCGGCAACGCGCCGCTTGGCGTCGTCGACAAACTTCACGGCGAGAGCCTTGCCGTTCCACAGCACCCGGTCGTTGATTACAGGGGCAACCAGGTCTGACGCCGCGACGTCCTCGGCGAGCAGCAAAAGCACCCGCTCTCCCTGCATCAAGCCGGCAACGAGCAGTTCGCCGGCCTTGAGCATCCGGGCCGGCAGGCCGTCGACCCGTCGAGGGGTAGCCGATCCGAAGCCCCGCACCAGCGAGACCGTCTCACCGGAAGCCATTTGGCGGCGGTACATTGCGCGAGCAGCGGAGGGTGTCATAGCAAGCCAAGCCGCGAATAGGGCGCCAGCATGCGCGAGATGATGTCGGCGATCTTGCCATCGAGCGAGCCGGAGACATCCCTTTCCTGCGAGCCTACGCCTTCCACAACCTCTTTCTTGAGATCGGCGTCGGCTTTGAGGGCGCCATAGGTGCGGCGCACGTCGAGCAAGATCGCCTGCTTGATCGGATTCGGAAACGTCTCGTAGCCCGCCATGAAGGTCACGAACACCGAGGCACGATCGCCTTCAACGGTCGCCGGCCAAGCGTAGCCCTTGGCGCGGGCGACATAGGGAAGCCCGGCGGCGTCCACCAACTGGTAGCGAGCCGGGTCAATGGTCTGCATCGCCCCGTCACTGTCGAGATAGGCGACCTCGGAAACCTCGATCGCCGGCACCGGCAGGGGTAGCCGATCGCGAAACCCAGCGAACGGCTGCCGCCATGTCTGCGGCATCAGGCAGCGGCCGAGCTTACCGGAAGGACCGTCGAGCGTTTCCACGGCCGAGCTGATCAGCCCTTCGACAATCGCATCGTCCGCGTCCTCGCTCCGGCAATAGGCCTTGGCTTCTGCCAGGGTTACCGGCAGCGCCGGCAATGGCTTCAGCCGCTCCGGCGCAAATCGAGCGATCGGGCGGTTCATTTGCTGTCCTTCACGCCAGCGGCGCGGTTGTCGAGCGGCGGCAGGGCCTTGTTGCGCAGATCCTGCGCCGCCTTGCCCTCATGCGGGCGAAGCCGGGTCGGCAGGGTTTCCGGGCTTGGTTTGGTCGGGCGCTGATCGGTCATGATGTCCCCCAGAAGGTTGACCGAGAGGCCGAAGCCCCTCGGTCGATGATGGGTCAGGCGGCGCGGCCAAAGTCGCCGTAGATGAAAGCCTCGGGCCGGTAGACGGCGAGCGCCAGGCGCTCCTCGGCGCGGATCGTGATCTTGTTCTTGGTGAAGTCGTCATTCTCGAAGCCGGCCTCGACCGCCGCCGCCCACTGATCGAACACCTGCGCGCCCATCTCGAAAGCGCCGGTCAGGAACTTGTCGACAGCAATCGCCTGCGTGGTTACCACCGGCAATCCCCAGAGCGTCGGCGTCACCGTGCCCTGAGGGTTGCCGATGATGTAGCGGCCCTGACCATCCTTCAGGGTCTCGATCCACGCCCAATCGATCGGGTTCATGACGTGGCCGGTCGCGGGATATTCGGCGATCACCGCCTGCAGCATGGCGAGCCGCATGATGTCGATCGACGTGGCGCCGGCAATTTCGATCGGCGCCACAAACACCGTCGACTGCGGGATGAGGCCAAGGAGATTTTGGCCGACACCATCACCGTTGAGGAGCTGCTGCTCTTCGCTGAGGCCGAGACCGTAGAGAAGCCGCGTGTCGATGTAGGAGCGCAACTGCGACACATCGGAAAGCGACTGTTTGGACACCTTCATGAAGTGGGCGATGACCTTGGTCGTGGTCTGCTTGTCGACGAGCTGAACGTCAGACTTCGGTTTCGCCGCCCCTTCTGCCACCGCGGCAGCATTGTTGTTGAAACCCACCTCCTGGACATATTCGACGAGCGGACTATCCGTCTGGCCCGGCGAGAACAAACCTCTGATCGTGAGGCGACGGCGTGGCAACTCTTGAATGCCCGGCAAACGGTTAGGCGCGATGGCGGCGCCGATCGAGCCAGCCGCGTTGGCGGTCGAAGTCGAGATATCCGCCTTGATCCGCATCGAGGCCTTGCCGGAACGCGGATTGGACCCAGCGTACGACTTGAATTCTTCGCTCTCGACAAACTGCTCGCCGAGCGAACTCTGCTTGTCGTCACCATCACCAGGGGCGCGAGCGAGCTTCTGTTCCAGCGTGGAAAGCTGCTCGGCAAGGCCATTCATTTTGACCAGCGCTTCGTCAGCCGCTTCCTTGGTCTGGGTTGCCACGCCGCCAGCACTCTTGGCGTCAGCAAGTGCCTTCTCGGCTATCTCCTTCACCTTGTCGAAGGCCTTCTGGTGGTCGGCCTTGATCTCGGCGGCGAGGTCGGCGACCGATTTGGTGCCGGTACCGGTGCCGTCATCAGGGGCAAGGGCGATGCGCGGACCACGAAGCGCGGTCGAAAACGCCATGAGTGTAGCGATGCCGCCGGCAACGCCGGCAGCCTTGGTGAGGGCATGCATGTGATTTTCTCCTGAGGGATCAGCGCGTCCGGAGGGCTTCCAGGAACGCCAGCGCCGTGGTGTCAGGCTCCCCCTGACCGCGCTTCAGGTTGACGCGCACGGCGCGCTCAGCCTGTGAATTGGAAAGGCCGAAAGGCTCAGCCTTCAGAAGGCCTTCCCACTCGCGCAATGACAGCCGGTCCCCGGCCATCAGCTTCTCAATCAGCGGCAGCGCCGCCGCCTTCACCGATTGGATCTTCGCCGGCTCGCAGGCCTGGAAGGTCACGATGCTGATCTCGAACAAGTCGAGTTTCTTCAGCATCAGCACATTCTGCTTGTCAGGGTGCGGCGCCGCCTCAATCGTCCGATAGCCGATCGACAGGCCGTCGAGCACACCCTCTTTGGCGAGTGCATAGGCCGTCGCCGCGTC
>JAGSYU010000069.1 GCA_018262575.1 Pseudomonadota bacterium | reverse complement strand
CCGTTCCTGTTCGCCGAACGGCGTCCGATCCCAGCGCTCGACGAAGTTACGGATGATACGGACGACCTGGTAGCTGCCGCCTTCCGCCCAGGCGGGTTCTCCCTCCTGTGTTCCCACCCAGACGACACGGTCCATCTCGGCGGTATTCGAGGAATCCGGATTGGCCGAGCCGTCGCGGAAGCCGAGGAAATTGCATCATCTGCCGGCTCGACGCCTTGATGATGTCCCTGAGGGCGTGCATCGTCGTGTCCTGCGTGTTGGCGCAGATCTGGATCGACAGATCGCCGTGGCAGATGTCGGCGTCGAGGGCGTCGTTCGGAAAGCGCGTCATCCGCGCAAGGTGCTTCGGCTTCAGGGGGGCAAGCCACGGCCGATCGTCGAACAGCGAGGCGCCGAGCGAGATGGTGATCGTCAGGTTATCCGGATGGACGGTCGGTCCCAGCAGGCCGGAATCGGCCGGCGGCAGGCGGGGATCGAGCACCGGCACCGCGCCGCCGACGGTCAGGAAGGCGATGCGCGCCGTCAGGTCACGCAACAGCGCCTCGAGCTGGTCGACGTTCTCGGCCAGCACGTCGAAGCTCGCCAGCATGCCGTTGGCCGGGCGCGGATTGACGACGCCGGCCTGATGGAGGCCGAGATGGGGAACGCTGTCGAGCTGGCTCGCCGCGTTGGCGACCGGCGCGTCGGCGACCGAATGATGGGCGGTTTCGGCGTGGGCGACGCCAGCGAGAGAGCCACCCAGCGCCGTGGCGCCGAGGCCCTGCAGCAGCCGGCGGCGATCGAGGGCGCGTGGCGCGCGGCGGAGGTCCTTTGGATCACGCATGTCCCTTACTCCAGGCCGAGCGCCGGATTGATCCGGTCGATGGCGTCAGCAAGTGCAACGAAACGGCCGGCCAGCGCCGTGCGGGCGTCCGGCGACACATTGGCGTAGGGAACGGGCGCCGCCCCCTGTCCGGCGAGCTTGCCAAGGTCGGCCCGCGTCGCCGTGAAGGCATCGTTGACCGCCTTGGCGGCATCGGCGGACGCCTCGGTGGTGAGGGGCAACAACAACGACACCGGCTTTTCCAGCCCATCGACGGCGGCAGCGAATTCGGCAAGGTCGTCGCCCGCATAGAGATTGTCGCCGGACATCACCGGCCCCTCGGCAAGCCGACGCGCCTCGCGTGCCGCGTTGCCGGCGAGGTCCGCTGGTTCGAACTTCATCGCCTTGAGCCGATCACGCAGCGTCGCCGCATCCGTGGCCAGCTTGTCGGCCACCGGCTTGAGATCTGCGGTGGAATTTGCCCGCCACAGGCCAAACTCGATACGGTGGAAGCCGGTGAAGGCCGGGTCCTGCTCGCGTCCGGCGAGATAGACGGCCACCGGATCGATGGCGTTCTCGATATCGGCGATGCGGCCGCTCACCGCCTCCACATGCCGATAGGCGGTCCGGGCGGCGGCGTAGGCGGCGCGCGCCGCCGCGAGGTCGCCGGATTCAATCGTCGTTGCAAGTACCTTGGTCGCCCGGATCATCTGGCCTGACTGCAGGGCGAGGTAGACCTTGTATTCGGACAGAGGGCCGATGAAGGCCTTGAGCGGCGGCTTTGCCTTCTCGGCGTCCGAATGGGCCGAGGCGGTTACCGTCAGCTTGCCGCGCGGGTTGGACAGCAGGCCGCACGTGATGTCGTAGACGCCGGGCTTGAGGCGGGCGGCGAGTAGCGACCGGAAGCCGGGAGCGATGTTCTCGCGTTCCTCCACCACCATGACGCCATCAAGGATTTCCCACTCGATCGGCCTGTTCGAGGCATTCTCGATGTCAAAGACGCTGCGGCCGGCCAGCACCGTCAGATCCATCGGCTCACAGCTGCGGTCACCGACGCGGACGGCAATGGTGCCAGCTTCGACAGGCCGGGACGCCTTCTGCGAGGCCAGGTAGAAGGCACCGCCACCGGCAAGTGCCAGCACGCCAGCGCCGATGAGGGCAACAGTCATCAGTCGCGACGACGGAACGTCGGCGCGTTGCGGATCAGGCGAGGACATTCTTACCCCTTCTCGGTCCCGGTGACCGCCGGCCGGAGAAAGGCCGGTCGCTCGGGCTTCAGGAACAGCGTCAACATCACGACGAGGAACACGACATAAAGCCCGGCCTCACCGACCGTCGGCGCTTCCTGATAGTTGAACACGCCGGAAAGAATGGTGCCGAGCACGCTCGACACCGGCAAAGTGCCGGACAGATCGTAGACGCGCGCCTGGAGGAGGTTCCACAGACCCGCCTCATGCAGACTGCGCAGGCTGGCGGCGGCAAGCCCGGCCGCGACGACCAGGATGAAGACACCCGTCCAGCGGAAGAAGCGCCGGAGATCGAGACGTATGCCGCCGCGATAGAGCGCGTACCCCATGACGACGGCCACCAGAAGGCCGAGGAGCGCGCCGGTCGGCGCGGCAGCACCCGGGCTCTGCTGGAAGACGGCAAGCAGAAAGAACACCGACTCCAGACCCTCGCGCCCCACGGCGAAGAAGGTCATGCCGATCAGCGCCCAGGTGGCGCCTTTTGGCGCCTGCATCGCGGAATCGATTGCCCCATGCAGTTCGCCCTTGATCGAACGGGCGGCGCGACGCATCCAGAACACCATGCTGACCAGCACGAGCACCGCCACGAAGCCGATGACCGCTTCGAACAGTTCCTGTGCCTTCTGCGGAAACTCGGCGGCCATCAGCTGCAGCGCCGCGCCGGCAAACAGCGACAGCGCCACGGCGAGCAACACGCCGACCCAGACCACTGGCAGATAGGCACCGCGCCCCGTCTGCTTGAGGTAGCTGGCAATGATTCCGGTTACCAGCGCGGCCTCTATGCCTTCGCGCAGCATGATGAGAAACGGCGCCAGCACCCCGGCCTCCTGCCAATCAATAAGATGATAACTGCTTTCAACATTTAAGGTGCGCCTGTCAATAGCACCGTCCGCCTTTTTGCGAGCCATTCGCAAATATGAGTAAGCGCATCCCGGATGCGTCCCAGCATGATTCACAACATGAAGTAACGTGAACGGGAGTCGGGAAACCCATGACTCACTACATGAGGTGGCTCGCTCGCCAAGCGGAATCAGTACATTAACAAAGATAATAGTCTTATATATTTCAATATATTAATGTATTTTGTTAATCTAAAGTATTGGCCTGAATCGTTGGATGAGCCGTTTCGCGACAGCCACTCATACGGACAAATCAGGCCGGCGGCACGGCGCGGATGAGGCCGGCCGCCAGCGCCATATCGTCAGCGAGCGGGCGGTCATCGGCATAGCGCGGGACGACATCCCGCAGCTGGCGATAGAGGCAATCTGTACCGGCCGCGCGTCCCTCATGCCGGAATTCGTGCGCCTGGGCGCCAGCCAGGAGTTCGATGCCGAGGATGGCCTCGGCGTTTTCGATCACCGTCAGCGCCTTCAGCGACGCTGGCGTCGCATGACTGAGGTGGTCCTCCTGCAGTGCCGAGGTGATGCCGCCGTCGAGGCTGGCAGGGAGCGACAGGCGGCGGTTTTCGTTGACCAGCGACACCGCCGCATACTGGGCGATCATGAAGCCGGAGCAGACGCCGCTGTCGGCGGCGAGGAAAGCCGGCAACCCACTGACCAGTGGATTGACCAGACGATCGAGGCGCCGTTCGGCCATCGCCGCCACCTCTGCAACGGCGATCGCCAACTGGTCGAGCGCAAGGCCCATGGCGGCGCCAACCGCGTGCGCTTCCGAATGAACGCCGGGGGTTTCAGGCGTGCCAACGATGGCCGGATTGTCCGACACCGACGCCAGCTCCCGCGACACCACATCGGCGGCGGACGCCAAGGCATCGCGCGTCGCCCCATGCACGTGCGGCACGGCGCGGAGCGACAGCGCGTCCTGCGTCTTGCGGCCGGCACCGGCGGCGATGATGCCGCTGCCGGCAAGCCGGTCGCGCAATCCGGCACCGACAGCCTGAAGGGAGGGCGACACCCGAAGCGACAGCGCCGCTGCGTCGAAAGCCGCCGGATTGCCCATCAGCGCCTCGATGGTCAGCGCCGCAATGGCGTCGGCCCAGTCGAGCACACGCTCGGCCCGCTTCAGCGCCAGCGATGCGAGACCGGCGGCGCAGGGAATGCCATTGACCAGCGACAGTCCCTCCTTGGCACCGAGCTGCAGCGGAGCAAGGCCAGCCACCGCAAGGGCGTCGGTACCACCGACGACCCTATCCCCAACCTGCGCCCGGCCGGCGCCGATCAGCACCAGCGCGACATGAGCCATGTGGCTGAGATAGCCAACCGATCCCTTGGCCGGCACCAGCGGCGTCACGTCCGCATTGAGCAGCCCCGTCAGCGCCTCGACCACGTCGAGCCGGACGCCGGAATGGCCGAGCGCATAGTTGCTGACCGCCGTCGCCATGATCGCCCGCGTCTCGACGATGCCGAGCGGCGCTCCGATACCGGTGGCATGGCTCATCAGGATGTTGTGCGACAGCTGCCGTTGCAGCGGCCGGTCCACCACCACGTCGCAGAGAGCGCCGACGCCGGTGTTGATGCCATAGGCGCGGATGCCGCGATCGACGATCGCCTCGACGACAGCGCGGGCATTGGTGATGCGGTGCTTTGCCGCTTCGGACAGATGGAGACGCGCGCCCTCGGCAACGGCGGCGACGTCGCGCCAGCCGAGATGGGTATCGACGACGATGCCAGTCTTGGTGTCCTCAGGCATGGTGTCCTCAGGCCTGGAAGCCGCCAATGAACTGGCGGAAGCGCTCGGAATCGGAGTTGGTGAAGATGTCCTCCGGCGCGCCATCGGCCTCGACGACGCCCTCGTGCAGGAACATCACCCGATCCGAGACGTTGCGGGCGAAGGCCATCTCGTGGGTGACCACCAGCATGGTCCGCCCTTCCTCGGCAAGCGACCGCATCACCTTCAGCACCTCGCCGACCAATTCCGGATCGAGTGCCGAAGTGGGCTCGTCGAACAGCAGCGCCTTCGGCTGCATGGCAAGCGCCCGGGCGATGGCGGCCCGCTGTTGCTGGCCGCCGGACAGATGGGCCGGATAGTAGTTGCGTCGCTCGGCAAGACCAACCCGTTCGAGCAGCGCCTCCGCTTCCGCGATGCACTCCGCCTTCGGGCGCTTCAGAACATGCACCGGTCCCTCGATCAGGTTCTGCAGCACCGTCATATGGGACCAGAGATTGAAGCTCTGGAACACCATGGCGAGCTCGGAGCGAATACGGTCGACCTGCTTGCGATCGGTCGGCACCAGCGATCCCATCCGGTTGCGCTTCATGGCGATGGCTTCGCCGGCCACGGTGATCTCGCCCTCGTCCGGCGTCTCCAGCAGGTTGATGCAGCGCAGGAAGGTGCTCTTGCCGGAGCCGGAGGCGCCGAGGATGGAGATCACGTCGCCGTCGTGGGCATCGAGCGAAATGCCGCGCAGCACCTCGTGCTGGCCGAAGGACTTGTGGATGTTGCGGACCGAAATTGCCGGCACCGGGGCGTCAGCCATGAATCTCTCCCTGGCGTCCGCCGCTGCTTGCCGGGTCCGGCCGCTCCCTGAGGTGCGGCGACAGTCGGTACTCGGCAAGCGCCATCAGGCGGACAATGATAAAGTTGATGAGAAGATAGATCAGCGTCGCCACCAGGAACACCTCCATGGTGCGATACGTCTGCGAAATCAGGCGCTGCGCGGTGCCGGTCACCTCCCAGACGGTGACAAGGCTGGCCAGCGCCGTCGACTTCACCATCAGGATGACCTCGGTCGAATAGGCCGGCAGCGCTTGACGGATGGCGATCGGCGCAATGATGCGCCGGAACAGCAGCAGGCGGGACATGCCTGCCGCCCTGCCCGCCTCGATCTCACGGGCGGGAACGGCCTGCAAGCCGCCGCGCATGATCTCCGCCTGATAGCCGGCGGTACAAAGGGCAAGTGCCACAACCGCGCAGGAGAAGGGATCGCGCAGAACCGGCCAGAACAGGCTGTGGCGAACGGCCGGAAACTGGCCGAGACCATAGTAGATGAGGAACATCTGGATGAGCAGCGGCGAGCCGCGGAACACGAAGATGTAGGCGCGGGCAAAGACCGACAGCAGCGGCCCTCCGGACACCCGGCAGTAGGTGATACCGAGCGCCAACAGCGCGCCGAGGCTGACCGACGCGGCGAACAGCCCCAGTGTCATCGGCACGGCAGCGACCAGCTTGACGAAGGTCGAAAGCAGGAAGGCGACATCGAAATCCATGGCGTCCTCCCTTCCTAGCGCCGGCCGAGGCTATGGCGAAAGCTTCGCGCCACCCGCCGCTCGGCGAAACTGAAGATGCGGTCTGATAGCGTCGTCAGCACGAGGTAGAGCGCCCCGCCAACGATGAAGAACAGGAAATACTGCTTGGTGGAGCCGGCGGCGATCTGGGACGTCCGCATCAATTCGGCAAGGCCGGTTACCGACACCAGCGTCGAGTCCTTGAGGCTGAGCTGCCAGACATTGCCGAGCCCCGGCAGAGAAAAACGCAGGATCTGCGGCACCAGGATGCGGCGGAAGCGCAGCAGCGTTCCCATGCCGATGGCGCGGGCGGCGTCGATCTCGCCGCGGGCGACGGCATAATAGGCGCCGCGATAGACTTCCGCCTGGTAGGCACCGGAAATGAGCCCGACGGCGATGGCGCCAGCCAGGAAAGACGGCAGCCCGAGGAAGCCCTCGTAATTGAGCCACTTTCCAACCGCGGTCACCGCCTGCGAGCCGCCGAAATAGACGAGATAGATGACCAGAAGCTCGGGGGCGCCGCGAAACACCGTCGTGTAGGCGTCGCCAAGCCAGCGCGCCGGTCGCGACGCCGACAGCTTGGCCGTCGCGATGATGGCGCCGAACACCGCCCCGACGCACAACGACGCGGCGGTGACGGCGAGCGTCATGCCCATCGCCCACAGGAGAATACTGCCCCGGCCGTGTTCGCCGAAGCCGATCAGGTCAATCCAGGACATCACGACTCTCCGAGGGGCGCTCCCGGATGTCTAGTGGATCGACTTTGACGCCACTAGGTCCGGGAGAGTCCCGTCACGCATCAGGGGGTGACGTCGACCTTGAGCCACTTCTCCGACAGCGTCTTCACGGTACCGTCGGCGATGGCGGCCTTGATCGCCTCGTCGAACAGCGCCTTCAGCTCCGGATCGGACTTGCGAATGCCGAGGCCTTCGCCCTCACCCCACACCGGGCCGGCCACTTCCGGGCCGGTGAAGGCGAGATCGGCGTTGTCGGCACTGGCGAAAGCGCCAAGGAAATAGGTGGCGTCATCGAAGCCGGCGTCGATGCGGCCGGCCGACAGATCGAGGTCGCGCTCAGCCGAGGTTTTGTATTCCTTGATCTCGGCGACATCCTTGAAGTTGTCGTAGATGAAGCCGGCATAGACGGTCGACGCCTGGATGCCGATGGTCTTGCCGGTCAGCGCCGTCTTGAGCGGTGCGATGGCGTCGGCGCCGTCCTTGGTGGTGGCGAGCTTGATCACCGAGCCGGTACCGGCGAGGCCCGCGAGTTCACCGTCCTTGGGGGCGGCGAAAACGGCCGGCGTCGCGGCATAGGGAACGGTGAAGGCAATCACTTCCTTGCGTTCCGGCGTGATCGACAGCGCATCCATGATGACGTCGAACTTGCCGGCGTTGAGGGCCGTGATCATGCCGTCCCAATCCTGGGAGATCAGCGTGCACTTCAGCTTGGCGTGGGCGCAGAGATATTCGGTGAGGTCCGGCTCGAAGCCAACGATCTTGCCGCTGGCGTCGGTGAGGTTCCACGGGGCATAGGCGCCTTCAAGCGCGATGGTGACCTCCGTCCAGTCCTTGGCCGACGCGGGCACGGCCAGCGCGACGAACAAGGCGGACGCGGCAACAAGACGTCTAGTGTTCATGATGTTCCCCTCTGGTTATCCGAAGCACTCCGGCTTCTTCTGGATTTCGTCCTGCCGTGGAAAGCGGCCGTGCCAAAGACATATCATGCCCTGAGGCGAGCAAGGGCGGCGGCAAACGCACGGTCGATCTCTTCGTCTTTGGGGTGGCGGCCATCCTCGATCAGCCAGCGGCCACCAATCATCACGTCACGGACGGCCGGCCCGATGCCGCCAAATATCCAGCGATCGATAATCGTGTCGCCCTCCACGGACGCCAGATACGGCGAACGACCGTCCAGCACCACGAGATCCGCCGGCGCGCCCACAGAAAGCCCCGCTTCGGCCACACCCGCCGCCTGAGCACCGCCAGCAAGCACACGCTCAAACAGCGTGCGACCGACCGAAGCTCCCGGCCGACCGGCCATCCGGTTCCGGCGGCGATCACGCAGCCGCTGGCCATATTCGAGAAGGCGCAATTCGCCGGCCACGGATGTGGCGACGTGGCTGTCGGTGCCGACGCCGAAGCGCCCCTCCGCACCGAGAAAATCGACAGCCGGGAAGATGCCGTCCCCGAGATCGGCCTCGGTTGTCGGGCAGAGACCGGCAATGGCGCCCGAGCCGACGATCATCGCCACCTCGGCGTCCGTAACATGGGTGGCATGGACGAGGCACCAGCGCTCATCGACCTCGGCGATATCGTAGAGCCGCTCGACCGGGCGTCGGCCCGAATGGGCGATCGAGGCCGCCACCTCGCGCTCCTGCTCGGCCACGTGAATGTGGACGGGCGCGTGTACCGGCACCGTTTCCATGATGGTGGCGATCTCGTCGCCGGTCACGGCCCGCAGCGAGTGAAAGGCCAGGCCGAGCCGCGCGCCCACCGACCGACAGGGCTCGACGAGGCCGTGAAGCAACGTCAGGAAGCCGTCGACATCGTGGATGAACCGCCGTTGGCCGGCGGTCGGCGCGGCACCGCCGAAGTCCGAATGGGCATAGAAGACCGGCAGCATCGTCAGGCCGATGCCGGACAACTCAGCCGCTTGAAGCACGGCGAGCGACATCTCGGCCGGCGCGGCATAGGCGCGCCCGTCTGCGCCATGATGGAGATAGTGGAACTCGGCGACACGTCCAAAGCCGCCCTTCAGCAGCTCGATTTGCAACTTGGCCGCAATCGCCGTCACGTCATCGGGGGTCAGCAGTGACACCAGCCGATACATCTCCTCGCGCCAGGTCCAGAAGCTGTCATCGCCCTGCCCGGCGACCGCAGTCAGACCGGCCATGGCACGCTGGAAGGCGTGGGAATGCAGATCGGCGACCGCGGGCACGACCGGCCCACCGAGGCGCTTGGCACCGACTGCCGACGCACCGCGCTCCACGGTGGCAATCCGGCCATCGGCGCCGATGGCGAAGACGACATCGTCGGCCCAACCATCCGCCAGCAAAGCCCTTTCGGCGAAAAGCAATTGATGGTTATCTGCTACCATCTTGTGCGCGAAACCCCACACTTGTACATACAAGCACTGTAGAGGAAAATTCTTGGGTCGCAAGCCGAATCCATCCGCCTCTGACTGTTTTTAAGGAGTGCCCATAAAGTGAGCGACGTCAACGAGCGTCTCGGTGGGACTCCCCCGCTCTATGCGATGGTCAAGCAGATGATTCTCGCGCGGATCGGCAACGGCGAGTGGCCGGCCCGCCACCGCATTCCCTCGGAGAACGAGCTGGTCGCCACGCTCGGCCTCAGCCGGATGACCATTAACCGGGCACTGCGCGAACTGGCGGCAGATGGTGTTCTGCTGCGTATCCAAGGGTTGGGAACCTTCGTCGCCGAGGGCAAGAGCCAGACGTCCGTGTTCGAGGTGCGCAACATTGCCGATGAGATCGCCGAGCGCGGGCATCAGCATTCGGCACAGACGGTGATGAAGGACGAGGTCAAGGCGACGCCGGAACTTGCCGACGAACTGGGCGTCGAACTCGGCACATCGGTTTTCCACTCGCTGGTGATCCATCTGGAAAACGACATTCCGGTCCAGCTCGAGGACCGGCACGTCAACCCGGCTCTGGCACCGGACTATCTCATACAGGATTTTTCCGCCCGCACGCCCAACAGCTATCTTAGCGCCGTCGTTCCCTGGACTTCAGCCGAGCATACCGTCGAGGCCGTCGTTCCAGCACCATGGGAAGCGAAGCTGCTGTCCATCGGTCGAGGCAACCCGTGCCTCTACATTCACCGCCGCACCTTTTCGGGCGATAAAGTGGTGACGTCGGTACGCCTGTTGCTGCCCGGAGGCCGTAGTCGCATCGAGAGCCGCCAAACAGCGGGAACGTGAGACGACATATCAAGCACAGCCGCCGGACTCGCCTCCACAGGGAAGCGAGCCGGCCGGCTGGCGATCACTGGGTGATCGTATACGAACCCATCTCGCACAAATTCTGGGTGTCTTCGGTGGTGGTGAGGTTGGATTCCGGAGCGAACTCGAAGCGCATGTCGTAGTCGCAGACGTCGCGGCCATCGCCGATGGTGATCTCGATCGACTCACCCGGCCCAAGCACGTCCTGGCCGAACACGTCCTCCTCCCAGGAGGAGGTTCCCGACGGCGAGGTATAGAAGCGCGTCAGCACGGAATCAGTGCCGTTCTTCAGCGTGAAAACGAGATCCTCCGCGTGGGCCTGCGTTGAAAAGGCAGCGATGACGGACACAAGCGACGCTAAGACGATCTTTTTCATGAGCCTATCCCATTGTTGGACAATAAGGGTTTCCCCGGACGCGAGTGCACGTGATGGGAATTTGAAAACGCCGTCAAGCGCGCAATTGTATCGACTGGGGCTGTAAGCGACTGGAAAGACATGCCGCGCGGTCGACAAGCGCCCATTGACACCACCACCTTCCAATGCTTCAATCTTGTATAGACAAGTAGGAGGCCAGCATGCCGAGCAACACGCGATATCGCGACGTCGAAATCCGCGCGCCCAGGGGCACGACCCTTCGAGCCAAGAGTTGGCTGACCGAAGCGCCACTCCGCATGCTGATGAACAACCTCGATCCGGATGTTGCCGAGAACCCCAAGGAACTGGTTGTCTATGGCGGCATCGGCCGCGCCGCCCGCGACTGGGAATGCTTCGACGCCATCGTCGCAACGCTCGAACGCCTTGAGGACGATGAAACGCTGCTCATCCAGTCCGGCAAGCCGGTTGGCGTGTTCCGCACGCACAAGGACGCACCGCGCGTGCTGATTGCCAACTCCAACCTCGTGCCGCACTGGGCGAACTGGGACCACTTCAACAAGCTCGATGCCGAGGGGCTGATGATGTACGGCCAGATGACGGCCGGCTCGTGGATCTACATCGGCGCGCAGGGCATCGTGCAGGGCACCTACGAGACCTTCGTGGAAGCCGGCCGCCAGCACTATGATGGCAACCTTAGGGGACGCTGGGTGCTGACATCGGGCCTTGGCGGCATGGGAGGCGCGCAACCGCTTGCCGCCGCCATGGCCGGCGCCACCTCGCTCAACATTGAATGCCAGCAGTCGCGCATCGATTTCCGCCTGCGCACCCGCTACGTCGACAAGCAGGCGAAAGACCTCGACGATGCGCTGCGGCTGATTGCCGAGCACACCGGCAGGGGCGAGGCCGTCTCCATCGCCCTGCTCGGCAACGCCGCCGACGTGTTGCCGGAGCTGGTGCGTCGCGGCGTGCGGCCCGACCTCGTCACCGACCAGACCTCCGCCCACGATCCGCTCAACGGTTACCTGCCGTCCGGCTGGACCTGGGAGGACTATCGCGCCCGCGCCAAGGTGGAACCCGAGGCGGTGGTCGCCGCCGCCACCGCATCGATGCGGCAACACGTCCGCGCCATGCTCGACTTCCAGGCGATGGGCGTGCCGGTGTTCGACTATGGCAACAACATTCGCCAGCGCGCCTTCGATGCCGGCGAACAGCAGGCCTTCGCCTTCCCCGGCTTCGTCCCGGCCTATATCCGGCCGTTGTTCTGCCGTGGCATCGGCCCGTTCCGCTGGGCGGCGCTGTCGGGAGATCCGGCCGACATCTATGCCACCGATGCCAAGGTGAAGGAGCTGATGCCCGACAATCCCCATCTCCACACCTGGCTGGACATGGCCGCCGAGCGCATCGCCTTCCAGGGCTTGCCGGCCCGCATCTGCTGGGTCGGCCTCGGCGCCCGCGCCCGCCTCGGCCTCGCCTTCAACGAGATGGTCCGGCAAGGCGTCGTCAAGGCACCGATCGTCATCGGCCGCGACCACCTCGATTCTGGTTCCGTCGCCTCGCCTAACCGCGAGACGGAAGCGATGCGCGACGGCTCCGACGCCGTCTCCGACTGGCCGCTGCTCAACGCGCTGCTCAACACCGCCTCCGGTGCAACCTGGGTATCGATCCATCACGGCGGCGGCGTCGGCATGGGCTTTTCGCAGCACGCCGGCATGGTGATCGTCTGCGACGGCAGCGAGGATGCCGATCGCCGCATCGCCCGCGTCCTCCACAACGACCCGGCCACCGGCGTCATGCGCCACGCCGACGCCGGCTACGACATCGCCGTCGAATGTGCCCGGGAGAAGGAACTCGACCTGCCGATGCTGGGAAAATGAGCCTCCGGCTTGTCAACGCCACCGATTTCCGCCGCCTGCCCTGGCAGAACGGTCGCGGTACGACGCTGGAACTCGTCCGGCACGACGACGCGGCCGGCGCCCTGCTCTGGCGACTTTCCGTCGCCGATGTCGTCGAGCCGGGCCCCTTCTCGCCGCTCCCCGGCATCAACAGGGTGATCACGCTGATCGACGGCGATGGCTTCGACCTCGATTTCGGCGGCGCACAGCCGTCGGTATCGCTCCGGCCGTTCGAGCCACTGGCCTTTTCCGGCGACTGGCCGACGGCGGCTGTCGCCGTCCATGGCCCGTCGCGCGACTTCAACGTCATGACGGCGCGCGGACAGGTTGTCGCGGACGTCGAGGTTGCCCGCAATAGCCTGACGGCCGGTACCCTCGCCTATGTTTTCGCAGCGTGCGGTGGCGTCACCGCAACGGCAGGCGGTGCGAGTCTGCGCCATCCGTATTGGCACAAAGACGTTACCCACGGCGTGGATGCTGGTATTTGTCATACATGAGTGCTAGGGGAAATTCGCTTTTCCTTGGCGTCTTTGCGGCGCCGGATATTCCGACAACAGCATGGGCGCGGAACCATGAGCGAGAAGACCAGGATCGTCGTCACCTCCGACCACACCGGCATTGATCTCCGGCGGGCCGTCGCAGCCCATCTCGAAGCGCGTGGCTACGCGGTTGAGGATGTCGGTCCAACGTCGACGGAGAGCACCGATTACCCCAAGTGGGGTGAGAAGGCGGCGCGGGTCGTTCTAGCCGGCGGGGCCCGTTTCGGCATCGCCATCTGTGGCACCGGCTTTGGTATTTCGCTCGCCGCCAACAAGCTTGCCGGCATCCGCTGCGTCGTCTGTTCCGAGCCCTATACCGCCAAGTTGTCGCGCCTGCACAACAACGCCAACATGCTGGCCTTCGGCGCCCGCGTGGTCGGACAGGACCTGGCGTTGATGATTGTCGACACCTTCCTCGACGCCGAGTTCGAGGGCGGGCGCCATGCCCGCCGCGTCAACATGATTTCCGAGCTTGAGGCGGGCCGTTCGGTCTGCTGAAAGGGCGTGGCCGCCGTTCTCCCGATTGGCGGCCGGCCGGGAGGAGACAAGGGCGTCCGGATGTTTCGTCCGGACGCCCTTCTTGTCTGCGTCGTCAGGCGGCGCGCCGCGCCGGGCGCCGGACGAAGCCGCGGACCAGGCGATAGCCGAGAAGCAGCGCCACCAGCCCGATGTGGACAACCTGCGTGGGGTCCAGCACCTTGGTCGCCAGCAGGTAATGAAGGACCGCCAGCGTCGCGGCAACGTAGATCAGCTTGTGCAGCCGCCGCCAGTTCTTGCCCAAGCGACGGATCGACAGACGGTTGGACGTGACCGCCAGCGGCACAAGCAGCATCAGGGCGGCAAAGCCCAGCGTGATGAACGGCCGCCGCACAATGTCCGGGATGATCGTATCCCAGAGAAGACCGCGATCCAGTGTCAGGTAGACGGTGAAATGCATCGCCGCATACCAGAAGGCGAGAAGGCCGAGCGCGCGGCGAAACCGCAGGAGGTTGACGCCAGCCAACTCACGCAGCGGCGTCACGGCAAGCGTCAGGATCAGGAAACGCAGCGCCCAGAGTCCCAGCGTCTGCTCGAAGCTACGCACCGGATCGGCGCCGAGGCCGCCGGTCGCCCCCAGCCAGAAGCTGGCCACCGCCGGCACGACGCCGATGACGTAGATGCCCCACCCGCTCAGACGATCAACGAAGGGCGACCGGGTGACCGCCATCAGTAATTGGCCTTGAGGTCCATGCCGGCATACAGGCTCGCCACCTCCTCGGCATAGCCGTTGAACATCAGCGTCGGTCGCCGCCCGGAGCCGAAAAAGCCGCTTTCGCCGATGCGCCGCTCGGTCGCCTGGCTCCAGCGCGGATGATCAACCTCGGGATTGACGTTGGCATAGAAGCCGTACTCGCTGCCCTGCAGCGAATTCCAGGCGTTGGGCGGCTGCGTCTCGACGAGTGAGATGCGGACGATCGACTTGATGCCCTTGAAACCGTATTTCCAGGGCACGACGAGGCGGATGGGCGCGCCGTTCTGGTTGGGAAGCGTTTCGCCGTAGAGGCCGACGGCGAGGATGGCAAGCGGGTGCATCGCTTCGTCGAGGCGCAGGCCCTCGACATAGGGCCACGGCATCGGCTGGAAGTAACCCGCCTGTCCCGGCATTTCTTTGGGGCGCACCACCGTTTCGAAGGCGACGAATTTCGCCGAGCCGAGTGGTTCCACCTTGTCGAGCAGCGCCTTCAGCGGGAAGCCGTTCCACGGGATCACCATCGACCACGCCTCGACGCAGCGCATGCGATAGACACGATCTTCAATGGGCAATTCAGCGATCAGCTTGTCGACGTCGAAGGTCTGCGGCTTGGCGACTAGGCCATCGACCGTGATCGTCCACGGTCGCGGCTTGAAGTCGCCGGAATGACGCGACGGATCGGCCTTGTCGGTGCCGAATTCGTAGAAATTGTTGTAGGTGGTGACGTCTTCGCGTGGCGTGAGCGGCTCATCCACCTTGTAGGGGCCAGGGACCGTCTTGAGCGTATCGGCGCGGCTGGGCTTGGCGAGCATCAAACCCGCTCCGGCTATCAAGCCCATGAACTCGCGGCGTCGGAGATAGATCGAGCGCGGTGTGATCTCGGAGGCAGGGATGGGTGGCGGACGATAGGCGGGCATCGGCGATCCTCCCGGCAGCGCGTGTGCGCTGCACTTTGGAGGCATTCTCGAATGAGACGGCCGGAATGAAAAGCCACTATTTCGTGTAGCCCGACAAAAGACCGGCGCCGCTGGGAACGACGCCGGCCCAAGTCACGCTATAGCCGAGGTCATTCGGCGGCGACGGCGACCGGCGCCGACGCGGCGGCGAGCGCCTGGTCGAGATCGGCGATGATGTCGTCGGGATGCTCGATGCCGATCGACAGGCGGACATAGCCGGGTGTGACGCCGGTCCTGAGCTGTTCTTCCGCCGTCAGCTGCGAATGGGTCGTCGACGCCGGATGGATGGCGAGCGATCGGGCGTCGCCGATGTTGGCAACGTGATAGAACAGCTTCAGCGCGTCGATGAACTTCTTGCCAGCCTCGACGCCGCCCTTGAGCTCGAAACCGACCAGCGCGCCGTAGCCGCCCTCGAGATAGGTGTCGGCGCGGCGGCGGAACTCACCTTCCTGCAGCTTCGGATAGATGACGCGCGTTACATCCGACCGTTTCGTCAGGTAATCGGCCACCTTCTCGGCATTGGCCACGTGCTGGCGGATGCGCAACGGCAGCGTCTCGAGGCCCTGGATCAGCTGGAAGGCACTGAACGGCGACAGCGCCGCGCCAACGTCGCGCAGCAACTTGACACGGGCACGCAATGCGAAGGCGATCGGACCGAGCGGCTTGGCCGCCTGCGACCAGATGGCGCCGTGATAGGCCTGATCGGGCGTATTGAACAGCGGCTGGCGCTCGGGGAACTTCTCCCAGTCGAAATTGCCGCCGTCGATGATCAGGCCGCCAATCGTCGTGCCATGGCCGCCGATATACTTGGTGGCCGAATAGACCACCACTGCCGCGCCGTGCTTGAACGGCTTGGACAACAGCGGCGCCGCCGTGTTGTCGATGATCAGCGGAATACCGAGAGGCCGGCCGATGTCGGCGACCTCTTTCACCGGAAAGACATTGAGCTTCGGATTGGGCAGCAGCTCGGCATAATAGGCGCGGGTGCGATCGTCGGTGGCCTTGCGAAAATTCTCCGGATCAGCCGGATCGACGAAGCGGACTTCGATGCCGAACTGGCTGAGCGTGTCGGCGAACAGCGCCCAGGTGCCACCATACAGGTCGGTCGAAGAGACGACGTTATCGCCGGCCGAGGCGACGTTCAGGATGGCGAAGGTCGAGGCCGCCTGCCCAGACGACACGGCAACGGCTGCTGCGCCGCCCTCGATCTCGGCAATGCGTGTCTCGAGTGCGTCCTGCGTCGGGTTGCCGATGCGGGTGTAGATGAAGCCGAGTTCCTCGAGTCCGAACAGGCGCGCGGCGTGGCCGGCATCCTGGAACTGGTAGGAGGTTGTCTGGTGAATCGGCACCGCAACGGAGCCGGTGGTCGGATCGGCGCGGAAACTGCCGCCGTGAAGCGCGAGGGTCTCGGGGTGCAACGACTTGCTCATGAAAATGACTCCCAGCTCGATCATCCGGCGCTCGTCATGGCGCCCCAACAGCGGGGAGAACAATTTTCCGTCCCCTGCCCTGCTGCCGGAATACATTCCAACACGCCGACGATGGGGATGACAGTTCTGGAATTTCTTTGCGTAGCCAGGAAAGGCAATTTCCATCTACAGACGGCCACTTTGCCGGAGGGTCTTTTCATGGAGGCCAATCTGGGCAGGAGAGTCGGGCAATTGCCCGCAAAGATGCGTGCGTCGACAAGGCCCTCGGGACGCGCAGAAGGCGCCGGAGGCAAAATGGCCGGAATTGATTTCCCGCGTCATGCCAAGGAAGCCACTTGATCAAATTTAGGAAAATTCATTCGCCTTGAAAAGGAAAAATCTCGAATATCAGATAAATGAAAGTATTCTTCATGTTAACATATTCATGATTTGACATATATTTGACGGTCTACATCCGATATCCTAGAAGATATCTTGCTTAACGAGGCAGAATGGCGAATTGATTATTCCTCTAAAGTCAGAAATGCTTTAATGCATATTAAAATTGCGGCCGACTCGTGAGAGTCGCCCCTCTGGCGGAACCCAGAAAGGGCAGCAAAACGTCTTGGTCCGCGTCTCTCTACTCGACGAAACGCTGCATCCCCGGCACACTGACACAAACGTCACTCGATTTGCAAAAGGCGCTGGTGGTTCGACTTCGACATTTGCATCGGCCAAGTACAGTGTTCGGAGCAGATGCTGACGTTGGCGAAATCGCTGGGTTGACCTCTTGTTCCTGTCGGAGCATTCGATTTTGACATTTGATCGGGAGATTGACGCCCGCCAACGCTCGGACACCGAACTCGCCGCATCAGGTAGAACGATCGACCGGCTTGGAGACCTGCTGGCTCAGCAACTTGCCAACGCGACACGCCCGAGCGGCGAAGTCGACGTCACCGCTCTGCTGAGCGCGATCGGGTCGACTTACGAAGACCTCGAAACGACGCTCCGAGAGACCTCCAGTGCAACCAAGGCACTGCATGGTGGGCTGGCTAACCAGATCAACGCCGTGTTGAACGCCACGCTGGAAGGCATCGCCGTTTTTGATCCCGACGACAGACTGACGCTCTGGAACCATCGCTACGTCGAACTCTATCCCGAGCTCGATGGCTTCCTTGTCGAAGGCTGCTCATTCGAGACGATGTTGCGGCGCGGCCTCGAACGAGGAGCTTATCTCGACGCACTCGGCCGCGAGGAGGAATGGCTGAAAGACCGCCTCGACCGGCACATCCTCCCGAACAGCGTCGAAGAACAGCGCCGCGCCGACGGCCGCTGGATCCAAGTGGAGGAGAGTCGCATGGCGGACGGCGGGTGGGTGGGCATCCGCGTCGACATCAGCGAGTTCAAGCAGCGCGAGGCTGCATCACGGCTGTTGTTCGAGGACAGCCCGGTTCCGATGTACCTGTTCGATTCCGAGACCCTACGGTTCCTTGCAGTCAACCGCGCCGCCGTCGCCCGCTACGGCTATACCCTTCATCAGTTCATGAACATGAGCATCATGGACATGCGTCCGGATCGATTCAAGGCAGATGCGCTGGAGGCCATCCGCAACTGGATCGACACGCAGAGCGGCGATCGCCTGTTCAGGCACCTCAAAGCCGACGGCACGGAGATCGACGTCGAGGTGTTCATCCGACGGCAGATCCACAACGGCCGTCAGGCAGTCCTGGCCACAGCCATCGATGTCACCGAGCGCAAGCGGGCCGCCGACGAACTCGAGGCGACTCGAGAGTTCCTCGATACAATCGTCGAAAATTTACCGGCTGCCGTGTTCGCCAAGGACCCGTTCAGCCGAAAATATATCCTGCTCAACCGGGCTGGCGAACTGTTGTTCGGCCACATGCGCGAAGCCTTCATCGGCAAGAACGCCCGGCAGATCTTCGGGGAGCGCGTGGCCGCGGCCGCCGAGGCGGATGAGGACGAACTCCTGTCGAGTGGTGTCCGGCAGATCACGGCCTCGGAGACGGTTTCGACCCCGAACGGCACCCGGCTGCTGACGTTGACCCGCATGGTGATCCGCAAGGTCGACGGCTCGCCGCGCTTCATTGTCGGCGTGGCGATGGACGTCACCGACAAGCGGCACGCCGAGGAGCGAATCGCCTATCTCAGCCAGCACGATACGCTGACCGGCCTGCCGAACCGGGAGGCGATGATGGTTCGCCTCGCCGACGGCATCTTCGCTGCCACGGCGACGCAAGCCCGCTTCGGCCTTCTCAGCGTCGACATCGACCGCTTCAAGACCCTCAACGACCTCTACGGCCATGCAGTGGCCGATCGGGTGTTGAAGGAGGCGGCGCGACGCCTCCTGGACATTGGCGGCGACGGTCTGGTCTTCCGGCCGGGTGGCAACGAGTTCGTCGTCATCTCCAACGATCCGGACCAACCGCACGCCTCGCGCCGACTGGCGGCGCTGGCCCAAAGCGTATTCTCCGAAGACATTGTGATCGATGGCAAGGCCATCCGGGTGGGGATCAGCATTGGTGTCGCCACCTATCCGCTCGACGGGGACACTGGCTCCATGCTGCTCGCCAATGCCGGCGCAGCGCTTTATCACGTCAAGTCCGAGGCGCGCGGTCAAGTTCGCGTCTACGAATCCAAAACCGACCAAGTCATCCGCGACCGCTGGGCGCTGCAGGCCGACCTCGGCCACGCGCTGCGCAACCGGGAACTCTCCCTGCACTTCCAGCCGCAGGCGGAAATAGATGGCCGCATCTTTGGCTTCGAGGCGCTGATGCGATGGACGCACCCGACGCGCGGCGCCATCTCGCCAGACCACTTCATTCCGCTGGCCGAAGAATCCAACCTCATCCTCGACATGTCGGCCTGGGCGCTGACCGAGGCCTGCCGCACTGCGGCAGGCTGGGCGCATCCGCTCACCGTCGCCGTCAACTTGTCGCCGATCCAATTCCAACACGGCGAGCTGCCGCACCTCATTCAACAGACGCTTGTCGACACCGGTCTCCAGCCGTCGCGGCTCGAGCTGGAAATCACCGAGGGCATCCTGCTCGGCGACTTCGCGCACATCGTCAGCATGCTGCGGCGGATCAAAGCGATGGGGGTGCGCATCGCCATGGACGACTTCGGGACCGGCTATTCCTCGCTGTCCTATCTGCAGGCCTTTCCCTTCGACAAAATCAAAATCGACAAGAGCTTCATCCAGGCGATCGGACGCACCGAGCAGGCGACGACCATCATCCGGGCGGTTATCGGCCTCTGCCGGGGCCTCGGCATTCCGGTCATCGCCGAAGGCGTCGAGACGGAGGAGCAGCGGACATTCCTGGCGCAGGAGCATTGCCCGGAAATCCAGGGCTTTATCGTCGGCCGACCAGCGCCGATTCAGGTCTACAGCCAGATCATCGACAGCCTGGATTGGGCGGGTACGCTCTAGCGGAGCGAATTCGACGTCTGAATCTCGGCAACATAGGGGCTCCGGAGCAAATTCAGAACCTCCGCTGGAAACAGTAGACTGCAGGTGGTTGTCCTGACTCCGGCATTTGCTCGGCGGCTCGGACCGCGGCAGGCAAATGGCGAAGTCAAACCATTCGGCGGTCAGGCAAGCGCCACACCCGGAAGCTCTGCGACCAGCGCATCGATGGCCGCGCGGACGCGCGTGGGCAGGTAGGGCGCTCTCGGCCATACGGCGTGGATGTCGGTGCGGCGTCCCTCCGTTGTCGCCGCAAGCAGGCCGACGAGGCGCCCCTCGCCGACCGACGACCGTACCAGCCAGCACGGCAGGTAAGCGATGCCGAAACCGGAAAGCGCTGCCTCGGCGATTGTTTCGATGTCGTCGAGACCGATGCGGCTTTCGATCACCATTTCCCGCAAGCCGCCGCTGGCGTCGGGAAAGCGCCAGCGCTCGTTGCGCCCCTGGCGCCGGTAGACGATGCAGTCATGCACCGCGAGATCGTCGAGGCCGGCCGGCGCGCCGCGCCGCGCCAGATAGTCCGGCGCCGCCACCAGCATCATTCGCTGTCGCATGAGAAGGCGTGCCATCAGAGCATCGCTATCCCCGACCGAACCGCTACGCACCGCGAGATCAAAGCCCTCCTCGACGAGGTCGACCGGTCGGTCACTGAAGTCGATCTCCAGCGACAGGTCAGTATGCCGCCGGGCGAGAGCCAGCAGAACCGGCGCCACGCAGCGCCGGCCAAAGGACAGTGGCACCGAAATGCGCAGCCGGCCGCTCACTACCCGCCGCCCTGTTTCGATCAGTACCCGGCCGGCTCGGATTTCGGCCAATCCCCGCCGGCAGTGATCGAAAAAGGCATCGCCGTCATCGGTGAGGCTCTGCTGCCGCGTGGTGCGATGGAACAATCGCACGCCAAGTCGTGCCTCCAGCCGGGCAACCGCCTTGCCAACCGCCGACCGCGTCAGGTGGAGCCGCGCGGCGGCAGACGAGAAGCCACCGGCCTCGGCCGCTTCGACGAAGACTGCGATATCGTCAAGGAACTCCGGCATTCTCTCCTCCGTAGAATTTCAGGAACCAAACATGCGACATCTTGTCGCCACTGGTGATCATGAAGCTACGATAGTCTTTCAGCCATCATCCGCAAGCTCGTCGATCTTTCGAAGGAACCAGATCATGACGTCAACCATCCGCCATTGGAGACAGGCCGGCACCGGCCGCGGCAGCCTCAGCTTCGTCACCGCGCCGAAGCCCATTCCTTACGCCGGCGAGGTGCTGGTGAAGGTGAAGGCGGTCTCCCTCAATTATCGCGACAAACTGGTGCTCGAGGGTGGCGTCGGCCTGGCACCGCAGGAACCGATTGTCCCCGCTACGGATTTTGCCGGTATTGTCGAGGACGTGGGTGATGGCGTCACCGTTTTCCGGCGCGGCGACCGTGTGGTGAGCACCATCGCGGCCGACTGGTTCGATGGTGCCGTGCCGACGCCGGGCCTGCCGCTCGCGCCGGGTTTCCGCAGCCCGGCCATGCCGGGCGCCCTCTGCGAATACGTCATTCGACCCGCCTATGCTCTGGCGAGATCACCTGACTCCCTCGATGATACCGAGACATCGACCCTACCAATCGCTGCCCTCACCGCCTGGTTTGCGCTGATCGAGCGTGGCCGCCTCAGGCCCGGCGACAGCGTGCTGATCCATGGCACCGGCGGTGTTGCGCTGTTTGGCCTGCAGTTCGCCAAGTTGGCCGGCGCCATGGCCGTTGTCGTCTCGTCGTCGGCCGACAAGCTCGCCGCCGCCCGCCAACTCGGCGCCGACCATCTCCTCCTGCGCGGTACCCCTGACCTAGCCGCCGAGGTCAGGCGGTTGACCGGAGGTCGCGGTGCCGATCACGTGCTCGAAACCATCGGCGGCAGCAACTTCGCCCTGTCGCTTGACGCAGCGGCGCCGGGTGGCCGCGTCTCGCTGATCGGCCAGATCAGCGGCACCGATCTTGGCGGCAATGGGCTGCATCTCGCTCGCAAGCGCCTCGTTGTCGAGGGCATCGCCGTCGGTCACCGCCGCGCCTATGACGAGATGCTCCATGCCATCAACGTCGCCCGGCTGAAGCCGGTCATTGACAGCCGCTTTCCCCTTGCCGATCTGCCCGCCGCCCTTGACCGGCTCGACGCCGGCCCGTTCGGCAAGATCGTCATCGACGTTGCCTGACCCCCACCCACGAACCGATATGAACCGTCTCAACCCCGTTGTGTCCTGCACCTCGGGCGCCTAACTTGCGCCCGAGGCCGGGCCGTTCGCCAATAAGGACCGCCGGCAGCCGGGAGAAGCGACATGGAAAATTTCACCTTCCTCAACCCGACGAAGATCATCTTCGGCCGGGACACCGAAGCGTCGGTTGGCGCCGAGACCGCACGCTACAGCAGCAAGATCCTGCTTCATTTTGGCGGCGGTTCCATCAAGGCATCCGGCCTGTATGACCGCGTCTGCGCCTCGCTCCGGGCGGCCGGTGTCGAGTGGGTCGAGCTTGGCGGTGTCAAACCCAATCCGCGCCTCTCCCTCGTCCACGAGGGTGTCCGCCTCTGCAAGCAGCATGGGCTCGGCTTCATCCTGGCAGTTGGCGGCGGCAGCGCCATTGATTCGGCCAAAGCGATCGCCATGGGTGCCGTCATCGACGGCGACGTCTGGGACTTCTACGTTGGCCGCGGCACGCCGACCAACGCGCTGCCGATCGGTACCGTGCTGACCATTCCGGCCGCCGGTTCGGAGTCGAGCGACGGTACGGTGATCACCAACGAGGATGGCTGGCTGAAGCGGGCCGTCGGCGGCTCCTTCCTCTACCCGCGCTTTTCAATTTTGAATCCGGTCCTCTGTGCCACCCTGCCGCCGTTCCAGGTCGCCTGCGGCGCCGCCGACATCATGGCGCACCTGATGGAGCGCTACTTCACCAATGTGACGCACGTCGCCTTCACCGACCGGCTGATCGAGGCCACCATGAAGACGGTGATCGCCCAAGCACCGAAAGTGCTCGCCAGTCCGTCCGATTATGATGCCTGGTCAGAGCTGATGTGGGCCGGCACCATCGCCCATAACAACCTCCTCAACACGGGCCGCATCGGCGACTGGGCCTCGCACGACATCGAACACGAGGTGTCCGGCATCTATGATGTCGCCCACGGCGCCGGCCTTGCCGTCGTCTTCCCTGCCTGGATGAAATACGTCCTTGACCACGACGTTGACCGCTTCGTTCAATGGGCGGTGCGTGTCTGGAACGTCGACCTCGACGTATTCGACAAGGAAGCGACCGCCCGCCAGGGCATCGCCCGCCTTGAGGCGTTCTTCCACCAGCTCGGCCTTGGCACGACACTGGCCTCGCTCGGCATCCACGACGACCGCATCGACGAGATGGCCAAGAAGGGCACCAACGACGACAGCCGCACGCTTGGCAATTTCGTCAAGCTCGACAGCCGCGCCGTCGCCGACATCCTGCGCCTCGCCCGCTGACCGTTCCGGCGGCGGGATCAGCTCTCCCGCCGCCGCACCGACCAGGCGACAAACCATGGTGGGCACAGCCCACCGGTCATCCGCCCCTCCTGCCAGATCAGCCTGCCCCGCAAAGGGGCCGGCAAAGGCGCCGACCGCGCGGCAAGATTGAGCGTCAACATCAGCTCCCTCGCCTCGCCTTGCCACGTGATGCGGATCACCCCGTCGTCGACGCGCCAGTCGCCGCTGTGCCGAATGCCGGCAATCAGCGGCGCGATCTCCCGTCGGCGGACACGCAAGATGGCGCGATACCAATCAAGCACGCGAGCGTGTCGCGACAGGCGTTGTTCGCTCCAGTCGAGCCGGGCAGCGGCGAACGTCGCGGGATCGAAAGGGTCGAACAAATTGTCCGGATCGACCGCAAAGGCGGCGATCCGCCCCTCCCGCACGGCCGTCACGAACGTCGGCGCAAGATCGGCAAAGAATGGAAAGGGTGAACTGGCCGCCCACTCCTCGCCCTGGAACAGCATGGGAATCTGCGGTGCCAGCAGGCAGACGGCCGTTGCCGCTCGGCAGGCGGCCGCAGGCGCCAGGAGGCGTATGCGCTCGCCGCGCGCCCGGTTTCCGACCTGATCGTGGTTCTGCAGAAAGGAAACGAAGGCCGTCGGTGGCAGAGAGGCCGCTGACCCGCCATCGTCGTCTTCGTCGCCGGTCCAGAAGCCCTCGGCCAGGGCCAGCGCGAGAACGTCCGACCGCCCCGCGTAGTCGGCATAGTCCTTGTCGGCCTCACCGGTAATGGCGGCATGGAGGGCGTGGTGAAGATCGTCGTTCCATTGACCGTCGAAGCCGCCGGCCGCCGACACACGCTCGGCTTCCAGACGGACGCTTTCCAGAACGAGATGGATCTTCCGGCCACTGCCGACGTCGCGCGCCGCCTCGGCGATGGCCGCAAGGACATGGTCCGTCTCTTCATCGCGGATCTCGTGGGCGGCATCGATGCGGAGGCCGTCGAGGTGGAAGTCACCGATCCACATGCGAACGTTGGCGAGCACGAGCTCGCGCATCGAGGTCGTCTCGCGGCGGCCGTAGTCGACAGCATCGCCCCAGGGGGTCGCGTAGCGATCGGTAAGGGCTGGCGCAAGGAGGGGAAGGTAGTTCCCGTCCGGGCCGAAATGGTTATAGACGACGTCGAGCAACACGGCCATTCCAAGCGCGTGTGCACGGTCGACGAGCGCCTTGAGGTCGTCCGGCCGACCATAGTTGCTATCCGGGGCGAACAGAAGCACGCCGTCGTAGCCCCAGCTCCAGCGGCCGGGAAAGTCACCAACCGGCATTACCTCGATCACCGTAACGCCGAGCGACTTCAGATACGGGAGCCGCCCCGTGGCGGCGCGGAAGGTGCCTTCCAGCGTGAATGTGCCGACGTGCAACTCGTAGATCACCGCCTCATGCCAGGGAAGACCGCGCCAGCCGGCGTCGGTCCAGCGGAAGGCATCGCCCGCCACCACCTCGCTCGGTCCATGCACATCCTCAGGCTGAAAGCGGCTGGCCGGATCAGGCACGGCGCTGCCGTCTGCCAGCACGAAGCGGTATCGGATGCCAGCCGTGCCGGTGATGGTCAGCGTAAACCAGCCGCCGGGCGCGCTCGTCATCACCAGCGGTTCGCGGCCGTCAATCTCCAGGAAAACAGCCGTTTGCTCGGGTGCCCAAAGACGGAAACTGACCAGACCGTCGCGGCAGACCGGTCCGAATTCCGCTGGCACATGCTGTTTGGCGGCAGCCGGTCGGGCTGCGGGCGTCGACATGTCCATCATGGCGTCTCCCATTGGGCGGCCGTCGGAGCGGCCGGTCAGCGGCGACCATTGTCGCCGGGGAGAGCCTTGCAGGCAACCGTCAATGCCGACAGTTCAGACGTCGTACCCCGCCAACCGCCGACGGGCGCGCAGGCGCTCGCGATGCAGGGAATAGAGCCCGCTCGCCACGATCAGCGACGCGCCGACCGTCGTGGGAAGCCCGGGAACGATGTCCCAGATGAGATAGGAGATGGCAGTGGCGGAGATCATCTGGATGTAGCTGAAGGGAGCAAGCAACGAGGCTGGCGCCATTCGGTACGCGTACACGCAGCAGATCTGCCCGAAGGTAAAGAACAGGCCGCCGGCCAAGCCAAAGATGGCCTCGTGCCACGACCAGCGCGCAAGTTCGGGCCAAACCAGCGCAGACGTCACCGCCAAGCCGATGACCGACGTCCAGACCATCATCGTTTCGGCGCTGTCACGCGCCGCCTTGCGCGTCAGGATTGTCGAGAAGGCGCCGACAAAAGCGGCCACCAGCGTAAAGATCGAGGCGTAGTGGAAGCTGGACGTTCCAGGCTGAACGATGATCAGCACGCCGCTGAAGCCGACAAGAGCGGCCAGCCAGCGCCGGGCGCCGACGACCTCGCCGAGAAAGACGATCGACAACGCCATGACAAACACCGGTGACACGAAGGAAATCGCCGTGGCGTCGGGAATGTGCTGGAACCGAAGACCGAGCAGGAACAGGATCGAGCCGCAAATCGCCGCCAATCCGCGCAAGGTGTTGAGCCAGGGATGCCGCGGACGAAACACAGCCATCCCCTCGCGCCGCAGCGCAAAAGGCACGGCGACGATGACGTAGACGAGATTGCGCCACCAGGCGATTTTCTCGGCGCTCGCTTCGTTCTGAATGAACTTGGCGCCGACATCGCAGGCCGCAAAAAGCAGCGTCGAAGCCGCGACCAGGGCAATGGCGAGGAGCACCTGCTCATTGACGCGCGACAGCCTGACGTCGACCGTCGGAGACATGGTCTGGGAAGTCAACTTGATCTGCCCGAAAAAGGGAGCCAGCGGATCGGCGAGGCCGGCTCGGGTTGGCTTGGTCGCCAAACCCTGGATGAAACGATTTTGAGGCAAAGACAAGGCGGCGAGGAAAAGTACGACAAAAAATCCGTCGTTGCGGCAAAAAGGCATGAACGAGCGGTAAATGCCCACCAGCAATAGTCAGGACAGATAGCTCGACAGCGTCAAACTGGCGATGGTGCCGATGGCGGAATATGCCGCTTGCAACTGCGTCTCGTAAACCGACATCTCGGCGGCCACCACGGCGACGTCGACCCCGCTGAGGTCGGTGACGAGATCGCTGGCGAAGTCCTGATAGGTCTCCTGATCGCTGATCGCCGTCTCCAGCGCCGAGGCGTTGAGCGACAGGCGGGTCTGCACGGTGGCAAGGCCGCTGATCGCCTCGTCGAGCAGGTCGCGGGCCTCCGACAGTGTCTCGTCGTCGGTGGCACCCGCGGCGACCAGCGACAAAGCCCGCAGCGCCTTCTCGAAGTTCTCGTCGTCGGCAGTGACGCCGTAGGTCACCGTCTGCTCGGACGACACCTTCACCGACGTTATGGCATCGTCGCCCTGATAATAGCTGGTATCGGACGAGGACGGCGAGGACGCCGACGCAAGGCTGTCGAGATCGACCGGTGCCGTGTCGACGGCGCTGCCCGAAAACAGATAGCGGCCGCTGAGCTGGGTGTTCATCAGCGAAGCGAGGCTCTCCAGCATCTCTTCGGCAGTGACCTGCAACTCGTCGGTGTCGCTGGACGTCGATGCAAAGGACGACAGCGTCGCCTTCATGCTGGTGATCTGCTCGATGATGCTGTCGACGGCGTCGTACATCGCCTCGACGCGGTCGCCGGCCGTGCTCGCCGCGTCGGCATAGGCCTTGGACATCGAGATGGATGACTGCAGCGACACGACGGAGCCGGCTGAACTGCCGAGACCGCCGTAATCCTCGGAAATCTGCCCGGATGCCTCCTGCAGCGTCGCCTCGGACTGCTTGGCTTGTACCTTCAGCGCCGCCTGCAGCAGGCGGTCGGACGAGGCAAAGGTGGCAACGCGCATTCCCATTGGCATCTCTCCTCGTTTTTCAGGCCGACTTCGCCGCCGCCAGCAGCGCGTCAAACATCGCGTTGGCCGCCTCGATGATCTGGGCGGCGGCCGAATAAAGGGCCTGGTAGTCCGACAGCTTGGCGGTTTCTTCGTCGACATTGACGCCCGACCGTGAGGCGATCGTGTCGGAAAGCGACGTTGCCAGCGTCTCGGCGCTGGTTTCCGCTTCCTCCGCATCCGACGCCCGGCTGGCGTAATCTGAGACGATGCGCGCCGCATAGTCGCCGAGCGTGACGGTGGTGGACCCGATACCGCCGGCCGCCTCAAACGATTGCGTGCCCGTCATGGCGGCGAGCAGGTCATCGGCGACCGTCGTCGAGCCGGTGGTCAGCACCGTCGCCCCCGTGGTCGTCGACGTCGACAGCGTTCCGATGGCGAGCGCACTTGAGTCGGCGACAATGGTCGAGGACAGCGAGATGCTGGCCGCGCTGCTGCCGGTGAACAGCGCGTTGAGGCCGAAATAGCTCGAAAAGCTGGTGCCGCTGCCGGTCATGTCACCGTCGAGCGCGCCGACGGCGACGCCGGCACCCGACGTCGTCGAGGTGATGGTCAACTTGCCGTCACTGCCGAGCGAGGCATCGATGCCGTCGATACCGTCGAGTGCCGATACCAGAGCACCGACGGTGGTATAGCTGGACAGATCGAGGTCAGTATAGGCGACGAGCGCCCCGTCTTCGTCGACCTGGGCGATGCGGACACCGCCCGTTGCCGACAGCGTGTCGGTCGATGAAGCCTTGGTGGTTCCGGTGAGGCTTTCCGGCGCCGGCACGGCCGAGCCATCGGCGGTGGCGGCGTTGAGCGTGTCGATCAGCGCGGAGGCGAGCGCATCGAGTTCGTCCTGCGCCTCGACGAGCGTCGTATCGCGCAAGGTCAACAGGCCGCCAACCTCGCCGCTGGTCAGGCCCTCGGTGATATCCTCGCCATCGACGGAGATGCCGCTCAGAACAGAGCTGGAGTTGACATACGACGAAGCGCTGAAACTCAGTTCGTGGACCGAACTGGTGAGCAATGCCGTTCCGCCGGTGGTGGAAATATAGGTCGAGCCATTGGAGGCAGTCGTCGTCTTGATGTCGAGCAGACTGGAAATGGTCTCGATGGCGCTGTTGCGCCGGTCCTCGAGGTCGGCAGTGGAAGCCCCCCTCGCCTTTGCCGCCAGGATCGCCTCGTTGAGGTCGTCGATGGTCTGAAGCGCATCGTTGACGGTATCGACGTCGTCGGCGATCTGTTGGTCGGCGTCAGCCCTGAGGCTCTGGATCGAGGCGGAGGTCTCGCGCAGCGAACTTGCCAGGCTGTCAGCGGCGGCGATCACCTCGCTCTGGACGGTATCGTCCTCGGGCGATGAGGCCAGCGAGTTGACTGCGGTCTGAAGATTGGTCACCAGCGTCGCCACGGAAGTGCCGCCGTCGTCGCTGCCGGTGGTCGACCCCATCAGCGCCTGCAGCTGATCGGTGTAGTTCGTCGTCACCGAGGCGGCGCCGAGGTCGGCATTGGCCGAAATCAACGAGGCGAACACGTATTTGTCGACGCCGCCGGTAATCGACGTGACGGAGGTGCCGGAGCCGGTCGACGCCGCCACCGTCGAGACCTGGTTGGCGGTCTTGACGGTGTATCCATCGACATCGGCATTGGCGATATTCGACGAGGTGACGCTGGTGCCGACCTGCGCCGCCCGAAGAGCGGACAAGGCGATGGTACTGGCGACGGACAGCGACATGGCGTCTCCTCCTTCGGCTCGGCGGCCGTCAGGCCAGGCGATCGGGTAGTAGCGAGGTGCGACCGGTCGGCGCGTCCGCAACCCGGCTACCGGTGCGTCCATAGGCGGTAGCCGACGCCGTGCCGGTCTCGCGGACAGCGGCCACCACGGCGGCGATCCGCCGCCGCGAGGCGCCGATGGCCCCGGCAAGGCGGGAGAGATTGTCCCGCGCCTTGCTCTGAACCAGGCCCACCCGCTCATCAAGGTAGACGCGCTCCTCCGGCGTCACCGGGCCGGTGGTGCCGAGTGTCCTCAGTTGCTCTTCGATATTGCCGGCGAGGTTGCTCTTGATGCCCGTGGTCGCTGCGAGCGACGCCGGCATGCCGCTGGCGAGCAACGCATTCTCGTCATCGATGACGGCGATCAACTGGTCGATCAGCGCGTCGAGCTCGGCGAAGCGCGCCGTGTCGAGCGGCTTGTTCTCAGCGGCTGCCTTGGCGCCTGGCATGATTTGTTCTCCTGACCTGATCGAGAGGGATGACCGTTCCGGTTGCACCGGCCGGCGCTGTAATCAGCTTGCCTACCGTCAGATAGGCGTGGCTGACGGCATAGCCGGTACTGGCAGTGGCGAGCGCGGCGGCCGTGTCATTGAGATGGTGTTCCAGTTCGGCGAGCACTTCGACGACATCGCCCTTGAACAGGCCGATGATGCGGGCATCGGCGCCCTCGCCTTCCCGGCGGATGTCCCGCCGGATCCGCTCCAGGCGCCCGACCAAAAGGTCGATGGCTGCCTGGGTTTCGTCTCGTTCCGATTGAGCCGTCATTTCAACGCACCGCCGACAGGAGGGACTCGAACATTTCCTTGGCCGTTGAAATCACTTGCGAGGCCGCCGAATAGGCCTGCTGCGCGGAGATCATCGCCGAGAACTCGGTGTTGGTGTCCGAGGTGGACTCCTCGAGCTCATAGTCCTGGATCGAGCCGACGCCGTCGGAATTGGCGAAGTGATAGGTGGCACCCGACGAAGTGGTCGAAGCCGAGTAGACCGAGTTGCTCATCTCCGTCAGACCGTTGGCGTTGGAGAAGGTTGCGAGCGGAATCTTGTAGATGGAGACCGATTCACCGTTGCTGTAGTTGCCGATGACGGTGCCATCCTCGTCTATCGTGACCCCCGACAGCGTGCCGTAGGCGCAGCCGTCGGTTGTGCAGGCGATGTCGACTGTGGTGCTGCTGCTATCGTCGTCGGGCGTGTACTGCGACAGACCGTCAGTGGCACCGATCGTCCCAAGGTCGAGCGTGACCGACAAATCAGCAGCGCCGTCGGTAAACCCAGATATTGTGAGGGTATTCGGGGTGAACGATTCCAGCTTGCCGTATTCGTCGAACACGATGGTGGTCGCACCCGATATGGTCGCGGTGGTAACCGTCGTGCCGTCGCTCGTCGTCAGGTCGCCGTACGACATTGTCCATGTATTATCTGCGGTCGTGCTTTTCGTCCAATTGACCTCCAGCGTGTAAGCGGTGCCCAGGCTGTCATAGAGCTCAAGTTCGCTCGTGTAGCTGGTTGTGGCGTCAGCCGGCAAAGCGCCTTTCAGCTCCACGCTGGTTGTCGCCGCCGCGTAGCCGGTAATGGCGTCGGTATCGATTTCTTCGAGGTTATTTTCCGTGGTGCCGCCGACGACATTGCCATCTGCGTCCGTCGCCCAGCCCAGCAGCGTATAGCCGTTGCTGGTGAGGTAGCCGGTGTCGTCGTCGACGGTGAAGCTGCCGTTGCGGGTGTAGTAGATCTCGCTGCCGTCACCCGTCGTGACGGCAAAAAAGCCGTCGCCGTCGATGGCGATGTTGGTGCTGATCGACGACTCGACCAGCGTGCCGCTTGCCAGAATGTTCTGCGACTTCGCCACCGTGACGCCGCCGCTGGAGCTAGAGGCCTCGCTGGAGGTGAGCAGCGAGGAAAAGCTCGCCGAACTCGCCTTGTAGCCAGTGGTCGAGACGTTGGCGAGGTTGTTTGAGATGATCGACAAGGCGGACGACTGGGCCTGCAGTGCCGAGACGGCGGAGTTCATTGCGCCTGAGAGGGACATGGCGGTTCTCCTCAGGCCGAGGTGGTGGTGAGGCTGGAGGAGATCGTGTCGACCGCCTCCTGCAGAGACAGAAGCGTCGAGCTCATCTCACTGAGCTGCGAATAGCTCGCGTAAGACATCATCTGGTTGAGGAATTCGGACGTATCCGTCGGGTCCAGCGGGTTCTGGTTCTGGATTTCATCGACCAGAAGCTGAAGGAACTGCGAGGTATCGATGGACGACGAGGACGATGATGAAGTCGTCGTGGACGTCGTCGATGTCGTGGAGGCCGTCGCCGAAGAAATGGAGGACATGATAAACCTCACCCGCTCCCAGTCTTCACTCAAGAAGACCGGACCAAGAAACTGTCGGTGCCGTTGTTGATTGGCTTCAGTCTTTAAACGGGTCAGCTATGGAAATCAGGCGCAGAAACTTAATGGGACTTAGCGATGAAATTCGTTAACGCGC
>JAGSYU010000068.1 GCA_018262575.1 Pseudomonadota bacterium | reverse complement strand
AGGCGGATGTCGACGAGCTGGCCGAGCGGAATGGCGCCGCCGGCCTCGGGATGGACCAGCACGTCACGGGCGATGCTGTCGGGGTTGCTCCTGAGATCGCGCGGATAGCGGACGTTGACCGAAAAGCGCTCGCGGCCCTCGACGGTGGTGGTGACGATCTCGCCGCCGAGCGCCGTCAGGATCACCTCCTGCAGATCGCCGATGGTCAGGCCATAGCGGGCGAGCTCGCTGCGCCGGGGCTCGATCTCCAGATAGGAGCCGCCGCCGATGCGCTCGGCATAGGCCGAGGTGGTGCCGGGAACCCTTTTGACCACCGCTTCGATCTGCCGGGCCAGTTGCTCCATCTCGCCGAGGTCCTTGCCGAACACCTTGATGCCGATCGGCGTTCGGATGCCGGTCGACAGCATGTCGGTGCGCGCCTTGAGCGGCATGGTCCAGGCGTTGGAAACGCCGGGCAGCTGCAACGCCTTGTCCATCTCGGCGATCAGGCTGTCGAGGGTGACGCCCGGCCGCCATTGCTCCGCCGGCTTGAGGTTGATCACCGTCTCGAACATCTCGGTCGGCGCCGGATCGGTGGCGGTGGAGGCGCGTCCGGCCTTGCCGTAGACGCTGGTCACCTCGGGGAAGCTCTTGATGATGCGGTTCTGCACCTGAAGGAGCTCGGCGGCCTTGGTGATCGACAGGCCCGGCAGCGTTGACGGCATGTAGAGCAGCGTGCCCTCGTTGAGGGCCGGCATGAACTCGCTGCCGAGCCGGCTGGCCGGGATCACCGATCCGCCGAGGATCACCAGCGCCAGCAGAATGGTGACGATCTTGGCCTTGAGCACCAGCTTGATGATCGGGCGATACAGCCAGATCAGCAGCCGGTTCACCGGGTTCTTCTGCTCGGGCAGGATGCGGCCGCGCACGAACAGCAGCATCAGCACCGGCACCAGCGTCACCGACAGGAAGGCGGCGCCGGCCATCGAGAAGGTCTTGGTGAAGGCGAGCGGCTTGAACAGCCGTCCCTCCTGATCTTCCAGCGCAAACACCGGCAGGAAGGAGACGGTGATCACCAACAGCGAGAAGAACAACGCCGGTCCGACTTCCACCGCCGCCTCGATCAGCACCTCGGAGCGGGGCTTGCCGGGTGGCGCGTGCTCGAGGTGCTTGTGGGCATTCTCGATCATGACGATCGAGGCATCGACCATGGCGCCGACGGCGATGGCGATGCCGCCGAGACTCATGATGTTGGATGTCATGCCCAGGCTGTTCATGATCATCACGGCGATCATCACGCCGATCGGCAGGGTGACGATGGCCACCAGCGCCGACCGCACGTGCAGCAGGAAGACGATGCAGACCAGGGCGACGATGATGCTTTCCTCGATCAGCGTGCCCTTGAGGTTTTCCACCGCCCTGAGGATCAGGTCGGAGCGATCGTAGACCGCCGAGATCGATACGCCCTCCGGCAAGCCGGCGGTGAGTTCGGCGATCTTGGCCTTGACGTTGTCGATCACCTTGAGGGCGTTGCCGCCGGCCCGTTGCAACACGATGCCGCTGACCACCTCGCCCTCGCCGTTCAGCTCGGTGAGGCCGCGCCGTTCGTCGGGACCGATCTCGACGCGGGCAACGTCGCCCACCAGCACCGGCGTGCCGCCGTCGACCTTGAGCACGATGGACTCGATGTCGTTGACGCCCCGCAGGTAGCCGTGGCCCCTCACCACGAACTCGGTCTCGGCCATTTCGATGATGCGGCCGCCGACGTCCTGGTTGCTGGCCCGGATGGCCTGGCTGACCTTCGACAACGGGATGCCATAGGCCTGCAGCTTCTGCGGATCGACCACCACCTGATACTGCTGGACGAAGCCGCCGACGCTGGCCACTTCGGCCACGCCCTCGGCCTTGGTCAGCTGGTAGCGCAGATACCAGTCCTGCAGCGCCCTGAGTTCGGCCAACGTGCGATCCTTGGCCGTCAGCACATACTGATAGACCCAGCCGACGCCGGTGGCGTCCGGGCCGAGCGTCGGCGTCACGCCGTCCGGCAGGCGCTTGGCGGCGAAGTTGAGATATTCGAGCACGCGCGAGCGCGCCCAGTAGATGTCGGTGCCATCCTCGAAGATGATGTAGACGAAGGACACCCCGAAGGAGGAAAAGCCGCGCACCACCTTGGATTTGGGCACGCTGAGCATGGCGGTGGTCAGCGGATAGGTGACCTGATCCTCGACCACCTGCGGCGCCTGGCCGGGGTAGTCGGTCATCAGGATGACCTGGGTGTCGGAGAGATCGGGCAACGCATCGAGCGGGATGCGCGCCACCGAATAGATGCCAGCGGCGACGAGGAGCACGGTGCCGATCAGCACGAAGACGATGTTTCGGGCCGACCAGCGGATGAGAGCTGCAATCATGGCGTCATTTGCCCTCGGCGTCGGCAGCGGGCGCAAAGGCGCCGAGCGCCGCGCGCAGGTTGCTTTCGGAATCGATCAGGAAGTTGGCGCGGGTAACCACCCGCTCGCCTTCGGTCAGGCCGTCATCGATGCGGACGTAACCGTCGGTGCGCGGGCCGGCCTTGACGATGCGCGGGGCAAAGCGGCCTTCGCCGCTTTCCACCAGCACCACCTGGCGATTGCCGCTGTCGAGCAGGGCGGACTCCGGCACGGCGAGCACCGGCAGGCTACCGGCGCCGGCCAGTCGGACGATGCCGTAGAGATTGGGCTTCAACAGACCATCGGGGTTGTCGAGTTCGATGCGCAGCTTGGCGGTGCGGCTTTCGGCCGACAGCGTCGGGTAGATGAAATCGACCCGACCGGTGAAGCGCCGGTCCGGCAGCGAGTTGATGGCGATCTCCGCCGCTTCGCCCACCCGGATGGCCGCCAGATCCTGCTCGAACACCTCGGCCAGCACCCAGACCTTCGAGAGGTCGGCGATGCGGTAGAGCGTTTCGCCCGGCATGAAGCGCATGCCGCGCACCGCGTTCTTCTCCAGCACCACGCCATCGGCCTCGGCACGATAGGGCAGCGTCCGGAGCGCCTTGCCGGTCGCCTTCAGCCGATCGATTTCCTGATCGGCAATGCCGAGATTGCGCAGACGCGACAACGAGGCGGCGGCGAGGTCGGCACTGGCGCGGGCGGACAGGTACTCCTCCTGCGCCAGCACCAGTTCGGGGCTGTAGACCTGCATCAGCACGTCGCCGCGCCGGACAATGGCGCCGGTGGTATCGGCGTTCAGCGTCTCGATCCAGGCTTCGAAGCGCGGCGCCACCTGATATTCGCGCCGCTCGTCGACGGCGACGGCACCGACCGCCCTGACCGATTGCGTCAGGACGCGCAGCGCCGCCGCTTCGGTCCGCACGCCAAGCGTCTGCACCTTGTCGGCGCTGATCGAGACGGTGCCGGAGGTGTCCTCGTCGGCATAGACGGGGATGTAGTCCATGCCCATCGTGTCCTTCTTGGGGACCGGCGATGTGTCGGGCAAGCCCATGGCGTTGCGGTAGTAGAGAATGCGGCGAGCGCCGGGTTCATCGGCAGGCGCGGCGGCGGCCGGCGCCGGAGGAGCCGGCATTTCGGCCTGCGGCGCCGGGGTGGCCAGGCCGTGACTGGTGTGATCCTGTGCGAAGGCATCGAAAGCCAGCGCGGCAATGCCGATGGTGATGGCCGCCGCGGCGACGGCGGCGAGAAGCTGGGTCCTCGACATCAAAGGTCCTCCCCGACGATACGTTCGATCGTGGCGAGGGCAACCTGCTCCTCGTAGGTGGTGGTGATCGATTCGATGATGGCGCGGCGGAGCGCCTGCTCGGCGCCGAGCACGGCCGGGAAGTCGCCACGGCCAAGGCCGTAGCCCTTGACGGCGGTGTCCAAGGCGATGCGGGCCTGTGGCAGCGTGGTGCCGGCGATCACCCGCTGGCGCGCCACCAGGGCGTCGAGATCGGCACGTGCGGTTCTGAGATCGGCGTCGATGTCGAGTCTCAGCGCGTCGAGCCGGGTGCGGGCCGACACGACCATCGCCGCCGCTTCCTGCTGTTCGGCGCGCTTGGCGCCCCATTGCAGCGGCAGCGAGAATTCGACCATCACCTGGTAGCTCTCGAAGCGGCCGTTTTCACGCATGGCACCAAGGCCAAGCTCGACATCGGGAAGCCAGTTGCGTTCGGCGAGCCGGCGCGCGCCGTCGGCGGCGCCGACACCGGCCAGCCCGACGTCGATGGCGGGTGAGCCGGCCTTGGCGCGGGCGATCAGGTCGTCGGTTCTGAGTGTCTTGAGGGGCGGTATCGGCCGGGCCGCCGGCTTTGCGGCCAACGGGGTGTCGGCGGCGCGGCCGAGCAGCCGATTGAGCCGGGCGGCCGCGCCGGCCTTGTCGGCCGCGATGCGCGACAGCTCGGAAGCGAGGGCGCCGGCCTCGCTGGCGGCGCCGGTGACGTCGGACTGCGGCGCCGCGTTCTCGGCGTAACGGGCGCGGGCGATGTCGGTGAGGCGCTTCAGCGTGCCGGCCAGCTTCTTCGTCTCGTCAAGCGCCAGATGGGCGGTGTGGTACTCGGCATAGGCGACCTTGGCCCGCCAGACCACCTGGTTTTCGATGTCGCGCGCCGAGGCATAGGCCTTGCGCGCCTCCCATTCGGCCACCTCGCGCTTCAGCGCCCGCTTGCCCCAGAACGGCAGCATCTGGCGGATCTCGTAAAGCTCACTGGAAACCCGGCCGAAGTCATCGCGCGGGCTGGTCAGTTCGATCTTGAGTTTGGGATCGTCGAGGGCGCCGGCCACGTCGATGCGGGCGCCGGCGGCGTCGGCATCGAGGCGCATAGCGGCGATGTCGGGATTCATCCGCCGGGCGAGCGCCAGGAGATCGGCGAGTTCGGATTTCGGTTCCGCCGCCAGGGCGCCAAAGGCGATGAGGCTGGCGCCAAGGCAGGCGCCAAGGCTGGCGAAGGGCAGGGCGATCCACGCCCGGAGCGGGCGGGATACGATGGGGGAAGACATGATGTCGCTGGCTTTCCGCCGACGCTGGGGTGTCCAACGCCGGCCTTGCTGGCTCGCCGCTCGCCAGACTGGCGGATACGGCGGACCGTGAACGGATGCGTCGCGGCAGCCGCGGCGCTGTGGTTCGGCAAGACGATCAGCCTGGGGGATACGAACGATCGGACGCCGGCTTTAAATCAGCTCAGCGTTGACCGGCGTTCGGAGACAGGCTGTCAGGCGGAAAGGCAGGGCGGGCGCAGGCCGGGGGCGGGATCACGTCCGAAAAGCGACGGCGAAGACGCCGAAAGGCTTTGCTCGTCGGACGACAATCGGCGCGAGGGGACGACGCTGGCGAAAACGGCGGACGGCAGATGGGCGCAGACGCTGCCGGTCAGGCAGGCGCTCGACGATGGGTGGTCGACCACGCCACAGGCGTCCGAGGCCTTGCTGGCGTGAGTGTCTTGCGACATCGAATCCGCACCAGTGTCGCAGCCCGATGCCACCGCGACCGAACTGGCCGGGGCATGCATGGCGCTGGCAGCGGTGGCCGGCATGACGGCGACGACAAGCATGGCCAGCACGTAAAGGCCGGTCACGATCATCCGCGCTGTTTGCTTGAAAGGCATGCCATCCGCCAACTTGAGACGTCAAAAGCCTACCGGCCCGGTCATGTTGAGGTCAATGACGCGGAATCACCTATCCCACCCGTCATCTGACCTTGCCGTGTCAGTTGAACACCCTGGCTCGACCCCTCAGCAAGGAGCCGATTCAGGCGGGGAATTCTACGAACCAAAAAACAAAAGGCTCAGCGATCGCTCGCTAAGCCTTTGAAGGAAATGGTGGGCGTGACAGGGATCGAACCTGTGACCCCTACGATGTCAACGTAGTGCTCTCCCGCTGAGCTACACGCCCATTTCCATCTGCGGGGCCACCTTACCGGCGGCGTGGGCGGGGATATAGCGTCCTTTGCCGCCCCACGCAAGGGGTACGAGACGCTTTTCCGAATTCCCCTTCAAGTCCTTGATCGAAAACCGATTCCCGTGGAGACCCCGCCTGTTTGCTTCAGGCGGCGGCCAGCATCTTCTCGACCTCGCGCACGAGGTCCTTGAGATGGAAGGGCTTGGACAGCACCTTGGCATCCTTGGGCGCCTGGCTGTCGGGATTGAGCGCCACGGCGGCAAAGCCGGTGATGAACATGATCTTGAGGTCGGGATCGAGTTCGGTCGCCCGGCGGGCCAGCTCGATGCCGTCCATCTCCGGCATGACGATGTCGGTGAGCAGCAGCGTGAACGGCTCTTCGCGCAGCCGTTCGTAGGCGCTTCGGCCATTGTCATAGGAGACGACGTCGTAGCCGGCGTTGGCGAGCGCCTTGGCCAGGAAACGGCGCATGTCGTTGTCGTCTTCGGCCAGGAGAATACGGTTCATTTGCAGTTCCGGTCAGATGGGAAGCAGCGGCGGGGGCCGCACGATGGTCCAACTATCTCACAAGACTACCAGCACGGTAAACTTGTGGTTAGCGGCTCGCCGTTTCAGGTTGCTTTCCCCCTGTGTAGAACTTTTCCGGAGGTCGTTCAAACCCCGTAGTGGAGCGCATTTGACTTTTGGTTTCCGCCCGAGGCCGGCCCGGCAGGCCATGAGCCATTCTCGCCCCCGATGGCGCGGGCGATCCGTCGCCGGTTGCCCGGCGGGTGCCGGCCGCCTGCCGCGCTCTCTCAAATCAAGGCGAAACGGTCCGAACGTCGGGGGGGCGACGGGCCACCTTAACAATGGACAGGCCTGACAAAACAGGGCAGATTCCAGAATCAGGAGTGCAGAAGCCCTGTTTTCCGGCCGTCCATGGACCGGCCGGTCGGCTCTACGGACTGGAGAAGGATGCGCGTCGTCACCGATTTCCGCTCGGAACCGCCCTTCGAGATTCTGTCCCCCGCGGAGCAGATTCATCCATTCGTCTTCAACTCCCCGCATTCCGGCACCGCCTATCCGGAGGACTTTCTCGCTGCCAGTCGGCTCGACAGCCGTCGCATCCGTCTGTCCGAGGACGCGCATGTGGACAAGCTGTTCATGCATGCCGTGACGGCGGGGGCGCCGCTGTTGCGGGCGCATTTCCCGCGCGCCTATCTCGACGTCAACCGCGAACCCTACGAGCTCGACCCGCGCATGTTCGACGGCCGGTTGCCGGCCTTCGCCAACGTCCGCTCCATCCGGGTGGCCGGCGGGCTTGGTACGGTGCCGCGCGTCATCTCCGACAGCGAGGAGATCTACGCCGGGCCGATGGCGATCGAGGAGGCGCTCGACCGCATCGAGACGCTCTACAAGCCCTATCACGCCGCGCTCACCCGCCTTTTGGCCCAGACGCACGTGCGCTTCGGGCGGGCCGTGCTGATCGACTGCCATTCGATGCCGTCGGCGGTCCGGGGCCAGGACGCCCGCGGGCGGTCCGACTTCGTGCTCGGCGACCGCCACGGCACGTCGGCATCGCGAGCGCTGATCGATCATGCCGCCGGTGCCCTGTCGGCGTTCGGCTACAAGGTGGCGATCAACCGCCCCTATGCCGGCGGCTTCATCACCGAGCATTACGGTCGGCCGGCCAAGGGACTGCATGCGCTGCAGATCGAGATCAACCGGGCGCTGTATATGGACGAGCGGACGCTCGATCCGCATTCCGGCTTCGTCCGCCTCAGCGCCGAGATCGCCGACTTCATCGATGGTCTGACGCGACTGCCGCTTCAGGTGGTCTGTCCGTCGCCCGGCCGTTTTGCCGCCGAGTGACCTTCACCTTTGAAACGTTTTCAGGATCGGCGCTTATGGCGCTGTCTGGTGTTGGGGAATAGACCAAAAGAAAAGGGGCCGTCGCGAACGCGGCGGCCCAAGTCTTAGGGAGGAAACGCCCAAGGAGGGCGGGCAGCGCAAAAGCGGCGCTGCACCCCAATAAAATGCCGACTTTAGTCGTACTGGTCAACCCCTGGCGGTAGAAGATCCGACCAAACTCGCGTCATGATGGGCGTCGGTGCAGGGCAGACCCGGCATGGCGGGAGGACGAAAGTTTGCATTTCTTTGAATCAAAAAATAAAAACAACGGGATAAACCAGTGGTCAAGGCATGATCGCAACGTTGCGCCTTTACTTTTTATCAGGGGAAAACATATCAGCCATGCAGATCACAGCCATCTCCAGGGCCTTCTTCGACCAGTTGGCCGATGTGGCTTCGGCGGCGATCATGCCGCATTTCCGCACCGCGCTGGCGGTTGAGAACAAGCTTGAGGGCGCCTTCGATCCGGTGACGATCGCCGACAAGGCCGGCGAGATGGCCATGCGCGAGCTGATCGCCGCGACCTATCCCGACCACGGCATCCTCGGCGAGGAGTTCGGCAACACCGGGCTCGACCGCGACCATGTCTGGGTGCTCGACCCGGTCGATGGCACGCGCTCGTTCATCGCCGGCATCCCGCTGTGGGGCACGCTGATCGGCCTGAGGGTCGGTGGCCGGGCGGCGCAGGGCATGATGGCGCAGCCATTCACCGGTGAACGCTTCTATGGCGACGGTGCCAGCGCTCTCTACAGCGGGCCAGGCGGCGAGCGGCCGCTGCGGACGCGGCCGTGCGGCGACATTTCCCAGGCGACGCTGTTCACCACCTCGCTCCGGGCGTTCTCCGGCGCCGAGCAGGAGGCCTATCTCTCGGTCGAGCGGCAGGCGAAGCTCGCCCGCTACAGCGCCGATTGCTACGCCTATTGCATGGTGGCGGCCGGGCAGGCCGATCTGGTCATCGAGGCGGGCCTGCAGCCCTATGACATCACGGCGCTGATCCCGGTGATCGAGGGGGCCGGCGGCGTCGTCACCTCCTGGACCGGCGGCAGCGCCACCGACGGCGGGCAGGTGGTGGCGAGCGGCGATCCGCGCCTGCATGACCAGGTGCTGAAGCTGCTCGGTTAGGGCTCGCAGCTGAGGTCGGCGTGATGCGCCGCGGGCCGTTGCCTGCGGCGTATTTGCGGGAGATGCGGCGCCTGATCCAGCCTGTTGCCGGCTGATGTCAGCGACGTGCGCGCAACGCCGCCGTCAGCGGAAGCCGCGCCGCAGCGAAGGCCGGCAGCGCGCCGCCGATCGCTCCGATCGCCAGCCCGAGAAGGCCGGCCGTTGCCATCACGTCGGCGGTGACGGAGAGCTGGAAGGCCATATGGGCGTTGTTCGCTCCGATTGTACTTGCCTGCCAGCCGTTGAAGGCCGCCCACGACGTGGCGATGCCGATGGCGGCCCCGACCAGCGAGAGCAACAGGGCCTCGGCCAACGTGGCTGCGAAAGCTGCCAGACGGCCGAATCCAAGCGTGCGGACGGTGGCGATCTCGACCGTCCGATCGGAAACCGAGCTCATCATCGTGTTGAGCGCGCCGGCAGTCGCTCCAACCGACATCAGAAGGGCGATCGGCCAGCCGAACAGACGAATGAGATCGGCGGTGCGCCCCGACTGGGCGGCATAAAGATCGGCCTCGGCGATGGCGAGGAGCGGCGTCCCCGTCACGGCCGAGAGCGCGCCCTTCAGGGGCGCAATGGACGTGGGGCTGTCGAGCCGAAGGCGCAGGCTCTGGACCTGCCCCTGGCGGTCAAAGCCAGTCCGCACAGCATCGAGATCGGCCCAGATTTCGGATTCGAAGGCACTGCCGCCGGTGGAAAAATGCCCCGCTACCGTCCAGTCGATCACACCGAGCCGTACCTTGTCGCCGACACGGAATCCGGGAAACTCTCCGGCCAGGCGGTCGCCGACCACAATCTCGCGGCTGCCTTGCCGAAACAGGCGTCCGGCCGACAGCCTGACACCGTCGCGCAGCGATGGTCCGGAAGTGTCCATGCCGCGCAGCGCCAGCGTCCGTCCGGTGCCGTCTCCGGCTAGCCGGAGATCGACGGGGACGACGATTTCCCGTGACGAGACGAGGTTGCCGGCGGCATCGCGAACCACGCCGAGATCGTCCCGCATCGCCTCGATGGCGCGGATCGCATCCGGGGAGATCTCCGAGCCGGTTTCCTGATTGGTGCCGCCGCCGAGAATGACGGCGACACCAGGCGAACCGGCGCCTTTCAGCGCCTGTTCGAAGCCCTTTGCCATGGCAAGAAAGCCTGTGAGGACCGCGACGACGAGGGCGACCGACAGCGCCATCGAAACGGAGATGGCAAGGCGGTGAGGCAGACCAAGGAGATTGGCCCGCAGCATCACGAGCGTTTGTCTGGTGGTGGAGGACATGCGGTCACCTCGTTCTGAAAGCGGTGATGATAGGGGTGCGCATGGCGTTGGCGGCCGGCAGCGCTCCGGTCAAAAGGCCGAGAGTGACGACGAGGCCGGCAGCCTTGGCGAGGACGAGGGCGGAAAAGACGAGACCGAGCGCCGGACCGGCGAGTTCGGTCGCCAGCCTTGCGCCTGCAAGGCCAATGGCTCCGCCGACACCGAAAATGAAAAGCGTTTCGCCGAGGACGAGCACAAGGATGCGGTGGCGCGAAAAGCCCAGCGTTTTCAAGACGCCGATCTCGAAGCGGCGTTCGCGCACAGCGAAGACCATGGTGTTGACGACGATCAGCAGCAGCGTCACGAAACTCGTGCCGACAACGAGATCGACGATCAGGCCGACGTCGGCATATTGGCGGAGAAAGGCGTCGAGAAACTGCTTTTCCGATTGCGTCCGCGTCGGGGCGGCGGAATTGGCGAACTGCGCGTCGATACGGGCGGCGAGTTCCCCCGGCGGCACGCCGTCACGCGGGCGAACGACGAAGGCGTCCGCCGTATCCTTTTGCCGCGCCCGCGCGGCGTTGATGTAGTCGTAGCGGGCGATCATGAAATAGGTGTCGGTGCTGGCATTGTCGCCCTCGAAAATGCCGGCGATCTCGAAGCGCCAATCACGGCCGCCATCCTCCCTGGCCGTCTGAACGGCGGTCACCGTGACGCGCTGGCCCGTGGTCCAGCCCTGCGCATCGGCCAGCGCCCGGCCGACCAGCACCCGGTCGCGCGCCTTACCGATGGCATCGACCAGCCGTTGTGTCAGGCCGAGTTCCTTGCCGTTGATGCCCAGCAGGGCGCGCGGGTCGGTCGCACTGACGGCGACCACGTTGTTCTCCACGCCAACGAAGCCGCGCAGGCGCGTGGTGTAGGTCACGGCCGCGACACCGGGATCAGCTGCGATCCGCACCATCGACGCCAGCGGCAACGGCTGTGTCCGGCCAGCGGCGCTCATCACGCCGAGAATGTCGTCGCTGGCGCCGGCCGATCCTTGCGACCCGACGAGAAAGCAAGCCGTCAGCCCGTAAATCAGGAAGGCCACGGCAACGCAGATCACGAGCAGCACGCTGCGGACCGGCTTGCGCCAGGCATTTTTTCCGGCAAGTCGAACGAAGGTCATCAGGCGGCACTCCTTTGTTCGCTGAACTGTCCCTTGTCGAGATGCAAGGTCCGTCGGGCCTGACGGGCGGCGTGAGGATCATGCGTGACCATGACGATCGTCTTGCCGAGATCCCGGTTGAGGAAGGCGAGCATCGCCAGCACCTCATCGGCGGACGTGCGATCGAGGTCGCCGGTCGGCTCGTCGCAGAGAAGCAGGGCGGGATCGGCAACGATGGCGCGGGCGATGCCGACCCGCTGTTGCTGACCGCCGGACATCAGGGCTGGATATTGCCGTCCGCGACCGGCCAGCCCGACGAGATCGAGCACCGCCTCGACTCGAACCCGTCGTTGTCTTGCCGAAAGAGGTTTGAGCAGCAGCGGCAGTTCCACATTCTCGGCCGCAGTCAGCATCGGCAGCAAATTGTAGAACTGGAAGACAATCCCCATGTTGTGCGCGCGCCAGGAGGACCGGGCCGACTCGCCCATCTGGTCCAGCCGGTTGCTGCCGATGCGCAGTTGCCCGCCGTCCGGACTGTCGATGCCGGCGAGCATGTTGAGCAGGGTCGATTTGCCCGATCCGGACGGCCCCATGACAGCGACGAAGTCGCTGCGCGCAATGGTCAGATCGAGGCCGGAGAAGATCGGAATCGATTCCTTGCCGATCCGGTATCCCTTCCGGATGCCTTTCAGGTCGATATAGGGCTGATGATTGAGGTTTTCCGTCATCTCTTGATGGCTCCAGCTTGGGTGGTGGCGATGCGGATGCGCGCGGCCATGCCGGGGCGGATGCCCTCGGGTGGCGCCGTCAGGCGAAGGCGCAGGCTGATCGTGCCCTTGTCGGATGAGACGACAGGGGCGAGCCGCAGGATTTCGACCGCGAACGGCCTGTCGGGAAGGCCGTCGAGCACCGCCTCGCCGCTGAGACCGGGCCGGAGCGCGGCGACATTGGTTTCGGCGACGTCGGCCTCGATCAGCAGGCTTGTCGTGTCGACGATCGTCATGAGGCTCAGGGCGTCGCGGACGCTGTCGGCACGCTCAAGAACCGTGTCGCCGACGTGAGCGCCGATCCGCGCCACGATGCCGGCGATCGGCGCACGGACCGTCAGGGCATCGACCTGTTCTTCGGCAACGCGAACGGCCAGGGAGGCCTTGTCCAGGTCCTGGAGCGCCTGCGCCACGCTGTTCTGGGCGCTCTCCCAGGTGGTTCTTGCGTCTTCGACCTCCTGCCTGGCGAGAACGCCGGCAAGCGCTTCCTTGCGCCGCAGCGACGATTGCGCCTGATCGCGGGTGATGCGGCGTGCGGCAAGGCCGAGTTCGGTCGACGTGCGCTCGATTTTCGCCCGCTCAAGCGAAAAGCGAGCGCTGACATCGTCAAGGGTCGCCAACAGCTGACCGGCCTCGACATGGTCGCCTGCTTCGACGGCGATGCGGGTGATCTGCCCCTGATATTTGGAGAAGACGGCCGTGGAGCGCGCTGCGATCAGATAGCCGGAGCCGGTCACCTCGTGGACGGCGGCAGACCGGGCTTGGTTGGCTGGCGCTTCGTCGGTCCGCTCCATCGCCTGGTCGGGCAAGGAGCCGATGGCCGCTCCGGACTCGGATGGGCCTTCGAGGCGGGCCAAGTCCAGTCCATCAGGCAGTAAAGCCTTGATGTGCGCCGGTGGCCAGAACAGGACGGCAACAGCCGAAACGGCCACCACGAGCCCGCCGAAGGCAAGGGCGATCCGCCGCGTCGGCGGCGGGGTGGGCGTGTCAGCCGTCGCCTCCAGGGAAAGCGACCTGAGGGTGTCGGCGCGTTTGCGGTCGTGGTCGGTGATCGTGGTCATGCCGAGAGCATGCTCGGTCCGCCCGCAAACTCGACCTCGAACGCATTTCAGGCCGTACTGAAACGCGTTTTCGTACCTGGAGGGTCCGTGGGCTCACCGTGGCCTCGCCGCTTTTCCCCGCCACGCCAGAGGCGTCATGTCGGTGACGCGCCGGAATTCGCGATTGAAGTTGGACTTGGTGAGGAAACCGACGTCCAGCATGATTTCGGTCACCGATTTGTCGGTTTCGGTAAGCAGACGGCACGCCTCGGCGATCCGGTAGTCGTTGACATATTGCGACACGTTCTTGCCCGTCGCCCGGTTGATGGCGTTCGAAATCTGACGGACCGGAATGGCTGCCTTGCGCGCCAACCGGTCCAGGTTGAGGTCGGCGTCACGGTAGACGCGCTTTGTCTCCATCAGGGCCTGGATCGCCCCGATGGTTTCATCGTCCTGCCTAACTGTTGACGATGGCGCGACTTCGGCGGTTTCGACGGGTGTCCGGCTGCGGCTGGCCGCAGCCCCGGCGATGGCGATGATGATCAACGCCGCCAGATTGCCGATGCTGATCAGCTCCGGCGTATGTCGGCCATAGGCCCAGGCCTGATCCAGAACGACCAGGAGGTCGACCGTGGAGGACAAAAACAGTGCCGCCGCCGCGAAGACGATGGCGCGATAGGCTGGGGCGGCCCCCTCGAACGGAGCAAGGCGAAGGGCGTCCGTCCCCGGCCGCATCAAAAGCAGGATCTTCGTCGCATAGCCGACGAAGATCAGGATCAGCGCCCCATCGATGGCTTCCCGCCAGACCGCCATCAATACGGCGATCCCCACGGCTGGCAATGCGTGGAGGCCGATGCGCCGCCATGCAGGAAAATGACTTCGCCGCACCAGCCGCGCCACGCCGCGATAGGCAAGCGGCGGCACGCAAGCCGCGGTGATGGGCGTCACGTACATGACCTCCCGTACCCCATAGCCCCACCGCAGACCGAGCAGCAGCGACTGAAGGGCGCTGACCAGAACGAGGAAGAGAAAGGGCAGATTCGCCGGTTCGCCGTCATTGCGCCGTGCAATGGCAAGGACCAGGACCAGAAGCAAGATGGCGACGACGAACGGCAGCGGGATGAAGACCATGCGGAAATCCCGAGAAAGACAAGGACCGGGGGACCGGGCCATCTTGGCAGAGATCGCCAAAAGGCGCGACGGAGTTCACGTCCTGCCTCGGCGATCAACGTGCGGCATCCGCCGGTCGTCGCCATCATCCATCGTGCCTGGTCGCCCCCCACCAGAGAGGCTTAGTCCGACGAGCCGGGGATGAAGGCGTCGAAGGCGGCCCAGAACTGGGCGGCGTAAACCTGCCGCTCCATCAACACCTCGTGGCGGGCGCCGTGGATCAGCACGTAGGCCGGGTTGCGCAGCCGCCTTGCCATGGTCTCGATGGCAAGGCGGCTGACCACGGTATCGCCGCCGGAGTTGACCAGCATCACCGGCACGCTGTCGGCAAAATCCGCGACGGTGAGGCGGTCGAACATGCGCGTCGCCGCCGCCACCCAGCCGAGTGTCGGCGCGGCGAGCCGGTAGTCCGGGCGGGCGGCGCAGATCGCCTCGTTGATGCGGTAGCGGTCGGGATCGGAGGTCAGCGGGTTGCGTTCGAAGGTTTTCGCCTTGCCGGCGCGGCGGCGCTGGCCGGGGATGTAGCGGTGGCCGGCGCCGCAGTAGACGGCGAGGCGCAGCAGCAGCCGGCGGAAGCCTGGCTCGGTCGCCCGGTGGGGCAGGCCGAGCATCGGTGCCGTCAGCACCAGCCGGTCGAAGGTGGGGGCGAGGAAGCGACCGGCGAAGGCCAGGATGCCGCCGCCCATCGAATGCCCCAGCGCGAAATAGGGGGGAGGGCAGTCCGGCAGCACGACGCGGCGGCGGAAGGCCTCGATGTCGCGCAGATAGTGGCGGAAGGAGCCGACGTGGCCCTTGGCCGGATCGTCGGTGAGGCGGCTCGATCCGCCCTGGCCGCGCCATTCGAGGATCGCCACGGCGAAGCCGCGCTGTCTCAGGCGCTCGACGACGTGGAAATACTTCTCGATGGTCTCCGACCAGCCGGGAAACAGGCAGACGGTGCCCTTCGTGCCACCCGGCAGCGCCGGCCAGCGGGCGGTACGCAGACGAACGCCGTCGGAGGTGGAGATCATCTCCAGCCGGCAGCCGGCCGGCATCGGATTTTCGGCGAGGTCGAGAATATCCATGTGCGTTCCCCGGTGGCCATGGGTGGCCGCCGCCGCGGTGTTTCTAGCACGGCGGCGGCGGCGGGCGCCATCACCGGAAGCGGTGGCAAAGCATCGTCGGCGGCCTCTTGAAAAGCGATCTGGCCGCCCCAAATCAGGAAACGCGGGCGCCCCGACGGGGTCCGCGGCGACCGGACGTTCCGCCTCGGAGAGGGGAACAGAAGACCGGTCGGCCAAACCCAAGACTGTCGCTCAACCGGAGGACATCATGCGTAATTTCGACCTTTCCCCGCTGTATCGCTCGACCATCGGCTTCGATCGCCTGTTCACGCTGCTCGATCAGGTATCGACCAGCGACGCGTCGGCCCAGTCCTATCCGCCCTACAACATCGAGCGCACCGGCGAGAGTGCCTATCGCATCACCATCGCCGTCGCCGGCTTTTCCGAGGACGAACTGACGATCGAGGCCCGCGAGGGCGCGCTGATGGTCAAGGGCGAGAAGAAGCCCGAGGCCGAGGACAACGGTCGTGAGATGCTGTACCGCGGCATCGCCGCCCGCGCCTTCGAGCGCCGCTTCCAGCTCGCCGACCATGTCGAGGTGAAGGGCGCCTCGCTGGAGCACGGCCTGCTGCACGTCGACCTCGTGCGCGACATTCCCGAGAGCAAGCGGGCGCGCACCATCCCGATCGGCAAGGGCGAGGCCCCGCAGATCGAGACGACCATCAACTGAGGCGGACTGGCAACTAAGCTGAGCTGGCAACTAAGGTGGACTGGCGAGCGGAGATCGCTTCGCTCGCCAGTTTCCTGAAATGACGAAGGGCGCCCCGCGAGGGACGCCCTTTTTGCTGGTTCGCGTCTTTGGCACGCTTACTTGCCGAGTGCCTTCAGGAAGTGGTCGACCTCGTGGGCGGCGGTGGCAAACGATGTGACGAGGCGGACGAGGTCCTCGTCGTCGCGCGGCTTTTCGCTGTCGTCGAGGCCCTCGGGATTCCACTCGTAAAACTGGGCGCCGGCTGCCTTGAGGCGGGCGCTGACTGGTTTTGGCCAGATGGCGAACACTTCGTTGGCCTCCGGCTCCCACAGGATGCGGGCGGTGGAGAGCTGGCTGATGCCGGTGGCCAGGCGCTTGGCCATGGTGTTGGCGTGGTAGGCGTTGTCGAGCCAGTGGCCGCGGTCGAAATAGCCCTGGAACTGGGCGGCGACGAAACGGCTCTTGGAAAACAGCTGGCCGGCGCGCTTCCTGATGTAGCCGAAATCCTCGGCCTTCTTGGAGTTGAAGAAGACGACGGCCTCGGCGCACCAGCAACCGTTCTTGGTGCCGCCGAAGGACAGCACGTCGACGCCGGCCTTCCAGGTGATGTCGGCCGGCTGGCAGCCGAGGGAGGCCACGGCGTTGGCGATGCGGGCGCCGTCCATGTGCACCTTGAGGCCGTAGGCGTGGGCGACGGCGGCCAGCGCCGTCACTTCCTCCACCGTATACACGGTGCCCCATTCGGTCGATTGGCTGAGCGAGACGGCAACGGGACGGCCGTGATGGACGGCGGCCGGGAAATAACGGCCGATCGCCGCTTCCAGCGCGTCGGGCGTCAGCTTGCCGCGAGCGCCGGGGATGGTCACGAGCCGGCCGCCCGACAGGAATTCCGGCGCGCCGGCTTCGTCGGCGGCGATGTGCGCCACGGCATGGCAGAGCACGATGCCGGCCGGCTTCATCACCGAGGCGAGCGACAGCGAGTTGGCCGCCGTGCCGGTGGCGACGAAGAACACGGAGACGTCGTGCTCGAACACCTCCGAGAACCAGTCGACGGCGACGCGCGTCTGGTCGTCGGCGCCATAGGCGGGAACGGAGCCGTTTCCGGCGTTCAGAAGGGCATTGGCCACTTGCGCCGAAGCGCCGGCCCAGTTGTCGCTAGCAAAGTACATGGAGCCAAGTCTAGCCTTGTCCGCCTCGGGCGACAGCCGCCGAGTTTGCGCACCACCCATGCAGAGCGCTCATGCCGCCGTCAATCCGGATTCAACAGCCAAAATATTGGGTCAGAATGGTTGACGGGACCACAAGGTTATGCAAATAACGCATCGCGCATTCGGGACCGCGATAGTTTGGTTCCAAATGGGCAGGTTCGGGGGCTCGGGTCGACTTTTCGGAGGAAAGGGCGGCCAGCATATTTTCCCGAATTCCACCGCTCGCGATTGTCGCTTGCCCTCGCCGGGACAATGGGTGAAAAGCGCGAAACGGGGAATTCCGGGGGAGGAGCTTCGGGATCATCTGGCGAAACGGCTATCGAGGCTGTCTCCTTGTTCCGGTTTAGTGCGGGATGAGGACGACGGCTGTCGCTGTCGCGCCGTCCGGCGGTTGCCGGACGGTCGGTGCCGGAGAGAAGGGACGATCCACTGCGGGACTGCAATCGGGTATATAAGGAATGCCCCGCATCCCACGAGGACGTCCTGCAACAGACACCTTACGGCGGGCCGCTCGTCCGCCGGCATACTGATGAGGACTTCGCCATGAAGACGCTCGACCAACCGATGCCGCACCTCGTGCCCGCCGCGCCGAATGCCGCAACGAGCGCCACGCCCGTGACGATCGCCGACATGCGAGCGAAAGCCGGGGCGGAGGGCCTTTACAGCGCCGGACACGAGCACGACGCCTGTGGCGTCGGCTTCGTCGTCGACATCAAGGGCCGCAAGAGCCACCAGATCGTCGAGGACGCCCTCTACGTGCTTGAGAATCTCGAGCACCGCGGCGCCGTCGGCGCCGACCCGTTGATGGGCGATGGTGCCGGCATTCTGGTGCAGATCCCGCATCTCTTCTTCGCCGAGGAGTGTCAGACGCTCGGCTTCGAGTTGCCCGAGGCCGGCCGCTATGGCGTCGGCCAGTTCTTCCTGCCGCAGGACGAGGCCGAGCGCAGCCGCGCCGTCGAGATCGTCGAGCGGTCGGTGAAGGCCCAGGGCCTGGCCATCCTCGGCTGGCGCGACGTGCCGGTCGACAATTCGGCCCTGTCCGACGGCGTCAAGGCCACCGAGCCGGTGCAGCGCCAGCTGTTCGTCATGCTGCCGGGGACGTCCGACCAGGACCTTCTCGAGCGCAAGCTGTACATTGCCCGCAAGGTGCTGTCCGGCGACGTCTACGAGGCCGACTGGAACGGCGCCACCAAGCGCGACCAGGACGCCTTTTACGTGGTGTCCTTCTCCTCGCGCACCATCGTCTACAAGGGCATGTTCCTGTCCTATCAGGTCAAGCGCTACTACCCCGACCTGTCGGACGTCAGGTTCGCGTCGGCGCTGGCGCTCGTCCACCAGCGCTTTTCCACCAACACCTTCCCGTCGTGGAAGCTGGCACACCCCTATCGCATGGTCGCCCACAACGGCGAGATCAACACGCTGCGCGGCAACGTCAACTGGATGTATGCCCGCCAGGCGACCACCACCAGCGCGGTGTTCGGCGAGGATATCGAGAAGATCTGGCCGATCTCCTATGAGGGCCAGTCCGACACCGCCTGCTTCGACAACGCGCTGGAGTTCCTGCTGCGCGGCGGCTATTCGCTGCCGCACGCCGTGATGACGCTGATCCCCGAGGCGTGGGCCGGCAACGAGAGCATGGATGCCGAGCGCAAGGC